>CAZBQM010000017.1:6939-40194 GCA_964494045.1 uncultured Rikenellaceae bacterium
TATCATCATGCTGGGTGTATTCCCGGGAACATACAGCCTTGTAAACCTGAACCTGTCTCTTGCCGTTGCCGTAAAGCTGCCTCCGGCAAGAGGGCACAGGTACTCCCTGACCGGGTTGACAAGTTGCCTAACGGCAGCCTCAATCCTGGCCGCTATGACAAAAGGCAAGGCCCCTGAGTCGTTAATCTTTAGGAGGCAGTTACTAATCGCGAAGAAGTCAAGTAACTCGTTACACTGTTTCCTTATTGATTCTCCATAAAGGGTGATGACCCTGGAGTCAATCATTGTGACGATACCTCCTTTACCGGTGATCTCCAGAGATACCTCACAGTCTGATCTGACTGTGGGGCCGGCATTGCCGGCACAAGCTACCATTTTTTCCATTGCAGGTCCAGGTTAGCTTTACAAAGTATGACAATCAGAAAAGATAAGCCTGCACGGTTAAGGCAGAGGAAAGCAGGCCTTCTCAGAACATGAATCCCGGAAGTATCCTGGCAGTCTCAGCCGGGCCTGTCACTCCGGAGATATCTGGTGTCATGGCATGCATAAACAGATGGTCCGCGTAATCAGTCTTAAGCCCCGGCCCGGGCCATCGTGCCACTGTCAGGCACCGCTGACACTCCTGCAGCATCCGGCAGTGGTTTATTCAGTTTGTTTATTGTCAGTCCATTCCGATAATAACTTCCTCCTGAAGTACCGTCTGTCCCTTAACGACCCTGATACTTGCAATGACCCCGTCTCTCTCAGCATTTATCTCATTCTCCATCTTCATGGCCTCGAGGGTAAACAGTTTCTGACCTTTTTTAACTTCCTCTCCCGGTGTAACAAAGATACCGGTTATGATACCGGGCAGGGGTGATCTGACTTCAGTTTTTGGACCCTCTGTTCTTTTTTCAATATCTTTTTGCGGCTCCCTGACAGGAGGTCTGACAATGACAGGAGTTGTGGCCGGTTTGGGTTCCTTATGTATCTCGACCTGATAAGATGTTCCATTGACCTCTATGCTGGCCATATTACCTTCAAGGGAAACAACATCCACGTCGTACTTTATGCCGTTTATAGTGAATTTAAATTTTTTCATCCGGTGTCATCTTAAGTTTCTCATGCTGTACAGTTTTGAGCTCCATGGTGAATAAGTACGCGATACCCGCTTTATTGTAATGACATTACTCTCCTCATCGTGAGTCTCATTAAGATAGAGATAGAGTGCCATTGCAATGGCGGCATTGACGTCACCAGTCTTCTCCCCATGTTCCGTCTCCAGGCCTGTATCTGCTCCGTGGGCTTTTGTCCCGGCCGAAAACCTCCTGAAGAGGGGAATGACATAGCGGGAAAAAAGAAATATGAGCAGAAGGCATAAAAAGACAACAGATATGCAGATGATCACTATTGTAACAGTCTTGTTATCTATCGCGGAAAGGCCTCTTAAAGCTGTAAAGGGCATCATTATTAATTATACCTGATTTGTTTATAGAAATATTATCCGTATTCTCTGATTTACTGCAACATAAAAACTACAGCGGAATATTTGCATGTTTCTTCATCGGTCCCGGGTCCTTTTTAGTTGCGATAGTCCTCAGAGCCCTGATAATCCTGAAGCGGGTATTCCTGGGTTCTATCACATCATCAATATAGCCGAACCGGGCTGCTTCGTAGGGATTGGCAAACCTGGTCCTGTATTCAGATTCCTTTTCCTCCACATACTTTGCTTTCTCTTCAGGATCGGAGATCTCAGACAGTTTTTTGCCTTCAAGTATCTCAACAGCACCTGAAGGGCCCATAACTGCTATCTCTGCAGATGGCCATGCATAGTTCACGTCGCCCCTCAGTTGTTTTGAAGACATCACACAATGTGCTCCTCCGTATGATTTCCTCAGGGTAACCGTTACTTTTGGCACAGTGGCTTCACCGTAGGCGAACATCAGTTTTGCCCCGTGAATAATAATACCTCCGTATTCCTGGCTGCTGCCAGGCAGGAAGCCAGGCACATCGACAAGGGTCAGAAGTGGTATACTGAAGGCATCGCAGAAACGCACAAAGCGGGCTGCCTTTCTGGAAGCGTCGATATCGAGAACGCCTGCAAGGAAGCAGGGCTGGTTAGCCACAATACCGACAGGCATACCGCCCATCCGGGCAAAGCCTGTTACAATGTTACGGGCATAAGACTGGTGGACCTCAAGGAATTCGCCGTTGTCAACTATCCTGTAAACGACATCCTTGATGTTGTATGGCTGGTTAGGGTTTACCGGAATAATACTATTGAGTTCATCATCCATCCTGTCGATCGGATCAGTACATTCTTCCACGGGAGGATCCTCGAGGTTATTCTGGGGGAGAAAACCCAGGAGCTTTCTGATAAGCATCATGCCCTCCTCTTCTTCATTAACTACAAAATGGGCAACACCCGACTTTGTTCCGTGGACATCTGATCCACCCAGGTTGGCAGTTGATATCTCTTCCCCTGTAACAGTCTTTGTCACCTTTGGCCCGGTAACAAACATATAACTGCTTTTCTCGCTCATGATGATAAAGTCAGTGAGTGCGGGAGAATAAACTGCTCCTCCGGCGCATGGTCCGAAAACAGCAGATATCTGCGGAATCACACCGGATGCAAGAATGTTTCTCTCAAAGATCTCGGCATAACCGGCAAGGCTCCTGACTCCTTCCTGAATCCTTGCACCGCCGCTGTCATTAATACCGATGACGGGGGCCCCGACCTTCATGGCCTGGTCCATGATCTTGCATATCTTCAGGGCAAAGGTCTCAGACAGGGATCCTCCGAAGACAGTAAAGTCCTGGGCAAAAACGAAAACCACTCTTCCGTCAATGGTACCGTGACCGGTCACCACCCCGTCAGAAAGAAATTTCTTTTTCCCCAGGCCAAAGTCCTCGGTCCTGTGTGTCACAAACATATCATATTCCTCAAAGCTGCCTTTATCGAGAAGCATGTCTATTCTTTCCCTGGCAGTATATTTACCTTTCTGATGCTGTTCTTCCGTTCTGGCTTCACCGCCTCCCTTGCGCGCTTTTTCACGCATTTCAATAAGCTGCCTTACTTTTTCCTGGCTGTCCATTAATACCTGATTTACATTAACTATTCTTTTTTACACCGCAGAATTCGACCAGCACACCTGATGCAGAGGATGGATGCATAAAGGCTATCTCAAGTCCGTCGGCTCCTTTCCTGGGACTGGCATTGATAAGTCTGAGACCGTTCTCTTCTGCCGATCGCATGGAAGCGTCAACATCATCGACCGCCAAGGCGATATGATGGAGGCCCTCCCCTTTTTTACCAATGAACCTGCCAACCGGTCCGTCAGGATCAGTTGTTTCGAGAAGTTCAATTTTAGTCCGGTCAACCATAAAAAAAGCTGTGCGAACCCTCTGATCAGGCACCTCTTCTGTCTTGTAGCACCTTACGCCCAGGATCTTCTCAAACTGTTCAATCGACTTCTCAAGATCTGATACAGCTATTCCGATATGCTCGATATATAATGGTTTCACTGCGGTGGCATTTAAATGATTCGGAAAACCCTGACAAATTTAGTTGAATGATAAAAATTAAACAGAGATAGAAATCATGTTTTATGGTTTTTTCAATATTTCTACCGGAGATTAAAAGGGGAAATCCTCAGGTGTCTCCACATCAGCTTTTTCATGCTCAGGTTTAATAGCTGCAGCATGAATGGGATTTCCGTCAACATAAATTGCCTTGAAGGGTTTTGTGGGACACGCGAATTCACAATGTCCGCAACCTATACAGATATCCTGGTTTGTTTCAGGGATAAGCAGGTTACCCTCATAGGGTATCATATACACAGCTTTTGTTGGACAGCTCTCAGAGCATGCTCCGCAGGCTGTCTTCTCTGTCTTGACAATACAGTTATCCTTTATATAACAGACCTTGCCTATCTGGGTAAGTTTCTTCGCTTCAGGCAAAAGAGGTTTCAGGGCATCGGTCGGACATATTTCGGTACAGGTTGTACAGTTATAGGTACAGAAACTATGGTGATAATCCATTACAGGCTGCATCATTCCTGCCAGTCCGTACTGCTTCAATGCAGGTTGCAGTACGTTGTTGGGGCAGGCTGCGATACAGAGGGAACAGGCAGTACATTTCGAGTTAAAGCTTTCCATGCTTCCTGCTCCCGGAGGACATACGGGATATGTTTTTTCTTCCCGCACAGTTGTTTCCTTATGCTCTGTGGGCTTAACCGGATCCTGTCCCCTTGACGATGCTGAGAATCCAAAAATCATAAGGAGTGATCCGGCAATGAACTTTCTCTTGCTTTCATCAACTTCCTCCGGCCTGTTTCTTTTATGGAATATACCATACGACAGAGCTTTCTCAGGACATTCACTTATACAGTTAAAACAGTCGACACACCGCGACACATCAATGTCGTAATGAAGGAAATCAACGCACGATGATTTACATCTCATGGCGCAACGTCCGCATCTTGTACACTTGCCTTCATCAAACCGGATCCTGAAAAGGGAGATCTTGGATATCAGGCCCAGGAGAGTTCCCACCGGGCAGATCATGTTACAGTAAAGCCGGCCCCTTGTAAGGGAAAGGCCCCCAACAAGTAGAAAAAACACAGAAGGTATGATGTAGTTCAGAAGGTTAAAGGCATCCACCGGAATGTTGTTCAGTTGGTAGTTATCAAACTTGCCCAGTATTCCGGCAGCAAGATTGTTAATCCACAGGAACAGGGGTTTCAGGAAGAATGTTGTGAAACGACCGAAGATCGAATACGGATCAAGAAGTGTGATCATATACATGCCCCATATCAGGGTAACAGTAACAGTCACTGCAAGAATTGAGTATCTTACAATGGTAAAAGGTTTTTTGTATCCGTACCGTCTGAATTTTTTCCTGATGGATCCGCCAATCCGGCTGAAAAAATCCTGACCAATTCCCAGCGGGCACAGGAATGAACAATAAGTCCTGCCGGTGAGCAGTGTAAGAACCAGGACAATAAGGAATCCTGCAGCTGCGATGCTGCCAAACCCGATGAACTTAATGACAGAAGGTATAAACTGCAGGTAGAGGACGGAATTTGTATAACTGACAGGTATATAAGACCTGAAGTCTATAAAAATAAGAATAAAGCTGATCAGGATCAGTGCAGAAAAGACTATCCTGAATCTTCTAAGAAAAGGGGAGATCATTATGGATTACATTTTTATTCTTTTAATACTCAGGGAATCGATCTTCATATTGCCAAGGCCCATCTTGTGGGCAATGGGAATATATTCAATTCTTTCAGGGTCGATATTCAGCATCTTTGCAGCTGCTGTATCTCCTGCAACCCAGTCGGTAGTCAGAATCTGTGATTTCATCTGAACAACGTCTTTCATGGACACACCCTGAGGCCCGTTTTTGACCATAACATTATAGCAGTCAATAACATTTAAAGAGGGTTTCTTCTCAAACAGTCCGAAATCAGCAATACACTGGTTGAGATTATTGGAATGCCAGAATCCTCTGTCCCATACAACCCCCATGTTATTCTTAAGGCACGCGGTCATCCTTGTAGAGTTATGGTCTTTCAATATCGGAACATTAATGATCACATCCGAGCTGAGCAGAAGCTCATGTACCTTGGCTGTCTTCAGTTTTACTCCACCCGGGATCTTTACAGTCTGGTAATAGTTCTCGGAGTTTGCCGGTACAACCTTTGCCCCTGCTGCCTTGGCCGCCCTTTCTATTCCTGAATTCTTATAGGTATTAACCCAGTTGTCGCAGGTATGATCAAAGACATACACTTCCTTTGCTCCGGCTTTAAAACAATGCTCAATAATCCTTTTAACAAGATTGGGATTGGTATTGGCTGCCAGTTCAGGTATTACATCCCATCCTATATTGGGCTTAACAAGTACCTTCTGTCCCTTTGCAACAAAAGCACCCATGCCTCCAAGTTCCTGGATACCAAGATCGAACATTGCTTCAGGTAATCCACCCATAACGGCAACCATATCATATCTTGCTCCGGCTGCCGGACTTTCCGCCCAAAGGTTCTGATAACCGCCCAGACTGAGGGCAGCTCCTGCAGCAACCCCAGCCCCCACTGACTTTTTAAAGAACTCTCTTCTCTTCATTCCTCAATTTTTATGGTTAATGGATATGGCCTGAAAAATACAATTTTTTTTTTGAATCGGTATGTTACATAATGCTATCTTGGCTCATATTTACAACTAATGCATTATATTCGCTGAAATCATTTAACAATATCCTGATTTTTTTTGTTTTCTCAAAATACTATTTCATTTATGAAAGCACTTTGTTACGACTGTTTTTCAGGGATTAGCGGAGATATGAACCTGGGAGCAATGATCGATCTCGGAATTGAAAAGGACTACCTTGTAAGGGAACTTGAGAAGCTGGGAGTAAAGGGCTGGGAACTAATTGCTGAACCTGACCAGAGACACGGGATAAGGGGCACAAAAGTAACAGTTCGTCAAACAAGACACGAGCACGTTCACAGACACCTGTCTGACATAGAGAAAATTATCAATGGCTCGGGTCTTGACGACCAGACTAAATTTCTCAGTATGAAGATCTTCAGGATTGTTGCTGAAGCAGAAGCCAAAGTGCATGGGTTTCCTGTGGAAGAAGTACATTTTCATGAAGTCGGGGCTATCGATTCTATTATCGACATCGTTGGGGCTGCCATATGTTACAACAAACTTGGGGTAAACGTGGTCCACGTATCTCCTGTTGAACTCGGTAGCGGCTTTGTCAGATGCGCCCATGGCACCTTGCCTGTTCCTGCACCTGCCACAGCGGAAATAGTAAAAGGGCTTCCCGTAAAAAAAGGCGGCGTCGACTTTGAAGCGACTACACCTACAGGAGCTGCTATCCTGGCTGCCCTCGGTACCGACTTCAGCAGCACCTTTTCCCTTAAGATGGAAAAAACAGCCTACGGGATTGGTCAGAAGGACCATCCGGATATTCCCAATATCCTGAGGGTATTTATCGGCGAGATAACTGAGAATGAATCCGAAGGACATGAGGCTGTATTGATGGAATGCAATATCGATGACATGAATCCTGAGTTCTATGATCACATATCCGAAAAGCTATTCAGGGCAGGCGCCTCCGACGTCTACTTTTCAAACATAATCATGAAAAAAGGAAGACCCGGAATAGTCCTTAAGGTAATATGCGAAAAAGGCTGTGAAGAAGCATTGAGGGATATCATTTTTACTGATTCGACATCACTGGGAATCAGAACATTCATCTTCAGGAAAGAGACTCTTTCGCGTCAGTTTGAAAAAATCTCAACCACTTGGGGTGAAGTAAGAATAAAACGCTCTTTTTATAAAGGAAAAGAAGTCTCGGCTAAACCCGAATACGATGATTGCAAAAAGATCTCTGAAGAGACAGGGATCCCGGTGAAAGAGATCTATTTTAAAATTATGTCATTACTTATTCAAACCAGAAATTAATCAATGACAGCAGCAAAAAAAGAAAAGCTCGAGTCAATCCTTAAGGATCTTGGTTCCGTTGTAGTTGCCTACTCAGGTGGTGTCGACAGCACCTTTCTCCTGCATACTGCACAGTCGGTCAGAAAACTCAGGGTGATCGGAGTGACCATCAGAACCCCGTATATCCCCGCAAGGGAGATCAGTGAGACTGTCAGGTTCACCACTGACTCCGGAATCGATCACGATATCATCGATATCCCTTTCCCTGAGATGATCCGCGATAATCCTCCCAACCGCTGCTATCTGTGCAAGAAGACTCTCTTCACTACCCTGAAACAATATGCAGAAGCCAACGGATATGCCCATGTCGTTGACGGAAGCAATGCCGACGACTCGGGAGCATACAGGCCTGGACTTAAAGCCCTGGCGGAACTTGGAATAAGGAGTCCCCTGATGGAAGCCGGCCTGACGAAAGATGAAATAAGATCACTTTCAAGGAAAGCCGGGGTGCCCACATGGAGCAAGCCTGCCATGGCTTGTATTCTTACCCGCATCCCCTACGGAACAACCATCGGGGATAAAGCTCTTAAGATGGTTGAGGAAGCTGAATATTACATGTACGATAACGGATATCCAGGCACAAGAATAAGAATTCATGGCGATCTCGCCAGGATAGAATGCCCTTTTGAATATTTTGAAAAGATCATTTCTCCCCATGAGAGAGAACGAATATCTGCAGCCCTCAGAAAGACAGGCTTCAGATATATCACTTTGGACATAGAAGGATACAGGAGTAATGATTCAGACACTCAAAAAAAATGACATGACAGGAAAAGAGATTGAAAAAATACTGACTGATGTAAAGGAAGGCACGAAAAGTATCCCTGAGGCCCTTGAGACCCTGAAAACGCTGCCATATACAGATCTTGGTTTTGCCCGTATTGATCACCACAGGGAGATCAGGACCGGTTATCCGGAAATAGTATACTGCGCCGGCAAGACTGTTGACCAGGTTGTCGGGATATTTAAGGTGATGTCGGAAAAGGAAAACAATGTTATCGGTACCCGGGCTGATGTGACCATGTATGAAGCTGTAAAATCTGAGATTCCGGAGGCTGTCTACTACAAAGAAGCCAGGATTATCAGCGTCAGAAAGAAAAAACTTCCGGTTTCCCCGACGATGATAGGAGTGATTACCGCAGGCACATCTGATATTCCGGTAGCTGAAGAAGCCGCTGTCACAGCAGAACTGTTGGGCAATGATGTACTGAGGATCTACGATGCAGGAGTGGCCGGAATTCACCGTCTCATTGACAGGCTTCCCGACATCAGAAAATGCAGGGTGGTTGTTGTTATTGCAGGTATGGAAGGAGCGCTTGCCAGTGTCGTTGGGGGGCTTGTCGACAAACCGGTTATAGCAGTGCCTACAAGCGTGGGCTATGGCGCCAGCTTCGGAGGTGTGTCGGCTCTTCTTGCAATGCTTACAAGCTGCTCTTCAGGTGTTACCGTGGTAAACATTGACAACGGTTTCGGAGCAGGCTTTTCGGCAAGCATGATAAACCAGATGAAGTAGACCCACTGATGACCGGAAAAGTCATTCTGCCAGTTGCATATTTTCCTTCTGTCGGGTATTTCAGGGTACTTAATTCAGCTGACAGTATCTGTATCGAAGCCATGGAGAACTATACCAGGCAGACCTGCCGTAACAGATGCAGGGTACTTTCACCAGACGGTCCGGTATTCCTGACCGTCCCGGTAATCAAGGTCATCCGTCCGGCCACACCTGTCCTGAAAGCCGAAATAGACCACACAAAAAGGTGGCAGCAGGTACACCTTAGAGCACTCCGCTCGTGTTATTCGGCATCTCCGTATTACCAGTTTTATGCAGACACCATCGAGGATCTCATCATGACGAGGGAGACTTTTCTTTTTGACCTCGATATGAATATAATTTCAGTTCTGATGGAGATGCTTGGGATCAGTAAGCCCGTTGGACTCACTTCCGTCTTTGAACCTCCTGAAGGCATGGATTATGATCTCAGGTATACTGGTAACGACATCTGCCCTGCCCCTGAGTACTTCAAGCCATATCCTCAGGTTTTTGGCAATGAAGGCTTTTTCAGCAACCTGAGCATCCTTGACCTTATTTTTAATATGGGGCCCGAATCAGCAGCGTTGCTCTAAAAAAAAAAGGGCGGAAAAAACCGCCCATGTTAGTCTGCTTCAGTCTGCCGCCCTGCTATCACAGTTTCAATAGCCAAACTTATAGCTGAAAGAAACGGTAAAGATGTTCTTTCCGGAGCTTATGTCGGCTATAGGTGAGCCAAGACTGCTGGTATACAATATATACTTCTCATTGCTTTTCATATTCGAGAAACCGAAGTCGAGTGAGAAATTTTGTTCCCTGTAACCTACACCTCCTGAGATTGTGCGGTAATCGAGTTCATAGTTATCCTCTCCCGAAGCAAACGGTCGTCCGTAATAGCCGTAACCGCCCCGCAGGTAAAATTTGCTCAGGCGAAGTTCACCTCCCAGACGTATGTTGGATGCTGACTTAAGACTGTACTTGATAGCTTCATTGGCATCGCTCACCCAGTCGGCATTTCTTTTTGTGAACTTTGAAGTTCTGTAATCCACAAACTCATAGTCGACACTCAGTATTGCCAGTTTCTCATACTGGTATGCAACACCGGCCAGGAACCTGAACGGAGTTGTAAGGGTATAATCATATCTCGATGGTTCATTCGAAGACTGATACTTACCGCCGTCAGTAAAACTGCTGGTTATGTTGTCGTACAGATACTCATCGATCTTATATACTGTTGGTGAATGAAATGCCACTCCTATCCTCAGGGCATCTGTTGGTCTGACAATGGCGCCCATTTTAAATGCATAACCGGTTCCCGACTGCTCATAATGAAGGGTATAGGTAAAGTCAGAAAAACCGGACGGAAGGTCGAAGTCAGAGGTCTCCTGATGTTCATAACGGCTGGTCAGGTTAAGCCTGCTTATCCCGAGTGTTGCTCCGAAATATATCTTATCCGAATAATTACCACCTATTGAAATGGCATGTTCTCCGGTATAGCCTTCCTGTGAGATAAGCCTTCTTATGTTCTGTCCGTATACCGATGGCGGGTTATCGCCATAGTTTGAAAAAACAGTACCATATTCCGTGTAATATCCCGGAAGTGTGTCGATCAGCCAGGCGTCATAGGCCAGAAAAGCATCAGGAACATTGTCGGCCAGCTCATCTGTATATAATCCAAAGCTCTTATCGGCCCAGAAATCTAGCATTGAGCTACCTCCGTAGTTACCAGTAATACGTGTTGACTGATTCAGATTATTTGTTTTGTTAAAAGAGTATCCGGCATTGAGAGAAAGAAGGCCCGACTGACCGGTATTGTTGATGATGTTGAATACGACACCAGCCTGTCCGAGATTAAAGTTATAAAGATAATCTTCGGATGTCTCAGTAAAGTTCGCCCTGTTATTCACATAGAAAAGCTGAGGTGAAAGAGTTATTTCCGATGACCTGAAAACACCAAGTCCCGCCGGATTCTGACTAAGGGTTGAAAGATCGCCGCCCAATGCGGTGAATGCGCCTCCCATGCCAGTGAACCTTGCCGTTCCGTTATAGAATAACTGGGAATATCGTAATGCATCATCTATATTCTGTGCAGCGGCACCTGAAAAGATGAGTATTGCTGATATGACTGCGAGAGCTGCTTTTTTCATTTTAATATCAATTTGAATTAAGGATAAGTTTTATTCTCTGAATGTGATGACATTCTTTGAATGATATATTATCTGCCCAACATCTTTTTCTTAATACTATAACATCCCGGGATGAAAAAAAGTATGTCTCCCGGTGTTTATCAGAAACTACAGTGTTATTCCTTAAGTCTATCTCCTTCCACCCGAGGATGAACCTGATGACCTTGAAGAACCTGAAGATGATGAGGACGAGGATGATCCGCCGCTATAAGATCCGGATGAAGATGATCCGCTGCTGTATGATGATGATCTTGAGCCGGGCGAGCTATACGATCTGCTGCCTGATGAGGAACTGCTCCCCGACCTTGAAGGCACGGAATATACTCCGGATGATCCTGACCTCGGTGTAGAGTAGGAAGATGATCCTGACCTCGGTGTAGAGTAGGAAGATGATCCTGATCTTACACCGGAAGGAGTCTGCATAATCCTGGTATTCCCTGAACTGTTGCTGCCGGTTCCAACCCTGGTATTGTTGTAAGAAGGCCTTGTACTTGTTCTGGGATTGGTATAGCTGGGTGTATACGATCTGTTGGTTGAGTTGTATTCAGGTCTTTCGACAGCGACTCTTCTTGTACCAATTTCTGAAGAGGTACCCGTTGACTGACGAACAGGAGTCTGTGTTCCAACTGTACGGCTTGTGCCCGAGGCAGTCCTGTTTATGTCGGAGCTTACACTTCTTCTGTTTACAGGCGTGGTCTGAACGTTTGATTTTGTAACCTCTTCCTGGGTCTTTGAGGTACCACCTGAGAGATATGTCTCACGCCGCGAAACACCGCTGACACCTCCCGAAACAGAGTTGTTGTACCTTGATGAAAGGGTGCTGGATCTTTCTCTTCTTCCGTAAGCGACATTGCTTACTTCATCGTTGTAGTAATATCCGTAGTACCCGCTGTAGAAAGGTGAATAGTAGGAACTGTAGTAGTAAGGATAGAAGGATCCGTAGTAGCCGTACCTTGAGAAACCGCCATAGTAGAACGGATCGTAGTAATAGGAATCATAGTAGAACGGATCATAATAACCATAGCTGTATGGATAACCCCAGGATCCGTAGCTGTAGGCAAACGGAGAAAAGCTGTAATAGAAAGGATCTCTCCAGTAAGGATCGAAATAGTTGCCATAAAAACTTCTAAGCCTGCCTGAATAGGAATCATCGTAGTAGTAGTTGTTTATTATGGATCCACCCTGAGCCTCTGATCCGTCACCTGCTGCTTCAGCATACTCTTCCGATACGAGGGTATCGGCAGCATAGATATTGTCGTAGTACTCTTCTGCTCTGAGATCCCTCTCCACAGGTCTGTTCTTCACAACAACAGTTGTGCCTTCTGCCTGCCTGTCGGATGATGTGTAGTAAAGATCATCATACTCCCGGCTCATATAGAGACCGGAAGAACAGGAAGAGAGTACCAGAAGTGCCAGACCTGATATGTAAGTTAATGCTTTCATGTTTTATCTCCCCTATATGTTTTTACTTATAGTAAACAAATATTGTACCAAACGGCTGATTTGTCCCTGCGAATTTAATGAAAGCAAATTTAGCATTTTAAATTTCATAATGGCTATAAACACGCTTCACATTAAGGCCTTCCGGTCAATTATTATTAAAACAGGAATGACAATGGTTACTACCTTTTTGCCCTGCCATGCCGGTCACCGATAACCAATGGAGAGAAGGTGTCTGGCCGAACGATTATACAAATACGGCTTTGAAGTCATAATTTTTCATATTTTTACGCAGTTTTTTCAGAATTTATTATTTCACGACTAAGATGGCTAAGTTTTTAACAAACAAGGATGACAACTATTCACAATGGTACAATGACCTGGTAATAAAGGCAGATCTGGCCGAGAATTCGGCTGTAAGGGGCTGCATGGTAATTAAACCATACGGGTATGCGATCTGGGAGAAGATACAGGCCGAACTTGACAGGAAGTTCAAGGCTACCGGGCATGTAAATGCTTATTTTCCCCTCTTCATCCCGAAATCGTTCTTCAGCAAGGAAGCTGCTCATGTAAAGGGTTTTGCAAAGGAATGTGCAGTGGTCACCCATTACCGTCTTAAAAATGACGATGAAGGCAAGGGAGTGATCGTTGACCCTGCTGCCAAACTTGAGGAAGAACTGATAATAAGACCTACCTCTGAAACCATAATATGGAATTCATACAAGAACTGGATCCAGTCGTATCGCGATCTTCCCATACTTATTAACCAGTGGGCAAATGTTGTAAGATGGGAAATGCGGACACGGCTTTTTCTCAGGACTGCTGAATTCCTCTGGCAGGAAGGTCATACGGCTCATGCCACAAGGGAGGAAGCTATTGAGGAAACTGAGAAGATGATAAACGTATATTCCGATTTTGCTGAAAACTATATGGCCCTACCCGTCATCAAGGGATGCAAGAGTGAAAATGAAAAATTTGCAGGGGCCATTGATACCTATGCCATAGAAGCCCTGATGCAGGATGGCAAGGCTCTTCAGGCAGGGACAAGCCATTTCCTCGGGCAGAACTTTGCTAAAGCTTTTGATGTACAGTTCACCGACAAAACCGGGAAGCTCGATTATGTATGGGCTACCTCCTGGGGTCTGTCGACAAGGATGATTGGTGCGCTTATTATGGCTCATTCAGATAACAAAGGACTTGTTTTGCCGCCCCGGCTGGCTCCCATTCAGGTTGTCATAGTCCCCATCTTCAAGAATGCCGACCAGCTTGCTTCAATATCAGATATGGCTGTCAAAATCAAAAAAGAACTTGAGGGTTCAGGTATTTCTGTTAAATACGACGACCGCGACAACAATACGCCCGGCTATAAGTTTGCCGACTATGAGCTGAAGGGAGTTCCTGTAAGAATAGCCATCGGACCCCGCGACCTTGAGAACGGAAGCGTTGAAATAGCAAGGCGCGACACTCTTACTAAAGAAACGATTCCTGCTGCTTCGGTTTTATCTCATGTCACTTCTCTGCTCGACGAAATACAAAAGAACATTTATGATAAAGCCCTGAAGTTCAGAAACGAGAATACCTTTTATGTCGACACATGGGATGAGTTTGTTAAAAAACTCGACGAACCGGGCGGCTTCCTTATGGCTCACTGGGATGGTACAACAGAAACCGAGGAAAAGATCAAGGAAGAGACAAAAGCCACAATACGTGTCATACCATTCGACTCACCCAGGGAGGCGGGGAAATGTGTATATTCCGGAAAACCATCGGAAAGAAGGGTATTATTCGCCAGATCCTATTAGGGAGCAAAAGAGTAATTTCACAGAAGAGGCTTCAGAGCCTCTTTTTGTTTTAATGAATTATTACTACTTTAGATGCATCTATCTAAACTTAACATGTCATGTCGGAAGCTGATGAAAAAAAGCATGTGATAATTGACACTCTCAAGTCAAAATCGGTACTAAAGGAAAAGGTGTTTGATAATACTGTCGGTTGGTTTGGTGTAGTGAAAGACATCCTGAAAAACTATTCAAAGGAGGTAAACAATAGTCTGGGAGGCCTCGATTCAAGGATAAAGATGGAATATACTGACAGAAGCAATTTTGATGCCCAGCTCAAGGTAGCCGGCGATATCCTGCTTTTCAGCATGCACTCTAACATATTCCAGTTCGACAGGGAACACCCTGCATGGAAGACTACCTATATCCAGAAGGATAAGTTCAATGCATATTCAGGAATAATAAATATCTATAATTTCCTTGCCGACTCGTTCAAATATTCAAGGCTTGATGACCTGGGTTACCTTATAGCCAGGATTTTCATAAACCATGAGAACCAGTATTTCGTTGAGGGGAAAAGACAGATGGGATTGCTTTTTACTAACTTCGGCAACGAGCAGATCAGCCGCGAATCACTACAGACCATCATCTCAACAGCCATCCTGTATTCTCTTGAATTTGACCTCCTGGTACCCCCTTATGATGCCGTTAAAATTGCCACGGTAGGCCAGGTTGAAACCAAGATCCAGAATTCAAGGATAATAACCGGTAAACGGCTTGGATTCCAGTTTAATTCAGACGACGTGCTGATCGACGATTCACATGGAACCTGATCATTCAAACCGGTCAAAAAACAAATGGATCCCTGCCAAAGTACTTCTCGTCCCGGCTATTCTCCTTCTGTGCCTGAACCTTAAGGCCCAGGAATCCGGACAAATACCTTTGATCTATCCCCTGCCCGATTCTGAAGTCAGGTTCCTGATAAACAGAATTGATCTGTTGTCAGGCAAAAGGTCTCTTCCGGATATGAACTACATCGCACCACATAAAGATGCGTTCAGGACCAGGACAGTCCATCTCTACGACTCTCTGAAACTGAAAGCCTCAAAAAAACTACTTACCCGGAAACTTTACGAATGGATGGTGGTTCCTGCCCATCCTGTTGAGATAAAGAGTATAACAGGAACAAGTGATGCCGAATATCTTGACTTCAGGGGCAAGACCATCCGTGACATATCGGTCAGAAGACTCAAGGTCTTTGGTACAGATATAAACAATCCCCAGATGGACAACCCCGGGAAAATCGAGACCTTTCTGAACAAGACCCATTTCAATACAAACGAGCTGATCATCAGAAAAAACCTCCTGTTCAGGGAAGGTGATACCATATCCCCTCTTACATTAAGCGACAACGAAAGGATCCTCCGTCAGCTGCCATATATCCATGATGCCAGGATTGTTGTCGTCCCGGTTTCAGATGAGGAATCAGATATTGTGATCATAACAAAAGATATCTATTCAATTGCGGCCAGTGCCAGGGCAGAAGGGATAAAAAGCGGTTCGGTTTCGGTATACGACCGGAATATTTTCGGGATGGGACATGAATTCGGTATTGATGTCCCATGGGACGCCGGGTACAGGGATTCCCCAGGCATAGGGGTCCATTATTCAGTCAACAACATCAGAAAGTCATTCGTTAACCTGAACCTTTATTATAGCGGAGGACTCGGCAGGCAGACCTTCGGCCTTGACCTTTCAAGAGCTCTTGTCAGTTCACAGTCGAAGTATGCTTTTGGTGCGTCACTGAAGCAGATGCTCACAAGCGAGGACCTTGATTCCCTCCCCAGTCCACAACCATTAAAATACAGCCTGAGGGATTACTGGTTCCTCCGGTCTTTCCTCATTGATGAGGGATCAGTGGCAAGGCTTATCCTGGGCGCCCGTTACACCAATAATTACGTCTTCGACAAACCTTACATTCTCCCCGATTCCTACTATCATCTCCAGAAATACAGGCTCTTTCTTGGCTCAGCCGCTCTTTCATTCCAGAAATACTACAAGACCAGTCTGATATACGGCTATGGACGCGTCGAGGATATTCCCTACGGAGGGCTCCTCCGTGTAACATGGGGCAGGGAGATAAACGAATTCAAGGAAAGGACCTACATTGGAGCCGATGCCTCAATAGCCAGATCAGCCAGGTCGGTGGGATATTTCTACGGTTCAGCAGGACTGGGCGCTTTTATTAACGGCAACAATACAGAGCAGGGATTATTGTCACTTAAACTCAACTACTTCTCAAACCTCGTCTACCTGGGATCCTACAGGATCAGGAACTTCATAAAGACAGAATATGTACGTGGTTTCAGCCGGTATACCGATGAAAGAATCTACTTCGGGAATGATAATGGTTTCACGGGCTTCAGAAACGACTCAATAAGCGGCCGCCAGAGGTTATACGTCGGTCTTGAATCAGTAGCCTTCAGCCCGGTAAACTTCTATGGGTTCCGCTTTGCTTTCTTTGCCTTTGCCGATTTTGCTTTCCTCTCCGAAACAAACCAGGTCCTTTCAAATGGTTCCATGCTTTCAGGGATCGGTTGCGGGCTGAGGGTGAGAAACGATAACCTTGTTTTCAATACCTTTCAGATCCGTCTGGGATATTTCCCTCTCCTGCCTGAATATTCAAGAGTAAATTATGTTAATGTCTCGGGAGAGCAACTGCTTAGACCTTCAGATTTTGAGCCCGGAAAACCCTCCCTGATCCGGTACAGATAATTTTAAGACTTTTCACATGATCAACAGGTTCAAGGATTACATAAGAGAAAAAAAACTCATTACCACAAATGACAGGGTGCTCGCAGCAGTAAGCGGAGGGATCGACTCAATGGTTATGGCTCATCTTCTCATCGAAGCCGGGCTAAAGCCAGGAATCGCCCACTGCAATTTCTGCCTGAGGGATGAAGAGTCGGACGGCGATGAACAGTTTGTGAGAGCTTTCGCCGGAAAAAACAAGCTCCCCTTCTTTACCGTCAGATTTGATACTTCAGGATATGCAGCCGAAAACCATATTTCCATCCAGATGGCAGCCCGTGACCTGAGATATGGCTGGTTTGAGAAGATAAGGAATGAGAATGGCTACACCAGGATTGCCGTTGCCCATAACCTTAACGATAATATCGAAACCCTTATTCTGAATCTCACAAGGGGAACAGGACTGACCGGCCTTTCAGGGATAAAACCATCGTCGGGCCATATCATAAGACCTTTGCTCTTTGCCACCAGGGAAGAAATTACCAGTCATTCCAAAGAAAGAAAGATTGACTTCAGGGAAGACAGGTCAAATGCCCAGACAAAATATATCAGGAACAAAATCCGTCACAGGATCATCCCCCTGTTAAAGGAAATCAATCCTTCAGCTGAAACAGCCCTTAACGAGACAGCCTTGAGAATCGCTGAACTCGATGAATTCACGGGGAGAAAAATCAATGATATACGAAATGGCATCATCTCGCAGGGCGATGAAGATATAACCATCAACATCCGTGAACTTACGAAGGAAGCAATCAACAGGTCGGTGCTGTTTGAACTCTTTCTCCCGTGGGGGATCTCAGGAAATAACCTGCATGAGCTTGAAAAAGTTATCAAGGGAAGAACAGGAGCCAGGCTTATGACCCCTGATCATATCATTACAAAAAACCGCGGCCAGATAATCATATCTCCAATAAAACAAAGTGAGCCCATGTATTTCTCTGCCGCCACGGTTGATGATTTGCCGTCTGTGCCAATAATAGAATCGGCAGTATACCTCGACCGAAGCGGGATGGCCGGCATACCTGCCGCCAGCGATATTGCCTGCCTCGACGCTGATGAAGTTACTTTCCCGGTCACCATAAGAAAAAAAGAAGCCGGAGATTATTTCTATCCCCTCGGCATGGACAGGAAGAAAAAGCTGAGTGACTTTCTTATCGACCTCAGGGTTTCGCTTCCTGAAAAGGAGAAAATCCTTGTCATGGAATCAGCAAACAGGATAGTATGGGTGATGGGATGGAGAATCGACAACAGGTTCAGGATAACCGGATCCACCAAAAGGATCCTGATGATAAAACTCAGATCCTCTGTCCGTTGATACCCCTGTCTATAAGCAGCAGATCGGCAAGGGCCACTGCCACGGCCGATTCAATTATCACAGGAATCCTCAGGGCGATGCAGGCATCGTGACGTCCTTTCACCTTTAGTACTCCCATCTCTCCTTTCTGAAAATCAAAAGTCTTCTGCTCAACTCCTGTTGAAGACGTTGGCTTTACGGCAACCCTGAGAAAGATATCATTTCCGTTGGCTATACCTCCGTTGATCCCTCCCGCATTGTTGCGTGAGGTCTTCCCGTCAGCGCTGATAAACGGATCGTTATGCTCCGACCCCTTCATGGCAGCAGACCGGAATCCTGAACCGAACTCGATACCCTTAATGGCAGGTACAGAAAAGACTATATGACTTATTGCCGATTCGACTGAGTAAAAGAAAGGCTCGCCGACTCCCCTGGGAGGGTCAGTGACTTTACATTCGACAATGCCTCCTATTGAGTCTCCGTCCTTTAAAGCCTGCTCAACCGCTTTTTCGATATCATCCATCCCTCCGGCAGAAACAAGTTTTGCTGTAACCTCTGCAGGCCCGAGTATCTTTTTGGCGAGCACACCTGCTGCCACAAGGCCCCAGGTTATTCTGCCCGAGAAATGACCACTGCCCCTGAGGTCGGCAAAACCTGAATATTTCACCCCGGCGGAGTAATCAGCATGGCCGGGCCTCGGGAATCTTCTGAACTCCTCATAGTCCGATGATTTCCTGTCGTCGTTTCTCGTTATAATAGTAACAGGAGAACCAGTAGTCAAGCCGTTCAGGATGCCACTGAGAATCTCAGGTTGATCAGCTTCCCTGCGCGGCGTGGTTCCTGTACCTCCGCTCTTTCTCCTCGACAGGTCCCTGATGAAATCATCCATATCAACTTTTATGCCGGCAGGACAGCCATCTATGACAACTCCTATCGCCGGTCCGTGAGACTCTCCGAATAACGAGACCCTGAAAATTTCTCCGAATGAATTCATACTATATCAGCTTTTCTTATTGCCTTTATAAGCTTTGTAAAAGTCAACAACCTCTCCGACAGGAATCTTTTCACATGATGCCCTGCCTATCCCGGAAATGAATACAAAATAAATATCCCTCCCGCTCTTCTTCTTGTCGCGTAAGATATAATGCTCAGCAAGATCCGGATGCATATCATAACCGCGTAACAGCCGGGCCTTCCCAAGCAGGCTGACTATCCTTTTAAAATCCCTTTCCGGCAGCATTCCCTTACTGTATGAGTAAGCAGCGGCCAGTTCCATTCCCGAAGCAACAGCAAGGCCATGCAGGCATGATGTGTGCATCTCAATGGCATGTCCGTATGTATGACCGAAGTTCAGGATTCTTCTTACACCTGATTCCTTCTCATCGGCCTGCACTATTGATGCCTTGAAATTCACTGAAAGGGATACAAGAAAGGTAAGCAGCTCCGGATCTCTCCGCATTATGCCATCCATAGAATTCTCGATGACCTCGAACAACTTCTCGTCACCTACAATACCTGTTTTGATAAGCTCAGCCAGACCCGACAGATATTGATCCTCAGTAAGTGTAGCCAGCATTCCGGTATCACATATCACAAATTCGGGTTGAGTGAAACAGCCCAGCCGTTTTTCCCCCCGGTACTGGCATCAACCTGCGAAAGAAGTGTGGTTGAAACGTACGCGAATCTTATTCCCCTCATATATATCGATCCGAGAAAACCCGTGATATCACATACCACCCCGCCACCGATGGCCAGAATAAAACCATCCCTGTCGATCCCAGCCTCGAGAAGACGCCCGGCCAGGTCTTCTATTGTTGAAAGCCTTTTACTCTCCTCCCCTGGTTTTATTGAAAAAACAGGAAAATCAGGAAAACGTTCTCCGTAAATCCTTAATACATTGTCGTCAGTGACAATAACTACACCATGTTCCGGAAGCATGTTATTTACCGACTCGAGCTTTTCTCCCACCAGTACCTCTGATACAGATCCGGGTATGTTAATTACAATCCTTTCCAAATGTTTTTTCTTAGACCGGATAAAGTTATGAAATCCCTTCATATTTCCACACATGCCCCCCTTAATCGTCATGGTTACCACAAAGCAATTAACCACTTATCTTTGAAAAATAAAATCACTACCTTGACAACAGATTAGAACAGACATGACAATCAAAGAAAGATATTCAGCTATAATCGGTTATTTTTCCGTGAATATGCCCGACGCCGATACGGAACTGGTGTATAATGATCCTTTCCAGCTTCTTGTCGCAGTTATTCTTTCGGCACAGTGCACAGATAAAAGGGTCAATATGATTACTCCGGCTCTTCTTGAAAGGTATCCCGATGCAAAGACGATGGCGGAAGCTGAACCATCTGATGTCTTCCCCTATATAAAATCATGTTCATATCCGAATAATAAGGCAAAGCACCTTACCGGTATGTCGAGGAAACTGGTGGAGGACTTCGGTGGCATAGTCCCCTCTGATCCTCTCCTTCTCCAGAAACTTCCGGGGGTGGGCCGGAAGACGGCAAACGTGGTAGCCTCGGTGGTTTATGGTAAACCTGTGATGGCAGTCGACACTCATGTATTCAGGGTATCATCAAGGATAGGGTTGGTCAGGAATGCCCATACGCCGCTGGCTGCAGAGCTTCAGTTGTCGGCTAATATACCATCCGGACTGATTCATAAGGCCCACCACTGGCTGATCCTGCACGGACGGTATATCTGCACCGCCAGGAAACCATCGTGCGACAGTTGTGGTGTCAGTGCCTTCTGCAAATATTTTGCTGAAAGTCAGAAAAAAAAGGATAAGAATCTCTTCAAACAAAAGCTTAAGGGGACATGAAGTATATTTTTTTTATTTTTATGGCTGATTTGAAGAATGCCTGATGGACGATAAAGATAAGAACCACATGGAGCCTCCTGAAGATAACAGAACTGAAAATGAAATAACCGGTTCCGGAAATTCAACAACCGATGGTGGGATTTATGACCCTGCAAACCACCGGAAAGGCAATACCGGAGATATCCCCGACGAGATCTTCGATACCATCAGCAGTTATCTTGCACTTTTCAAAAGGCGGGCTGATAACACGTTTGTCGTACTCAGACTGAATTCAAAGGCTGAAAAGATTGAGAAAGTATCTTCTGCAGAGATCGAAGGCTTAGACTTTACTGATACTCCCCTTGCTGAACGAAAGGGAATTTCATTACTTCTTGAACAGGTCAGGCTGACAGGA
Organism: uncultured Rikenellaceae bacterium; assembly: GCA_964494045.1. Classification (GTDB taxonomy): domain Bacteria; phylum Bacteroidota; class Bacteroidia; order Bacteroidales; family VadinHA17; genus LD21. The sequence goes on from CAZBQM010000017.1 coordinate 28,710, forward strand.
GAAGCGCAACAGGTTACGGCATCACAGACAGGTGATGATCTGGAAGGCTTCTATATAAGTTTTATGCTTTCTTCCGGCGACATTCTTGTGACATGGGAGCCCGGCAGCGAACAGAAGTCCATCGAAGACAATTCAAGACAGGATCTCTTCTTTGAGAAGTTTGCAGATATGCTTCCCGAAATGATCTATGAGGTAGATCTTGACGGTAAAGTCATATTTGCCAACAGGAAAAGCAAGGAGTTCTTTGGTTATTCCGAAGAAGATCTGAATCAGGGAACCTATATTTCCTCTCTTTTCCCGGCCTCCTATCTCAGCATGATCAATAACCTTAAAAATCTGAGAAGACCCGGTGAAATCTCGAGTAATGTCTATCTGGCCCTTACAAAAAAGGGAAAAGAGGTCCCTATCGAAACTCACTCCTTTGCAACCTTTTGTAACGGAAGAATAACCGGGTACAAAGGTCTGCTGAAGGATCTTTCGGCCCAAAGGAAATACGAGGATGATCTGCTGATGGAAAAAGCCTTTCTTGAACATGTGATCGACTCGACTCCCGAAGCCGTTGCCATAACCGGCCGCGACGGCAGGATCACCATAATAAACAATGAGTTCACCATTCTTTTCGGTTATACCAAGGAGGAAGCCAGGTTTAAAAAGCTTGAAGAACTGATAGTCCCGGAAGACCTTATATCTGAGTCAAACGATATCGATCTGCTTACAAGTCAGCAGCAGAAGGTCGTCAGGCAGACGGTCAGGACCGACAGAAACGGCAACAGGATATATGTCTCAATGATCTCATCCAACATCATTATCAACGGAGAGACTGTCGCCCACATGGGAATTTACAGGGATATCTCCCTGGAAAGAAAGAACCAGATCGTACAGGAGATACTCTACAATATTTCATCAGCGGCTCTTAACCAGTTTGATATCAAGGATATCTATCCAACGATTGTAAATGAATTGGGAAAGATATGGGATACAAGCAACTTCTTTATTGCCCTGTACGACAACAGGACCGATACCCTTTCGCTGCCATTCTTCTCCGATGAAAAGGATAACTTTGAAAAGGTCCCGGCGAAAAAGACAATCACCGGATGGGTAATAAACCTGAACCGGCCTGTACTCCTTAAGGAAAACGACCTTAAGGCAATGGAGGATTCAGGAGATATAGACCTCATTGGTACTCCATGCAAAATCTGGATGGGAGTACCTCTCAAGGTCGACAGCCAGACCATAGGGGTGATGTGTCTGCAGGATTATAATGATGAGAACAAGTTCTCACAGGATGATGTGAATGTTCTCGAGTTTATTGCAGGACAGGTTGCCATTGCGATACAAAGGAGAACCATGCTCGACAACATGGTTCAGGCCCGCCAGAATGCTGAAGAAGCTGTGATCTCGAAACAGCAGTTCATGTCTACTATGAGCCATGAGATAAGAACACCTCTTAATGAGGTGATAGGAATCACCAACCTCCTCCTTCAGGGTAATCCAAGGGAGGATCAGATGGATTTCATCAAGACCCTCAGATTCTCGGGAAACCACCTGCTGACCCTGGTCAATGATGTCCTCGACTATAACAAGATGGAGTCGGGAAAGATAGAATTCGAACAGATCCAGTTTAACCTTAACGATTTCCTTAACGACTTATCCAGATCATATTCCTACAGGTCGAAAGAGAAAAACCTTGATTTCCGGATCATCAGGCCCGAAACGCTGCCTGCAGAAGTCATCGGCGATCAGGTCAGGCTTAACCAGATCCTGTCAAACCTTCTTTCAAATGCCATGAAATTCACCAAAGAAGGTAGTATCTCCGTATACATCAATGAGCTCGGAAGATCAGACAATAATATAAAGCTCGAATTCTCCGTGAAGGATACAGGAATTGGCATACCAAAGGAAAAGCACAAACTTGTATTTGACAGTTTCACCCAGGCTTCACCTGATACCACCAGGCATTTCGGAGGCACTGGACTGGGTTTATCAATATGCAAGAAACTTGTTGAACTTCAGGGCGGGGTGATCACCCTCGACAGCGAACCAGGCAAGGGTTCTTCATTTACCTTCTCTCTCTCATTCAAAATACCTGCAAGCAGTAAAAAGATCACGACAGGTGAGGTTCCTGATTCCTATACCGGACTGGAGAACAAAAAAGTTCTGGTTGCCGAAGACAACAAGATTAACTTCTTTGTTGCCAATAAGTTCCTAACAGGCTGGGGTATCAATGTCACTCATGCCGAAAACGGAAAGATTGCCCTGGAATTACTTGAGAAAGAAGATTTTGATCTTGTTTTGATGGACCTCCACATGCCCATTCTTGACGGTATTGAAGCAACAAGGATAATCAGACAATCAACAAACCCGAAGATTAAGGACATCCCCGTCGTGGCACTTACGGCGGCGATCATGTCGGAGACTCACGACAAGATAGAATATCTCAACATCAACGACTATATACTCAAACCTTTCAAGCCAAGGGATCTGTTTGACAAGATCAAAAAGCATGTAAGATAATCCCACTGCTCACGACTCCTCGCTCCCTGCTCACTTGAGGCAGTTGACAGAAATATATTCAGCTGCCCTTCTGTTTCCGAGTTTCAGGGCCATCCTGAAGTCGAAGCAGGCATCCGCTTTGTTTCCCGAATTAAGCAGTGAGATACCTTTGTTTAGCCATACATTTCCATTGTCGGGCCGGAGGTCGAGGGCCATGCTGTAATCATCAGAAGCCAGCTTCCATGATTTAGCAAGAAAATATGCATCACCCCTGTCGATAAAACACTGTGGATCACCGGGATGAAGCTTCAGATTATTTGTATAAAGAGCAAGTGCAGCCAGGTTGTCACCCTCAATACTTTCTATCTTCCCGGCAAGCCTGACAGCCTCCCCGTCTTCCGGATAGAGCTCAAGGAAACGATTTATGTCGGCTCTGGCCCTGTTACCTTCTCCGGTTTTCAGATAACATCCGGCACGGCTCACGAACAGTCGTGCATCAGGGATCTCATTGTCGATCAATGTAGTATATGTTACGGAAGCACCGGCAGGATTACCCGAAGCCTCCTGGGCAACAGCCAGGAGCCTCAGGTACTTTTTATCTCCGGGATGTGAAGCAACCAGGGATGTAAGCTGCCTTACGGCCTCGGAATATCCTGAACCAATCATTGACACAAGTGCAGCTGCATACTGATTCTCTTCAGTGCCGGGATATTCCCTGCCAAGCATTGAAAGAACAGATTCAGCTTCATCCTTTTTTCCGGCCGAATAGTAATATTCGATTTCTGCAATACTTTTTTCATAAGTTGTGAACCTTGCCTCCTTCCAGAAATTTCTCCATTCAGGACTGTTTTCTATTGAAACATATGCAGGATCAAGCATTATCTCTTTTTCGCTCTTTCTGAAGGGTGAACGTAAACATGAAGCCAGATGATTCATCGAAGCGGCCGCATCCCTTTTAAGAGCATATATACGCGAAAGGCCAAAGTCACCCGAGCCTGGCTTCAGGGAGTTTGCATTCTTCAGATCTGTAATTGCCGACTGGTAATCTCCCTTTAAAACAAATACCTCTGATCTCTCAAGGAGTATTCTCAGGTCTCCCTGATCAGCTTCCGACAAAAGTTTTATGGCTTCATCAGTCCTGCCAGCCGCCACCGCAGCCTTTGCCCTCAGAAGAACATCATAGGTATCCTGTGCATCCAGAAGTCGGGTAAAGGACAGTAGCAGGAATATTATCAATATCTTTTTCATCAGAAGGTCATTTTAATATAGCGTCAAACTAATACTCAATCTCTTTGGCTTTAGCTCCCTTTTCGGTTATCACATGAACAAATCCCGACAGATGGAACATCTCAAGGCCTGAGATTCTACGCTCATAAACATCACACTGGTAGAAATAGACTCCCGGCGATACTATTTTACCCTTGTATGTGCCATCCCAGTTTATCTTCGGATCGTTTGCAGAATAAATAAGTACGCCGCTCCTGTTGAACAGTTTAAAGTCGATCTTTTCGACAAGCCCTGAAGTCTTTGCTACCAGCCAGTCGTTAATATCGTCACCATTCGGAGTAAAGACATTTGGTATCTCATAGAAATTGCATGAGTCAACACAAACCATTACTGATCTGGCACCTTCATTACCCACGGCGTCAAAGGCTGAAACAGCGTAGCATCCCGAAACCACTTCACCAGGATAATGTTTAAAGGTAAATATGTTCCGGTCAGCTATCTCTTTGACTAATGTCATGTTCTCATCGAAAGTTGATTTATAGAAGATCCTGTAGCCTTCAATGTCATCAAGGCATTCCTGATCGGCGATGGCCCAGGTAAGTGTATTATACAGGCTGTCGCACTGGCTCACAACCCTGAGTACGGGAGGACAGGGAGCTTCATTGTCGACCGGAGTGACACAGGCTATCTGCGACAGGTTCCTGAGTCCCTTCGGGAGCCCCTCAGACTGGTATCCTCCTGTCGATCTCACATAATAACAGTATTCCTGCCCGTTGACGAGCCCCGGATCGGTATAGTTCAGCAGGTTTGTCACTCCAACGGAATCGTATGAAAAGGTACTGTTGTTGAGCCTGTAAAATACGTATGAGGAGTTTATCCATGGAACGTTCCTGTTTATTGTGAATCGCGCCTTTTCATCGCCTGGTGCAACAGTGATGAACAGGGATGAGGCAAAGCCTGGTTCTCCGATAAGGAACCTGTTTCCCGGGGCATTATTATAGAGCTCAATCTTGTAGATGTACCCGCTGGAAAGAGTATTTATCTGTGAATCAATATAAACGGTATCATTAAGATCAGCCGTCTGGATTGAATGTATCTGTACATAGTTCGTCCCGGAAACACCTTCCGCCCTGTAAATAATATATTCATATGGCCCGTAGGCTGGTATGGTATCAAGCCTGTCAGGTTTTTTCCAGTCCACATAGATTTCTCCATCAGAGGAACCTGTTTTTGTGACGCTCACATGGGTGATCACCGGCACACCCGACACCAGACCTGAAGTGATCTCATTTGAGGGTTTGCTTTCCGTGCCATTTGGATAGACGGCAACGATCCTGTAGGTATATTCCTGGCCGAACCCGAGTCCCTGACCGTTATCAGTGTCGGTCCATCTGACCGTTGAACTTCCGTCAGCATACCCGACCTTAACAAAGCCGGATGAAGGAGGTATTCCGGCGGTGCATGAATCGGGCTTAAGGTCTGATGCCCCCAGGCGCCTGTATATGCTGAACCCGGCAATTGCTCCGGTCCCGTAGCCTGCCCACTCAAGCCTCATAAACTTACCCTCAGGGACAGCCTGCAGCAGATGCGGGGAAGGTCCCAGGACCTTGATTTTCAAATTGTCAATATCCGAAAGCTTAAGCTCACTGTTGTTGTCATCCGACTTTATTATCAGATCATAGGGCTGGTTTCTCACGGCTTCATGACATGGTGTCCAGCTGAATCGCGCCGAGGAGAATCCCGCCGTGGAGTCGATCCTTAAGAAACTGGCAGGACATGAAGGGATGCTGAAGATTCCCGATGTAGCCTTCAATGTGATGTAATCGTTATTGGGATCAGTTGCCGTGACAACAAAGTCAATGCTCTTACCCGCTTCGACACAATAGTCGGTAAGGTCGCCATTTACCGGCGGTTTATTATTCGTTCTGAATACTTCAATCTGCATATCGCGGACGACCATCCCTATCTTTAAGCCGTTCCTCCATTCCTCTATCTCCATGGCAACATTATAAATACCTGTATCGGCCGGTGTGTCCCAGATCAGGTCGCCGGATATGGGATCAACGGTCAGGGAGTGGGTTGCCGGCGGAAAGGTATAATTCTCGATAGGTTTTCCGTAGTCACGGGTACAAATCGTGAGTTTATATGAAAGGCTGTCTCCGTCAGGGTCATAGGCTCCCGGATTATGAATGAATACATAGCCCAGAGCCGCCTTGTCGTAGGGAGGGTTAAGCAGCACCGGTGTGCTGTTGAATCCCATGTTGGGGTTCACCATAAGGGTGGTTGATATAGAGAATACCACGTTAACCGAGTTGGGAATGTTCTTCACCCCAAAGTTCCTGTTGGGATCGGCCACAACGATCCTGTATACACCCGGGCCCGGGAAGGTATGCTTTATCTTGTACACGTTCCTCCTGTAGTAATTTGGAAGTGTCAGCATGCTTATTCTGGGGGCAACGGATGTCGAGTTATCACCCCATTCGACTTCAAGTTCGGGCCTGTCGGCATAGCTGCCGGTGTAGGTAAAGGTGGTAATGGTAATCTCATATGTCAGCTCTGAAAGCTGGACATAGGTTATCTCTCCGGCCCTGTTATGGGTGGCACTGGCTGTGCTGAAGATGAAAAACAGGATCAGCGGAAAAAATATTTTCTTTAAACTGAAGGTTAGGTCCATCACTGCTTTTTTAAATTAAAGGTCATCTCAGGCTGTTCAGGTGTCAGTTTTACACCTTTTTCAAAGTCACCTATCCTGATTATTGTCATATTAGCCTGATCATCATACAATCGGGTCATTATGGAGTTCCTGACTGCAATATTCCTGATCTTCATACCTGAAAAATACACCAGGCCGGCACTTATCTCCAGATCCGAGGATTCAAGACTTTCAATCTCTCCTGTAAGCTGCCTGTCATTCACTGTAATCCGGATATTTTCTGCCAGATAGTTACTTATCAGCGCCCTGATCTCAGGCTTGTCGACCGGAATATTTACAGGATCCATACCATTGAATTTTTCCGAGTCGCGAAGGAAGTCATCAGTATAAATCCTCACGAATACCTTGAAAGATTCCTGCCCGGGTATATAATCGACGCTGAGCAATGATACATGAACCGGGTGCATCATCATCCAGAGTGCCGGGATCAGTAGTTTAAGCATCGGGACAGTGTTTAATGGCAAGTTTTTACATCAAAAATCAGACCAAGATAGTTATTCTTCCCTGACTGTTACGCGGTCCTGAAGATATTCGACGGTGCCCACTTCAATGAACGAGAAGCCTGATCCTCTTGAAAAGTTACCTGCAAGGACGACAATCAGATCATCGTCTTTAAGGTCGTGGGTTTTGGTAAGGTTTCTGAGAGCAATCTTTATAAATTCATCAATCGACTTTCTTCTTTCCTGGAAGCTTGCATACACTCCGTAAGAGAGGGCCAGTTCCCTCATTGTCCTTGTAGCGTAGCACTGTGCAAGAACAAGGTTACACCCCCTGTAAGAGGCCATATCCCTTATTGTCCGGCCCGAGATTGTATCGGCAATAATGGCCCTGGCACCGGTTCTTACCGATGTCTTCACAGCCACCTTGGCCAGATAGGCAGAAATCTCGCCTGCAGTGCTAACAAAAGGCAGATCGAGGAATTTCTCCTTGTCATTTTCAACTTCAATGGCAACCCGTGTCATGGTTCTGACGGCCTCAACGGGATATTTTCCGTTAGCCGTCTCACCGCTGAGCATCATGGCATCTGTCTGCGAATAAATGGCGTTGGCAATATCGCTGACCTCGGCCCTTGTGGGGCGGGGATTGGTGATCATTGAATGAAGCATCTGGGTGGCAACGATTACGGGTTTCCTGTTCCTGATACATTTGTCTATTATCATTTTCTGGATCCCGGGTATCTTTTCATATGGTATCTCTATTGCCAGATCACCTCTGGCCACCATAATGCCATAAACATTTTCGAGTATTCCGTCGATATTGTCAACTCCTTCTTCGTTCTCGATCTTGGCGATGATCTTGATTTTACTTTCGTATTTATCTATTTCCTGCTGGACGTCGAAGACATCCTGTTTCGATCTGACAAAGGAATGGGCAATAAAATCGAGATCCTTCTCAACGGCCATCCTGATAAAATCCCTGTCTTTGGCTGTAAGTGAAGGCAGACAAATCTTTGCTCCCGGCACGTTGACACTCTTCCTTGAGCCAAGGATCGCGTCGTTACATACAAGGCAGGGGATAATGTCTCCCTCCCTTTTCCCTGCTTTCAGTTCAAGGTCACCGTCATCAATCAGGATTATGGAGCCTTCAGGAACATCATCAGCGAATCGCGGGTAGCTGACACATATCATATCTGCCACGGTCTTTGATGAAGGATCTCCCTTTATCCTGATCACCGATCCTTTTTTCAGGGATATGGGTTCATCACAGGCTGTGGTCCTGATCTCAGGTCCTTTGGTATCGATGAGTATCCCTATTGTATCGGAGACCTTTCTCACATTATCAATTATCTTAAGGGCTCCTTCGATAGTGAGATGTGCGGAGTTGATCCTGACCACATTCATTCCGGCCTCGTACAGTTCCTTCAGAAACTCAAAGTCACATTTCCTGTCGGAGATGGTAGCGACAATCTTAGTCCTTTTCGTTATCATATTCACTTCTGTTCGTTATGCTTTATTTCGAGTATGGCCTCAAGGGCAAGCCTGTAACCATCGAGACCCAGTCCAAGTATACTTCCCCTGCAATACCGGCCAACCAGGCTGTTATGGCGGAATTCCTCGCGGGCGGCAACGTTTGTTATATGAACTTCAATGACAGGGACGGGGACGGCAGCAACCGCATCGGCAACCGATACCGATGTATGGGAGTACCCGGCCGGATTAAGGATTATACTTTTACCCGACATGCCTGCTTCCTGGATCATACTTACCAGTTCACCTTCAATATTGGACTGAAAATAGTCAATTTCAACGTCTTTGTACCTTGATCTCAATGAATCAAGCCATTTCTCAAATGAGGCGGCCCCGTATTTTTCCGGTTCCCTTATTCCGAGGAGGTTAAGGTTCGGTCCGTTAATAATCTGAATCCTTACTGACATGCCTGAAGTATGATATGTTAACAAGAAGTAAAATTAATCAAAAAAGTGACTGTCTGTGATGTTCTGTGCTAAACATTGAATATATGGAGCCGGACCTGCAGCTGACGGATCACTATGGCAAGGTATCAGTGATTTTTGCACGCCGGAACCGGATTTTGTGATAATTTTACCCTGCAAACCGTTTCGGAACAGATGGAAATTTCGTGGGAAAAGGCATCCAGAGGATTCGCGATATGGCTGAGACTCGAGAAGTCACTGTCGGTCAACTCCGTTGAAGCCTATCTTAATGATCTCTCAAAGCTTGAGGGGTATTTCACAGCTGAGGGCAGAACTGTCAGTCCTGACACAATCTCTTTCAATGACCTGAAGGATTTCCTGGCCGACTGCGGGAAAGGGAATTCAGGTGCACGTACACAGGCAAGGCTTGTTTCAGGTATCCGCTCATTCTTCAGGTACCTTCTGATTGAAGGCATAATAGCCGAGAACCCTGCTTCTCTTCTTGAATCACCCGAGACGGGAATGAGACTTCCTGAAGTATTGTCGGTCAGCGAAATTGACAGGATGGTGGAAGCCATTGATCTGAGCCGGCCCGAAGGACACAGGAACAAGGCTATTATTGAGACTTTGTACGGATGTGGCCTGAGGGTTTCCGAACTGGTGGACCTGCGGCTGACCGATATTCATGCCGAAGAAGGCTATATCAGCGTAACAGGAAAAGGGAACAAGCAGAGACTGGTTCCTATAGGAAGCAAGACGTTGAAGGAGATAGGTTTTTATCTTGACAGGAGAGCCGGGATACCAGTGATCTGTGATGATAACATACTGTTTCTCAACCGTCGCGGTAGGAAACTGACAAGGTCGATGATCTTTACGATAGTCAAGGATCTGGCTGCTTTGTCAGGGGTAAAGAAGAAGATAAGTCCGCATACCTTCCGCCATTCCTTTGCCACTCACCTTGTAGAGGCCGGAGCCGATCTTAGAGCAGTACAGGAGATGCTTGGTCATGAATCCATTACAACAACCGAGATTTACACCCACCTCGACAGGAGTTTTCTCAGAGAAACACTGATCATGTTTCATCCTCGTTCAGGGTGATTTTTTATGTTTCAAAACTTCAATAATTTTATTAGCTTTGCAACTTATTTTCAGAAGCTATATTTTAAGTTTATCTCAAAATCATAAAAGTATGTCAAAAGTTAAAAGAGTTTATTCATTTGGAAAGAAAACTGCAGAAGGTAAGGCAGAGATGAAGAATCTTCTTGGTGGCAAAGGTGCAAACCTTGCGGAGATGTGTCTGCTTGGACTGCCGGTACCTGCAGGCTTCACGATCACTACTGAAGCATGTAATGAATACTATCAGAACGATTGTACTCTTCCCGCCGAACTTATGCCTGAAGTATGGGCTGCTATGAAAAAGACTGAAGAGACAATGGGAATGAAATACGGAGACCCTGAAAATGCGCTTCTCGTCTCCTGCCGTTCGGGTGCACGCAAATCGATGCCCGGTATGATGGATACAGTCCTGAATATAGGTCTCTGCACCGCCACGATTCCAGGATTCCTTAAGAAGACCAACAATCCACGCTTCGTATGGGACTCATACCGTCGTCTTATCATGATGTATGCCGACGTGGTTATGGAAAAAGCTGAAGGTATTGAGCTGGGTGAAGGAAAAGGTATCCGCAAACAGCTTGATGAGATGCTTGATGCGTTCAAACATTCAAAAGGTTACAAGTCAGATACTGAAATAGTAGCTGAAGAGCTTAAGGAACTTGCTGAACAATTCAAGAAAAAGATCAAACAGGTACTTGGCAAACCTTTCCCCGATGATGCAAAAGAGCAGCTCGAGGGTAGTATCAAGGCCGTATTCAAGAGCTGGAACGGCAAGAAGGCTGTTTCATACAGAAGGATCGAAGGAATTCCCGATAACTGGGGTACTGCAGTTAACGTGCAGGCCATGGTATTCGGAAATATGGGTGATACTTCTGCCACAGGTGTTGCATTTACCCGTAACCCTGCCACCGGTGAGAATCTCTTCTATGGAGAATGGCTTGTGAACGCTCAGGGTGAGGATGTCGTTGCAGGTATCCGTACCCCCAGTCCTCTTAACAACGAGACCAAGAACGAGCAGAACAAGCATCTGAAAAGTATGGAAGAAGCTATGCCGGGAACATACAAGGAACTTTGCGATATCAGGAATATCCTTGAGAAATCGTTCCACGATATGCTCGACATTGAGTTCACCATTCAGGAAAATAAACTTTACATGCTCCAGTGCCGTGCTGGTAAGAGAACAGGTACTGCCGCCCTCAATATGGCAATGGATATGCTAAAGGAAAAGCTCATCGATGAGAAGACAGCCGTTCTGCGTGTTGATGCAGCCCAGCTTGATGAACTTCTTCACCCGATCTGCGATCCGGAAGCCGAGAAGAAAGTTAAAACCATAGCAAAAGGACTTCCTGCCGGACCAGGCGCTGCTGTTGGTAAGATAGTCTTCACTGCAGAAGATGCAGTTGCATGGACACGCAAGGGACACGAAGTCATCATGGTCCGTGAGGAGACCAATCCCGAGGACGTTGAAGGTATGAGAGCTGCAGTAGGTATCCTTACCGCACGCGGCGGAATGACCTCACACGCTGCACTTGTTGCACGCGGCTGGGGAAAATGCTGCGTTGTGG
>CAZBQM010000018.1:0-32673 GCA_964494045.1 uncultured Rikenellaceae bacterium
GTATAATATTCCGTAAATCCGGGTATCTTGTTCCTGCTTAGTGTCAGGTTTGCATCCCATCCCGCCTTTTCAGAAAAGATAAAACCTGCAGTAAGCTCCACTCCTGTCCTGTAGCTTTTCCCGACATTGGTCTGAATGGAATAACCGACATTACTGAGTTCTCCTGTTGGCACCAGCTGGTTGTGATAAAGCATTGCATAGAGGTTGGCCGACAGAATTGTGCGCGAACTTTTTATACTGTAACCTGCTTCGAAGTCGTAAAGAGTCTCATGTTCGGGGGTGGCATCAGGATCACCGGCAGCTTCCTTGTAATCAGTTCGCGTCGGCTCCCTGTTAGCCACCGAGAATGAAAAAAAAGCATCCTGGCCTGAGGAAATATTATAGTAAATGCCTGCCTTGGGATTTATGAACCCGAATCTGTGCCTTCCGGTAAGATCCTTAAGATCATCATCCTCTCCCGACATGTCATAACTGATATACCTGTACTGAAGGTCACCGTAAAGCGAAAGTTTATCAGTGACTGAATAGTTTGCCTTTGAATAGATGTTTATCTCGCCCTTTGTTCCGTTATTAAGGTACCATTGATGATCATTCGCGATATCCCCCGGATGCTGCATCCAGATTATAGTGCCATAATGATCACCGTCAAAAAGATTCAGCCCCCCTCCTGCAGTCAGCTGAAGGCGTGTACCTGTCGAACGTACCGACCATATGAGTCCGTAAAAATCATTTTCCATCCATTTCCTTCTTATAAGGTCACTTTCGGATATTTCCGCATCACCGGAACCAATGACCGGAAGGCCGTATTCTTCAAGGCTTCCGTCTTCCTTGTACTCTTCATAATATCCTTTCCCCCTGGTGTAATGAAAAGCACTGTTTACTATAAGGTTTTTTGAAGGCTGAAGTGTATAGAAGAGCTGATAATGCGACTGGACATAATTATCACTTTCATTGCCATAATGACGGATAATGCCGTTCCCGTCAGTATATTCGCCTGCCGGATTATATCTCCGGTTCTGGTCAAGGACCTCAGCGGGAACACCCCACCAGCCTATTCCGGTATGCTCTTCTCCAAGCACTATGTTGGCCCTTAACATCGATCTGGCCGTCCGGTAAATACCGCTCATAAAGGCTGATTTGTGATCTGATCCTGTGCGGTCGATATATCCGTCGCTGCGGAGATCCGAGAAACGCATCTGGAAAGCAAATTTATCCTTGAGAAGACCGGTACCTGCAGAGATGGTATTCTTAAAGGTGGAATATGAACCGGCTGAAGAGCTGATAGCTGCAAAGGGTTCCTGTTCAATTGTGTTGGTCTGGATGTTTACCGAAGCTCCGAAGGCTCCTGATCCGTTGGAAGAAGTACCGGCTCCTCTCTGGACCTGGATATTCCCGACTGATGAAGCAAGATCGGGCAGATCGACCCAGAACACCTGCTGTGATTCAGGGTCGTTGAGAGGTATTCCGTCCATGGTCACATTAATCCTGCTACCGTCCGTGCCACGGATCCTGAGGCTTGTATACCCGATCCCGTTACCCGATTCTGAAGTCTCGACCAGTGACGGAGTAAGCGAAAGCAGGTAGGGAAGATCAGGACCGGAGTTGACCTTTCTTATATCTTCCCCGTCGAGGTTGCTGTAGGTGACCGGGACCTTTTCCCCTGCCCTTGTGGCACTGACAATCACCTCTCCCGGGATTATCTGGTCCATGTCCATGACGACATTCACAAAAGCCTCTTCAGATAGATCCACTTCTACCGTTGTCTTCCTGTAACCTACGAAGGATATATCGAGCAGATACTTGCCTGCTTTCATATTTTCAATAGAAAAATTTCCGTCGGAACCAGATAGTACTCCCATGAAGGTACCCCTGACTGATATTCCGGCACCCGCCATGGGTTCACCTTCCCTGTCAATTACCTTTCCCCGGATGACAAGTCCCCTGTCTTCATCAGAAGGAAACGAAAACAGTCTGACGGTCAGGAATAACATTAAAACCAGGATGTTTATTCTCATTTCAAAAACTTTTTAGTTAATCTGAAATGAGGCACTGTAGAAGGCTGGCAAAATGGTAACTCTTTTTCCCTCCGCCGGCATTATCCGGATCAGGTGTAAGGGTATGATCTCAGCCCGTAGTCTTAAGGCACCCCATTAACAGATGGTACAAAGGTAAAACTATTTTTCCGTATCACCATAATTTTTATAAATTAGCATCAGCAATTGAATTCCTGACATGAGAGACCTTCTGAAAAAGCTTAATTATAAAGGACAGTTAAGAATTGCAGTTCTTAATTCAGATGAACCCTTCCTGAAAAAACTACATGAAGCACTGAAAGATGTTATTATAGATACTGAAATAGACCAACGTTGCCCTTATGAGTTCATATTTATATTTGTAAAAAACAGGACTGAGGTCAGACAGACGGCTCCGGTTGCTCTTCATAATCTTACGGCCGATGGGATTCTTTGGTTCTGCTTCAGGAAAAACAGCTCTCTTAATACCAGACCCGACCTTGTACGCGACAACGGATGGGCAGTACTCAACGAAGCCGGATTCTACGGCATACGAATGGTTTCGGTTGATGATGAATGGTCGGCAATGAGGTTCAGAAACAGGAAATATATAAAGTCAAAATCAGGAAGGATCCCTACATAGATCCTTTCAGAAAGGTCGCGATTATGATTAAAGCGGTTAAAATCAGTACACCTGCTGGAGAAATGATTGCAGCAGCTTCCGGTGAAGGGGTCTGTCTTCTTGAATTCCATGAAGGAGCTCTCTCTCCCGAAGAATGCAGAATATCTGCCGGGCTGCCCGGAGATGAAAAAATAAAGGAAGGAAACAACCGTCACCTGAGGCTTCTCAGGAAACAACTGGCTGAATATTTCAAAGGCAAACGCAAAGAGTTTACTGTTCCGCTTGTTATAAGAGGCACTCAGTTCCAGTCTGAGGTCTGGAAAGCCCTTCAGCAGATCCCTTATGGCCAGACTATATCATACAGGAGGCAGACCGAAATATTGAAAATGCCTGGCTCAGCACGTGCCGTTGCAAGGGCTGACTCAAAAAACCGGATAGCAATCATAATACCCTGCCACAGAGTCATAGGATCCGACGGACAGCTTGTCGGTTATGCCGCAGGACTTAAGATAAAAGAATGGCTGCTTAACCATGAGAAAAAGTTCTCGGGAAAACCTGTCGAACTCACGCTTATCTGATGTATTTAATAATCTGTTAATACCTGAATAATGAAAAAACTTTCTTCATACTTCTCTTTACGTCTTATCCTTGTTGCGGGCGCCGTTTTGCTTTTTGCCTCCTGCGCAAGAAGTGAGGCTGTCGGACAATGTCTCACCGGACATACATACGGATTCTTCGGTGGCCTGTGGCACGGTTTCATCGCTCCCTTCGACTTTATCGGAATGCTGTTCAGCGACGAGATAACCATGTACGCCCAGAATAATAACGGTGGTTTATATGCTCTCGGATTCCTTATTGGTAGCGGAGGATGGGGATTCTTTGGTGGTAAGGGAGTTCACCGTGTCAGACGCACCAGGGTAAACTACCACTCACAGAAGTTCGACGATGCCGAAATAGTCGAATAAAGAGGCCTGTCGTCCCGATCATTCTGCAGAATAGTAATAAGCTGAGATACAAAAAAGCCCGGTTCAGGTACCTACTTTTACAGGCCTCCTGCCCCGGGCCGTTAAGAATCATATACGGCGTACACCGGTTGTCTTATGAGTTCCGGCCTTCCATCTTCACTTTTTTCTTTTTCCCGACGATTTCCAGGCCTTAAAGACCAGGTATGCTACAAGCAGTCCGCCAAGCGACCAGAGAATTATGTCGAGGTAGGGGAAAATCTGTTCCTTGATCTCGTACAGATAATAGCCAATAACTGCCAGTATTATGTTCCAAAGCCCTGCGCCTGCAACAGTATACAGTATGAAATCACGTATATTCATTTCCGCAAGCCCGGCCGGTATCGAGATAAGTTGCCTGACAGCCGGCACAAGCCTGCCTACAAAGGTCGATATCTTCCCGTTACGTACGAAATATTCCTCGGCATGAACCACCTTTTCCTTTGAAAGCAGAAGCATCCTGCCTGTTTTTGAATCAGCCAGCTTATGGACCAGGGGCCTTCCCAGGTATTTAGCCAGATAATAGTTCACCAGGGCTCCCAGAAGAGCACCAATGGTGCCCGCCAGAATCACACCGAAAACATTCATATCACCCTGGGCAGCCTTGTATGCTGCAAAGGGAATGACCACTTCCGAGGGGAAGGGAATAAATGAACTCTCAATAACCATGAGGAAGGCAACCGTAAAATAATTTAGGTTGGCCATATACCAGTCAACAACCGTCTGAATTAGTTCCATAAACGTCTGCAGTAAAGATTAAAACGATGCCAAAGATAATTTATATTGTTCAGACTGATGTTCTTTATATCTGGACAATATAGAGTCCATGGAACCACCTGTTATTTTATTGTCAGCAACACAACCGATTTTGAAGGGAGTTCCACGTTAAGAAGATCACCCTGTTTTTTGGCTCCGTTGAATTTTTTAATAACCACCTTGTCTGATTTATCAAAAGTATTGATATCAGTTATCTTGTCTGAAGTAAGGATCTCCCCGCTTACCGACGTCCATTTTACCTGGTTGAGTGTGGTCGATATTGTCAGCGCTTTGTTGGGATCTATGTTGACAAGAGTGATATGCACAACCCCTGTTGAATCCTGTGAAGCCGATACGTTGAGTGCAGGAATCTTCTGTTCTCCCAGTACGTAATCGGGACTGAAGAACTTAACAGGCAGCATCTTTGCATCATGATGAACCTTATAGAGATCAAAAACATGATAGGTCGGCGTCAGGATCATCTTTGTACCTTCAGTAAGAATGACTGCCTGCAGCACGTTTATCGTCTGTGCCAGCTGCGCCATCTTAACCCTGTCGCAATGGTTATTGAAGATATTAAGCTCTGTTCCGGCTATCAGGGCATCCCTCAGGCTGTTCTGCTGATACAGGAACCTTGGGTTTGTACCAGGCTCGGGGTCTGTCCATATCCCCCATTCACCAACTATCAGGGCAACCCTTTTCTCAGGATCATATTTGGTCATCACCTCATCATGTCCTTTTACAATCTCTTCCATGCGAAGGGCATTCTGCATCGTTGCAAAGTAGGTCTCTTCAGTGAAGTCGGTTGCTGAACCCGTGCTCACTGCAGGAGTCTGGGACTGAGCAGGAGCTCCCTGTCCCATTCTTCCCCTCGGGGGACGTGTGTAATAATGAATATCCATACCCCACATGCTGCTTCTGCCACCTGTGCTTGCGAGTCCCTGCATAAGGGTCTCAGTCCATTTGTAGTCGGCTGAATTTGCTCCGGAGGCAATCTTACGCAATGTAGCCCCGGGATAGTTCTTGGCAAAAGAAGAATACTGTTTGAACTGGGTTAAATAATAATCGGCCGTCATGTTGCCTCCGCAACCCCAGTTCTCGTTGCCTACTCCCCAGAAAGTCACTCCCCATGGTTTCTCCCTGCCGTTCTGCTTCCTCATATTGGTCATCGGGCTCACTCCGTCATAATTGAGGTACTCTATCCATTTCGACATCTCCTCAACCGTTCCGCTGCCCACATTGCCAACAATCACAGGCTCTGCATCAAGAAGATCACAGAGTTCGAGGAACTCATGCGTTCCGAAACTGTTGTCCTCAGTCACGTTACCCCAGTTGGTGTTGATCATGGTAGGCCTTTCATTCCTCGGACCAATACCGTCGCGCCAGTGATATTCATCAGCGAAACAACCTCCGGGCCACCTCAGGTTGGGGATCTGTATCTTCTTCAGTGCATCCACAATGTCGAGCCTTATCCGGTCCTGTTTCCTGACCGGCATATTTTCATTTACCCAGTAGCCATCGTATATGCATCTTCCAAGATGCTCGGAAAAATGACCGTATATATGACGGCTTATTGTGTAATCTGCCGACCCTGCGTCAACAACAAGGGCAACAGATGACTGACCCATGCTCACAAGGCTGAAGGTCAGCGCTGAAATAAACAGAGATAGTTTTTTCATAAACAAAATATTTAAGTGTTAATTTTACATTTATTATTATAAACTACAGATTATCTGATTTCAAGCAATACTCAAAAGCATTTATTTTCTGAACCTGACGAGTGAGGCGGCGTTATACAGCCTGGCAGCCACGTTCCTGAGTTTTTCTTCAGGATTCTTAATCACCTTCCTGTCGTACGTCATAAGTCCGTTGGTCTCAACCTCAACATCAGTTGTCTGGGTATAAATTGCGGCTGACAGGCCTCTTTCAATAAAGGGCACAATCTGGTTGATATAGTCCGAATATGTGTTAAAAAGAGTGTCAGCACCGGTAAAGGTACGATATCCCCAGTTATCCCTGTTTAGCCAGGTATGTCCCTCAAGCGGAAGTCCAAGTCCCCCGAACTCCCCAAGGGCCAGTGCCTGTTTCCCGCCGAAGACTTCGGGTTTGGCCATTACAGGACCCGGATAATTATGAAGGTCAAGTATATGGCCCGTCTCGTTGAAATTACCTCCGCTTGCACTGTTTACCAGGCGTGAAGGATCTTTTTTCATGGTCCATTCCGTTATCTCAACAGTCTTGAACTGACCCCAGGCTTCATTGAACGGAACCCATACAACAATACAGGGACTGTTGTACAGGTTATCGATAATGGCATTCCATTCGGTCCGGTAAATCTGTTCAGATGATTCAGTCCTTACCTTATCGCTACCTCCTTCCATTCCCACTCTTGAATTCCACTGGTTTCCACCAAGGTCCCCGCTGGGCATATCCTGCCATACGAGCATACCGAGACGGTCGCAGTGATAATACCATCTGGCGGATTCAGTCTTCACATGTTTCCTGATCATGTTGAAACCCATGCTTCGGGTCTTTTCAATATCAAAAAGGAGGGCTTCATCAGTAGGGGCAGTATAGAGTCCGTCGGGCCACCAGCCCTGATCGAGTGTTCCGTACTGAAAGATGAACCTGTTGTTGAGCATCATCCTCAGAACCCCGTTCTGATCAGGTTCAAGGGATATTTTTCTCATTGCAAAATAACTCTTCACCTCATCCACGATTTTTCCTTTTCTTTCAATGGTGATTTTGAGATCATACAGGAAAGGATCATCTGGAGACCATAGTCTGGGCGAAGGTATGTTGAGCGTACCGGCATTTTCTTCCAAAACCGTCTCGGCTTTCTTAACGGCCCCATCAAAAACCGTCAGTCTGATCACATCACCTGACTGCCTGTTGTTTACATCTGTGGTGATACCCACATTCTGCCTGTCAATATCCGGAAGAATTCTGAACGAGGAGATATGGGTTGAAGATACAGGTTCCAGCCAGACACTCTGCCAGATACCAGTAACCGGAGTATACCAGATACTCTGAGGATCATTTACCTGCTTTCCCCTTGGCTGTGGTCCCTCGTCAGTAGGGTCCCAGACTCTCAGCTCCAGTTTCTGTGAACGTCCTTTCCCCAGGAATGGTGTAATGTTAACTGTAAAGGGATCATAAGCTCCCTTATGCGAAAAAGCCTTCGTGCCATTTACATAAACATCACATTCCCAGTCGACCGCACCGAAATGAAGGAGCAACTCCTTCCCTTTCATTGATGGCCCGATCTGGAAAGAGGTACGGTACCAGAGGGCATTTTCCTTACCCACATTTCTGCCAACACCCGACAATGCCGATTCAACTGCAAAGGGAACAAGTATCTTTCCCTGGTATGAGGCAGGTACCGGACTCCCGGCCGGTACTATTGCATAATCCCACAAGCCGTTCAGGTTTTGCCATTCATTTCTGACCATCTGCGGACGTGGATATTCCGGCAGCGGCGCTGAAGGATTCACTTTTTCTGCCCATGACGTCATAATCCTGTCTCCGGCAGGTTTCCATGCAACACTCTGTGAAACAGCATAAAAACAGAAAACCAAAGTCATAAGACCCGATAAAACAACTCTTTTCATTACTTTAATTTTTTTTATTGTGTTCTTACGAACAGGTCAATAATCGATTCTCCCCGGAAGTCGCAGAAGATCTCAACACCAGTATGCTTCATCTATTCGTCATTCTGGTAATGAAATGTAAAATTATTACATTCAGTAATATACACCCCAGATCAGTCTGATCATCCCTCGCGGGTCAGTGGACATGAAGATAGAAAAAATTTAACAGAATCTCAGAAAATTCTTGTGATCCTGCGGTCAAGGTGCTGATCGATTGAGATAGGCACTTTTTCTTCAATGGTGTTTGAGGCATCCAGACCCAGGGTTTTAACCTCGCCAATGTTAAGTAACCTTGAGATACCGTGCAGGAGAAGAGTAAAATTCTCCCATGAAGTAAGCTTGTAGTCACGGGTCATGATCCTGTCGATGAGAACATACTGGAAATCACCCGGGATATTGTGTTTCCTGAGAGAGTCATAGCTGCTTGTAAGTTCTATCTCGCCGGATGCCACGAGATCCTCGAGGACCTCCCTGAAATAAAGATTGACCCTGGGTTCAACCTTGAACCCGATGTTGAAATCAATTTTTATGAGAACCCCCGGAATGATATTGCTTACCTGGTAATCAAAGCGGTTGGGATCCTCAATCCTGTTCACATGGAGAAACCAGTACCTGTCGGCCCTTTTGGGATGTTTATTGAAAATGGAATAAATGACTTTCGACTCGACCTGGTCGATACGGTTTGCTTTTACTATATATACAAGGTTGGTTGCAGTTTTCGGAACTGATGGATCTTTTGAAAGATCAATAAACATCTGTGTATAGTTCTTCAGACTGGCGAAAGTGATATAACGGTTCTTAATCTTCCTGCCGAAATACCATCCGTACATAATTGCAAAAAAGACCGTGGCCAGCATGATCGTGAACCAGCCACCGTTCATAAACTTATGGAGATTGGCAATAAGAAAACTGCCCTCGATGGTAAGGTACACAAGCAAAAGGAGTACAATCAGTCTGTGGCTGACCCCTTTCTGCAAGAGATAAAATGACAGCAGCAGGGTAGTCATAATCATGGTAAGAGTTATTGAAAGTCCGTATGCGGCTTCCATATTTGACGACTCCCTGAAAAAGACAACAACGAAACTGCATGCAATCCAGAGAAACCAGTTAACCGTTGAGACATAAACCTGTCCTTTCAGGTGTGTAGGATATGAGATCTTTATTTTTGGCCAGAAATTGAGAGGGATGGCCTCACTCACAAGTGTAAAGGAGCCGGTTATCAGAGCCTGGCTGGCTATAATGGCAGCCGAAGTGGAAATTATGATTCCGGGAATAAGGAACCATTCAGGCATCATCCCGAAAAAGGGATTTATGTTGGTCCTGACGTTTCCGCTGTTAAGCAGCCATGCACACTGACCAAGGTAATTCAGCAAAAGGGTTGTTTTCACAAAAGCCCACGACATCCTGATATTCTTCAGACCACAATGGCCAAGATCGGAATAAAGAGCTTCGGCACCGGTTGTACAGAGGAAAATTGAACCAAGCAGAACGAAGCCTCCGGGATATTCTGACAGAAACCTGAAGGCATATACCGGATTCAGGGCAGCCAGTACCGACGGATTGCCAGCCAGCTGAAAGACCCCGAGTATGCCCAGCATAGAGAACCAGATAACCATGGCTGGTCCGAAGGTACTCCCGACCAGATTGGTCCCGAACTGCTGCATGAAAAACAGCAGGACAAAGATCAGAAGCACAATTGCTGTTACAGGAATCCCCGAACTGAACATCTTCACACCTTCGATTGCTGAAGTGACCGTTATGGCAGGTGTGATGACACCGTCGGCCAACAAAGCGCTTGCACCTATCATAGTAAGGACCGCAGCCCACGATGGCTTCTGCTTCAGCATTGCAAACAGGGCATATATTCCACCTTCACCCCGGTTGTTAACCCTGAGTGTAATCAGGACGTACTTTACAGTTGTCTGAAGGGTAAGGGTCCAGAAGATACACGACATGGCACCGTAGACCAGGAGTTCATTAAATTCCTGACCTCCTCCGACAATAGCTTTCATCACATAAAGGGGACTGGTACCCAGATCTCCGAAAACAATTCCCAGAGTTACTATCACACCTGCAAGAGAGATCTTGCTTATGTCCAGGTTTCTGCCGTGCCTTTTCATAATCTGATTTTTTCCTTGCTGAAGGGGATTTCAACAAAAGCGGCCAAAGTTAACAATTTGAATAACTTTCCATAAATTTAATCGTATTATTTATTCTACCGGCATCTCACTGCATTTATTAACAGAAAAGCTTCTCAGAGCCTGCTGCTGCCTTCAGGTAAATGGATTTTGATTACTGTCTGACAGCCAGTAACCTTCCGTCAAATAGTGGGAAAAGATGATGGCTTCCTCTTGGTTTTTCGATTTTTATAAATATAATTGCAGAATAAACATTTCTGAACCAAAAGAGACAGATGGAAAATTCAATTACACTATTGTCAGTGACGGCCGTCTCCCTCGGCTTCCTTCACACGCTGCTGGGTCCCGACCACTATCTGCCGTTTATTGTTTTGAGTGAGGCGAAAAAATGGACAGTCAGGAAAACAATGTTTATTACCTTCCTTTGCGGATTGGGTCATGTCCTCAGTTCCGTTGTACTTGGCCTGATAGGTATTGCTGTCGGGATCTCGGTCAACAGGCTCGTTGATGTTGAATCGTTCAGGGGAAACATTGCCGGCTGGCTCTTTATAGCCTTCGGATTGGTTTACATGATAATCAGCCTTAGAAACCTTTACAGAAAAAAGACGCATACACATTCACATTTTCACCCCGGAGGCAGCAGCCACTCTCACGAACATTCACACCTTAATGATCACCTTCATGTTCACGAAACGAATATGGCTAAAACAACCCCCTGGATCCTTTTCCTGATTTTCATCTTCGGTCCATGCGAACCTCTTATTCCCGTGCTGATGTATCCTGCCGCTCAGAACAACATACCAGGAGCCATCATTGTTTCAACCCTGTTTTCTGTTGTGACTATTGCTACCATGATGTCAATAGTACTTGCCTTTAAACTGGGATTCAGCAAAATAAACCTCAAGCCCCTTGAGAAATACAGCAACCTTATTGCCGGCGCCATGATATTCTTTTCGGGAATTGCCATTCAATTCCTGGGTTTGTAGTAGCAACAGACTGCGTCTGTTGCTACATGTTGCATCAGACTGCAGTCTGATGCAAATGATCATTCCGAATTATTTCCCCGAAATACACGATGGATAATTTTGAATTTTAATTATTAGCTTTGCATAATATAACGACATAGCAAATGACGTACGACTATAATACCCAGAGAAAGAGAATGGCATTGCCTGAATATGGAAGGAATGTCCAGAAGATGGTTGATCACATAAAGACTATAAAGGACAGGAACGAAAGGAACAGGGCTGCCAGGACCATCATTCAGATAATGGGTAACCTGAATCCACATCTCCGCGATGTTGGAGATTTCAGGCATAAACTCTGGGATCATCTTGCTCTGATATCAAATTTTGAACTCGACATCGATTCTCCCTATACCATTCCCGAACCATCAAAATTCGTTGAAAAGCCAAAGCAGGTTCCGTACAAACAGAAGGATATACGTTTTCTTCACTATGGAAGGATAGTTGAAGATCTGATAGAAGCAGCTACAAAACTTGAGGACGGTCCTGAAAAAACCTACCTCACCTCCCTTATCCTCAACCAGATGAAAAAGTCATACGTGACCTGGAACCGGAGCCAGGTAAGTGACGAGGTCATTATCGGTGATATGAAGCTTCTTTCAGGCGGAAAGCTGAAGATGACTGAAGGTATCAGAATCCTTGAAGTGAAGGAGCTCGTTCCTCCTGTCAAGAAGAAGATCCAGGGAAAACCTCACAAGCAGCAGCCTAACAAACACAACATCAAGAAAAAAGGATATATCCGTCATTAATGGGTACTTTTGTTGTTCATGGAGGTAAATCCCTGCATGGGGAAATAACACCCCAGGGAGCAAAAAACGAAGCCCTGCAGGTGATCTGTGCCGTGCTTCTCACCAGTGAGAAAGTGACTATCAGCAATATCCCTGACATAAATGACGTAAACAAGCTTATTGAACTCATCGGATGTCTTGGTGTAAAAATCAAGCGAGAGGCATCATCAACTATAAGCTTCGAGGCATGCGACATCAATCTCGACTATATGTCGACCCCTGAATTCAGGAAACAGAGCATCAGCCTGAGAGGTTCCATAATGATCGTTGGACCGCTTCTTGCAAGATTCGGCAAGGCTTTTATTCCGAAACCCGGAGGAGACAAGATAGGCAGGAGAAGGCTTGATACCCATTTCACTGGCTTCCAGAAGCTGGGAGCCAGTTTCGGTTTTGAATCATCCGAATCCTTCTTTTCAGTCGAAGCCTCTTCGCTTGAAGGAGCATACCTCCATCTCGATGAAGCATCAGTTACAGGTACGGCAAACATAATCATGGCTGCCGTTCTTGCAAAGGGAAGGACAACCATTTACAACGCCGCCTGCGAACCCTATATCCAGCAACTCTGCAGGATGCTTGCATCGATGGGCGCAAGGATACAGGGTATCGGCTCCAACCTTCTTTATATCGACGGAGTCGAAAGCCTGGGAGGCTGCAGCCATAAAATACTTCCCGACATGATCGAGATAGGTTCCTTTATAGGAATGGCTGCCATAACTGCATCCGAAATAACTATTAAGAATGTCTCGTACAACAACCTGGGCATCATCCCCGATTCATTCAGAAGACTCGGAATTATCGTCGAACGAAGGGACGATGACATCTATATACCGGCCCAGGAACACTATGAAATAGAGACCTTTATCGACGGTTCCATAATGACTATCGCCGATGCTATCTGGCCAGGTCTTACTCCCGACCTTCTGAGTATATTCCTCGTTACAGCCACCCAGGCAAAAGGAGCCGTGCTTATTCACCAGAAGATGTTCGAAAGCAGGCTGTTTTTCGTCGACAAGCTTATCGACATGGGAGCACAGATCATACTCTGCGATCCTCACAGGGCCACTGTCATCGGGCAGGACCGTATGATAAGACTCAGGGGAACCACAATGATCTCGCCCGACATCAGGGCAGGTGTTGCACTTCTTATTGCAGCGCTCTCGGCCGACGGGGTCAGCACAATCCATAATATCGAACAGATAGACAGGGGATATGAAAATATCGATATCCGGCTGAATGCCCTGGGAGCCGATATCCGCAGAGTCTGATCCCCGTTAATCGCTTCGGCCATACCGGAATAACCAGAACATATCCCGCTTCATGCCCTGTATTCTTCCTGATCCCGGGTAATAACAATCTGCCAATTTGGCAAAAGATTCCTGTTGGCAGATATTTTGATGAAAAGAACTGAAATAACCGAAAATAAATTGAATGATGACAACCAGAAAGAAGATGGAGAAGGATGACAAAAACCACAAAAAAGGACAACATACTACAGAATATCAGGCTGATATAGAATCAAAAGAAACTGCGGGTAAGGAGGAGGAAAAACCTCAGGACGTTGATAAGAATCCAGGATCTGTTGAAGAAAAGAAGGCCGCTGACTCATCACACTCTGCCAAATCTGATGCCGATGAAAGCAAATTTGAGGAAAAACTGTCAGAGATGCAGGATAAATATCTCCGTCTGTCGGCCGAATTTGACAATTTCAGGAAGAGAACACTGAGGGAAAAGATGGATCTCACAAAGTATGCGGGTGAGAACCTGCTGCTCAGACTCCTGCCCTTTATGGACGACTTCGAGAGAGCCATCAAACATATTGACAGCTCGGGCGATTCAGCCGCCGTTGCAGAAGGCATCAACCTTATCTATCTTAAATTCTCCGACTTCCTTAAACAAAACGGGGTGCAGGAGATTGAATCCCTCAACCAGGCTTTCAATGTCGACATCCATGAAGCAGTAGCAAAGATTCCGGTTGAGGATGAGGAGAAGAAAGGCAGGGTTCTTGATGTGGTGCTGAAGGGTTATTTGCTCCAGGACAAGGTTTTAAGATATTCGAAAGTGGTTGTTGGTGAATAATCATCAGTATCACGCAATAACAGACAACTAAAGATTCAAATAACACAGGGATGGATAAAAGAGATTATTACGAGGTGCTTGGAGTTTCGAGGGAGGCTACAAAGGAAGAGATTAAAAAAGCCTACAGGAAGCAGGCACTGAAGTATCATCCCGATAAAAACCCGGGAGACAAAAAAGCGGAAGAGAACTTCAAGGAGGCAGCTGCAGCTTATGAGGTGCTGAGTAACGAAGAAAAAAAAGCACGCTACGACAGGTACGGTCATGAAGGAGTGGGAAGCCCTGGCAACGGCTTCGGTGGTGCCGGAATGACCATGGAAGATATCTTCTCATCATTCGGCGACATTTTCGGAGATACCTTCGGGGGATTCGGAGCTTTCGCCGGTTCAAGACGTGCCGGCCGGAGAGTCAACAAAGGCAGTAACCTGAGGGTTAAGGTAAAACTGAATTTTCATGAGATAGCAGCGGGCACCGAGAAAAAAATCAAGGTCAACAAATACGTCACCTGCGACAGATGCTCGGGAACAGGCGCTGCCGACGCTTCAGGTGTATCAGACTGTAGCACATGCCACGGAACGGGGCATGTCACAAGAATAACAAACACCATGCTGGGCCAGATGCAGACCACATCCGTGTGCCCTTCGTGCGGTGGTGAAGGAAAGACAATAACAAAAAAATGCCCGGCCTGCTATGGTGAAGGCATAGTCCAGAAAGAAGAAATAATCAAGATCAACATACCGGCAGGAGTCGGTAAAGGAATGCAGATGACCGTGGGCGGCAAGGGTAACGCCCCCCGCCGCGGTGGCGTTAACGGTGATCTCCTGGTCGTCATCGATGAAGAAGAACACCCCGACCTGATAAGAGAAGGTAACGACCTTATATACAACCTTTTCATCAGCATTCCCGATGCCATCCTGGGAACTCATGTAGAGGTACCTACAGTTGATAATAATGTCAAAATAAAGATTGAACCCGGAACACAGCCAGGTAAGATATTACGCCTCAGAGGCAAAGGCCTACCCGAAGTAAACGGTTACGGAAAAGGCGATCTGCTGGTTAATGTCAATGTATGGATCCCGAAAGCCGTTACCAGGGATGAATCGAAAATCATCGAGAAGTTCAGGGATGCAGAATCCTTCGTACCAAAGCCCGACAAAAATGACAGGGGCTTCTTCGAAAGAATGAAAGGCTATTTTGAATGACTTTTCAAATGAAAAAGTGTTGCCGGATCCTTTCTCCTGCCCTTTTTCAGTCTAATGCTTTGTAAAGAAAATATATAAAGGGCGCCCGACAGCTCTTTTATATATATTTATATATTTACATTCCCGAAACTAACTACAACTCTATGATACTTTTTGAAGCAAAAAATGTCACAAAACAGTTTGGTACATTCACAGCTCTCGACAATGTCAGTATTGCTGTTCCCGAGCAAAGCATCTACGGACTGCTCGGACCAAACGGAGCAGGAAAAACAACACTCATAAGGATTATCAACCAGATCACCGGACCCGACTCGGGAGAGCTTCTGCTTAACGGAAAGAAGCTTATGCCAGCCGACGTTATGTCGATCGGCTATCTTCCCGAGGAAAGAGGACTCTACAAAAAGATGAAAGTCGGCGAACAGGCACTTTATTTTGCCCGCCTCAAAGGACTTTCAAAAGCAGAAGCCATGAAAAGGCTGAAGTATTGGTTCAACAAACTTGAAATCACCGACTGGTGGGGTAAGAAGGTTGAAGAACTGTCGAAGGGGATGCAGCAGAAGATCCAGTTTGTCACTACAGTGCTTCATGAACCCAAACTGCTTATCTTCGACGAACCATTCTCTGGTTTTGACCCCGTTAATGCCAATATCATCAAGAATGAAATCCTGTTCCTCAGGGAAAGAGGGGCCACTATCATTTTCTCAACCCATAACATGGGATCTGTTGAGGAACTGTGCGACAATATAACTCTTATCGACAGGGCCAGGACCATCCTCGAGGGAGGTGTCGATGATATCCGCCGGCAATGGGCAGCCAATGAATATGAAATTGCCTTCAGCGGAGATGTCACCCTGAACGGCAATACCGGATTCAGCATTCTCGACAGAAAATATGAAAACGACAGGAGCATCATCCGCATTAAAGCTTCGGCAGAGATGCGTTCCAATGAGATCCTCGAACAGGCAATAGGCCTCGGCAGGATAATTTCCTTCAACCCTGCCCTACCCTCCATGAACGACATTTTTATCAGAGTGGTGGAAAAGAGAAACTGAAATAACCCAATACCTAAAAACAAAACATCGGCCATGAACAAAATATCAGTAATAATCCAAAGGGAATATCTTACCAGGGTCAGGAAAAAATCATTTATATTAATAACCATCCTTGCCCCCCTCCTGATGGCTGCCCTTATCCTTGTTCCCACCCTTCTCGTACTTAACGAAGACCAGGAATTCAAGAAAATTGCAGTGATTGAGGACGGATCCGATATCCTTAGTGAAGCCATCCCCGACACCAGGGATATGGATTTTGTATATCTCCAGGGAGTCAAACTTGACGATCTTAAAACCACCTTTGAATCAGCAGGATACTATGGCATCCTCTATATCTCTCCGGATGTGGTCAACGTGCCCGACGCTATCCAGCTTATCTCAAAACAACAACCTCCAATTACTATAATCGAACATATCGAAACATCTATCGAGAAAGAGATTGAAAGACAAAAACTACTCACCTATAACATTGAGGACCTCGATAAGATAATGAAGAATGTGCAGACCAATGTCTCGGTACGTACAGTAAAAATCGATGATTCGGGCGAGGTGAAACAGACAAGCACGGGAATTGCCATGGCTCTTGCCTATATCGGGGGCTTCCTTATGTATATGCTCGTCTTTATCTTCGGCTCACAGGTGATGCGTGGCGTCATCGAGGAGAAGACCAGCCGCGTTGTTGAGGTCATAATATCTTCTATCAAACCTGTTCAGCTTATGATGGGCAAGATAATAGGGATTGCCCTGGTCGGCCTTACCCAGTTCCTGATATGGGTCTTCCTTACCATTGTTGTCATAAATGTCCTGAAGACTACAGTACTCTCAGGAACCGATCTTTCAGGTATGGCTCAGAATACGGCTGTTACAAGTGTCATGTCACAGGAGCAACAGGCTGCCATGGTAAACAACCAGGCTGTAAATCCGGAACTTGAAGAAATAACCCAGATCTTCTCAAGTGCCATGAACCAACCCTGGGGACTTATCATCTTTTCATTTGTTTTTTACTTCATAACCGGCTACCTTCTTTATGCCTCAATATTTGCAGCTATCGGATCGGCCGTCGATAACGAGACCGAGACCCAGCAATTCATGCTTCCTGTTACAATCCCGATAATTGTGGCACTGATGGTTGCAATGGGCACAATGCAGAATCCCGAGAGCTCTGTGGCTTTCTGGTTCTCGCTGATACCTTTTACCTCTCCCATTGTGATGATGGCAAGAATTCCCTTCGGTGTCCCGGTATGGCAACTGGCAGTCTCAATGGGACTGATGCTAATAACATTCATTACGTTTGTATGGGTGGCCGCCAAGATCTACCGTACAGGTATTCTTATGTACGGGAAAAAGACTTCGTGGAAGGAGATGTGGAAGTGGCTGAGATACAGTGGATAAAAATAAAAGGGCAAAAAACGTTATCGGTTTTGCACCACCCGTGATTTAATTGATTTTACTATGTCAAAAATACTGGTCATCGACGACGAAAGGGCAATCAGGAATACTCTCAAGGAGGTCCTGGAATATGAGAAACATGAAGTCGATCTCGCTGAGGACGGTCCTTCAGGACTCGAGCTCTTTAGCTCCAACGCCTACGACATTATTCTGTGTGACATCAAGATGGCCAAAATGGACGGGATAGAGGTGCTCTCAACAATTCACGAGAACTCCTCCGACACCCCCGTGATAATGATTTCAGGACATGGCAATATCGATACGGCCGTCGAGTCAATAAAAAAAGGAGCCTACGATTTCCTTGAAAAACCTCTCGACCTCAACCGCCTTCTTATTACCATCCGTAATGCAACCGATAAGACCAGGCTCATCTCCCAGACCCAGGTTCTGAAGAACAAGGTTAGCCGTATGTATGAAATCATCGGCGAGTCGGAGGCCATAAATAAGGTCAGGGAGATGATCGACCGTGTTGCACCCACAGAAGCAAGGATTCTCATTACAGGTGCCAATGGTACCGGTAAGGAACTTGTGGCCCACCAGATCCACGAGAAAAGCAACAGGGCCAGAGGACCCTTTATTGAAGTGAACTGTGCTGCAATACCTTCGGAACTGATAGAAAGCGAACTGTTCGGACACGAGAAGGGATCCTTTACCTCGGCAATAAAGCAAAGGATCGGAAAATTCGAACAGGCTAACGGTGGTACCCTTTTCCTCGACGAGATAGGCGACATGAGCCTTTCGGCCCAGGCAAAGGTGCTCAGGGCCCTTCAGGAAAACAAGATCTCCAGGGTGGGATCTGATAAGGATATCCATGTCAACGTAAGGATTGTCGCGGCAACCAATAAAAACATAAAAAAGGAAATCGAGAATAATTCTTTCAGGGAAGACCTCTATCACCGCCTGAGCGTAATTCTGATTCACGTGCCAACACTCAATGAGAGAAAAGAAGATATCCCTATCCTTGTCAATCACTTCAACACTCTCATATGCGGTGAATATGGCATGAGCAAAAAAACCTTTACAGGCGACGCCATTGATGAACTTGGTAAAATAGAATGGACAGGAAATATCCGCGAGTTCAGGAACGTACTTGAAAGACTTATAATCCTGTGCCGCGATGAGATTACCGGTGCAGATGTCGCTTCGTATGCCAGACCCGTGTCGGGAGGAAATATTTGATTGACCTCCTGACCTGATAATCCTGGTTCATCATTTACCTTTTTATGACTGCCGGATATCTGTCCCGTCAGCCTGAATCCCTGTCAGAACCTGAAATAGATAAAGGGTACTACGTCGGGCGACTGCATCTGAACGATAAGAAGTGCTGCAAGGATGACCACTGCCATCTGTGCTGCAAGAGGCAAATTTATAAACAGACCCCTGTATGCCTCCTTTGCCTTCTCGGGCAGAAAATGAACAAAATAACCGGTAAGTATTAGTATGAACACAGTACCATAGACCGGGAGAAGGGTTGTGAATGACCCGGGTAAAAAGGCTGTGAAGATCTGCTTAAACATGATGCCGGCACTGTTCATGTCGGGCGACCTGAAGAATATCCAGCAGAAGTTGACAAAGTTGAAGGTCAGGAAGATCGAAATGATCCTCCTTATAAGACTTGTCCTCTGCCTGTTTCCCGTAAGCCTGTTCCAAAGCTTGTTAAAAATCAGTCCTACCCCATGCAGGGCTCCCCAGACAATAAAACGGAGATCGGCCCCATGCCACAGGCCACCTAGCAACATAGTAATCATCAGGTTCACCTGGGTCCTGAACCGTCCTTTCCTGTTTCCACCCAGAGGTATATAAAGATAATCCTTCAGCCACCTGGAAAGTGATATGTGCCAGCGTTTCCAGAAATCAGACACATCTGACGCCTTGTATGGTGAGTTGAAGTTTACCGGAAGCCTGAATCCAAGGATAAGACCTATCCCTATTGCAATGTCGGTGTAACCCGAAAAATCGCAGTATATCTGCAATCCGTAACCATACACAGCCATGAGATTTTCAAATCCTGAATATACTGCCGGCATATCAAAAACCCTGTCTATAAAACCTATAGCTATAAAGTCGGAAATGACAACCTTTTTAACAAGACCCTTAAGTATCAGATAAAGTGCATGGCTGAACTCGCGCCGGGAGAGCCTGAACTTCTCATACAATTGAGGAATAAACTCCGAAGCCCTTACAATGGGACCAGCCACCAACTGCGGAAAAAAAGTGACATAAAAGCCGAAATCAGCAACGTTCCTGACGGGAGCCACCCTGTTCCTGTACACATCAATGGTATAGCTGAGCGACTGAAAAGTAAAGAAGGAGATGCCGACCGGAAGAATGATATTGCCTGCATCAAATGCGGTCCCAAGGTGCCTGTTCGAAAAAGCAGCCAGGTAATCATGTACCTCAAAGCCGGTGCCAAAAACAGAATTTACAAGGTCGGTAAAAAATACCGAATACTTGAAATATGAAAGCAGAAGGAGGTTTGATATGATACTCAGCAAAAGGAAGGCCCGCCTGCCCACACGGGTCTCCGACCTGTGGATCATCAATCCGCATGAGAAGTCAACAATGGTAACAAAGAGAAGGAGTATAATGAAGAAACCTCCCGACTTATAGTAAAAAAACAGGCTTATAAGAAGAAGATACAGGTTCCTTATAAAGGGTTTGTTATATATCAGGCTGTAGCCTGCCAGGACAAACAGGAAAAAGATCCAGAATGCCGGCGACGAAAAGATCAAGGGATCGTCAGGATCATAGCTGAAAAGATCTCTCAGCAGAAGCAGCGGAAGACTCCCGGCAGGTCTGGCCTGTCGTGCCGTTTCATCTGCCCTGCCTGTACCTTCTGACGTTCCGGCTGAGGTCGTGATGGTCGTGACTGTGTCAGCAACAATCAGTGTATCAGATTTTATCAGGGTGTCTATATCCGGCTGCCTGAACATTTCCGACACAAGGATCTTCGAAAGTGAATCTGCACCCGTGTTTGTAAAATGGACATAGTCGTCCCGTGCAAGCGGAGGATTGTTCCCGACCCATCTTATAATCGAATTGTATCCCCCCATGGCCCGGTAAGAGTTCCAGAAAGTAGCCCCCGATCTTGAAGCAGCATTTCTCTGGGCACTGATAATGGCAGGTATGTTCGTGTACGAGTGCAGGCTGTCGCCCGTTGCGACGGCCATATCAGTGACTCCTACAATCAGTATCTGGGCATCCGGACAAAGATCCCTTATCAGGTTGATCTGTCTTTCCAGCCCCATGCTGTAGTAGTTATACTCACTTCGTATGTTTTTTACAATATTCAGTCCGTATTGCAGTATGAACAGGTCGGGAGAAAGAAGGTCATACACTGCCTTCAGATGTTCCTTATCAACCATAGTGAATTCCAGACCAGCGCTGCCCCGCTGCGGTATGTTGTCAACAATCACTCCTTTACGGCTTTCAATACTTATTCCGTAAATGTCGGGGCTCACCCTTCCTTCGAACTCTATTGTTATGTTATTTTCTCCATTCAAGGGACATGAAAACTCCCGGGGCTCAGTTCCTGTTTCAAGAGTATCTGTAAAAAGGCTGAAGTTCCCGGTTTTGACGGTTAACGTCACCTCTCCGGGGAGATTACCATAAAAAACCCTGAGTATATCATACTGAGCCGATTTCTCATCAGCCAGTCGCGAAGGACTTATCCTCACCGTTGCCCTGACGGGCACCCCCGAGGTCTCTCCTTCAGGCAGATAGCGGCAGTAAGCCATAAAGGGCCCTAAGTTCCTGTGATGGATAGCCCCCTGCTCATATGAAAGATAGTTGTACTTCTCCCAGTTCATCGATGACCTGATGTTCACCGATTCGGTGTACATAACCGTCATCACCGGGAGAAAGAGACCCGGACCGCTTCCTTCCCTTCCTTGCCGTAACCACCGCCTCAGGTATGATGATACCCTGTCGCCTTCAATCTGTGAATCACCGTAGTAAAGTACCCTTAACTGACTGTCGGAGAAATAAAGAGAATCCATGAATCCTTTCAACGGCAGGGACATACCGTGCCCGTTGACGAAAGCAATGGTGTCGGACCTGATTATTGTATCCGGGACCACTGTAAAATCAGTATATGACGAAGTGAAGGAATCAGTAGCAGTCACTTCCCGTCTGTCACTTAAAATACGTTCCCTTAAGGCAGCGGGTAGTAACCTTTCCGGGGAAGGTACTTTAATGGAAGGAGGCAATATATACCAGAGCCCGGTAAGACAGACCAGAAAAATCAGTAAAAACAGAAACGATCTGTACGGGCGCATATTTTTTCTGAGATCAGCTTTTCTTCTTTATCTTCAGAACCTGACCAACCTGAATCTTTCGCGGATCCGTTATCTTGTTTAATGTAAGCACCTGTGATGTTGTAACATTGTCGAATCTCTTTACTATATCCCAGATTGAATCACCGTTTCGGACAGTATAGGTTACATAAGTGCCATCACCTCCGGCTTCCTGGATGCCGGCAAAGGTGTGGATGGCAGGAGAAGCAGAAGCAGGAGCAGAAGCAGGAGCAGCAGTAGCAGGACTTTTTCCAATCATCTTCTGTTTATCAGCAAAGGTCATATTGTCGACACCGCCGAGCAGTGTGGCTTTTGCCGGATCAACAAACACTAGCAGTTTCTGACCAATCCTGATGGTGTTCCTGTAAATGTTATTCCAGTACCTGAGATCAGAAAGACCCACATTATACCATCCTGATATGAAGCCGAGATTATCACCTTCCTTTACTGTATAAACCAGTTTTGTCTTTCCCTTCACATCCTGAGGAACATAGGTCGACCTTGTCGGATCGGGGATTCGTGTGGATGTTGTGAGATACACATCTGACTTATATTTTCTGATTGTATCGTTAAGGTCAATAAAATCACCAAGATGACTCAGGGGAAGGGTAAGAGACAGCGGTTTGGATGATCCCGGAACCAGGCCGGTGCGGTACTGCGGATTGAGGGCTCTCAGTTCGCCGATGGGGATACCCATTACCTCAGAGATCTGGGAAAGATGAATGTCTTTGTTTATCATAATGGTGTCGGTGGCAACAGGAATATCGATAGGCAGTGGCTTTATCTTATGTTCCGCAAAATAATTCACGGCATAGGTTGCAGCCACGTACTGTGGAATATAACCCCTTGTTTCCCTGGGAAGACGGTAATAAATATCCCAGTAGTCCTTTTTGTTCCCTGAACGCTTTATCGCCTTGTTTACGTTACCCGGGCCGCAGTTGTAGGCGGCAATAACAAGTATCCAGTCGTTGTATATTGAATAAAGATCTTTCAGATAACGGGCAGCGGCATGGGTTGATTTTATCGGGTCCCTCCTCTCGTCAACAACTGAATTGATTGTTAGTCCGTATAACCTTCCTGTGCTGTACATGAACTGCCATAAACCTGTGGCACCCACCCTTGAAACGGCATTCGCGTTCAGGGCCGATTCGATTATTGCCATATATTTCAGTTCAGACGGCAGACCGTACGAGTCAAAAATATCCTCTATCATCGGGAAATAATAATCCTTCAGTCCAAGAATTGCACTGAACTTTTTCCTCTGTTTCACTGTATAAAAAAGGATATTATTCCTTATTATCCCGTTGTAGTCGAGTTTTACAATTGAATTTATCCTGGCCAGTCTCTCGCAATATACTGTATCGGAGAACTCAACAACAGCTGAATCACTCTCCGTGATCCCATCGTTGCCGTTGAACAGCATCCTGACATACCAGCTGCTTACAAGACTGTCGAGGTCAGTTGAAATCCTTTCAGCATCATAGCCAGTATCGATAATGATGGTATCTGACACAGGATCAGCCGACAGGGCCAGTCCTGTCAGAAAAAAAACAAACAGTAAAGCTTTAAACCTCATCATTATTTAAAGTTTTAAAAATTCAACTTCAGACTTACGTTGAATCCGGCACCAAGGGTTCCGGCCACGGGTAGCCTTGCGGGAACCACCGCCAGATCAAGATTGTCACTTATATCATAGTTAAACAGGCTGGCATCCACATTTGCATCGAGCACCGTGACGAGATACCATACCGCGATCCCAATATACGAAAGATCCCTGTACCTTTTGTAGGAATCGACCCGCATCAGCAAACCGTCTTCAACCCATGAGGCCGAAGAAGGATCGTACGTATCGGGATATTGCACAGGATCATATTCCGATGGATCAATACCTTTGACATACCTCATATAACTGTTTGTTTCAGGTATTTTATCGATGAAATCCTGATAAGCCCCCATAAAGTCATTATAGTGAGAAGTGTTGAAACCAATTGCATAAACCAGGGCACCAAAGCCGGCATATACAAGAGGTACCTTCCAGTATTTCCTGTTATAGACCTGTCCCATTCCAGGAAAAGTAACAGCAAGCATCGTTGCCTTCATTGGATCGGCATTGAAGGAATGACGCCGGGAAATACTGGAAACATCAGTCGTATCCTGAGCAAAAATGACCTGTTGAAAGGAAAATAATTGCAGGATGAGAATAATTGATATTTTATAAATCGTCCTCAAATCAAAAAATAACCGTTTTTTACCTTACGGTAAGAACATAACGGTTGACAAATATAAATATTTTCAGGAGTTCAGCCGGTCGAATATTTCCAAAATGCGTTCCATCTCGCCGGGATTGTCGAATGGGATCACAATTTTCCCCTTACCCTGGTCATTTATCCTGAAATTCACTTTAGTACTGAATATGCGGTCGAGATGATCGGAAAGCTGTTTGAAATCATCATTTAGCTGTTTTTTCTTTTCAATTTTTACCGGATCCTTAACCTTTTCCGACTGGAGGAGCCTTACCATCTCTTCAGCCTGCCTTACAGACAACTCTCCGTCGATGATCTTGTAGTAAAGACCTATCTGTTTTTTCGGATCTTCAACTGTAATAAGAGCCCTGGCATGACCCATCATCAGTTGTTTCTTCCTGATACCCAGCTGTATCTCTGCCGGAAGCTTCAGAAGGCGGAGGTAGTTTGCTATAGTCGACCGCTGTTTACCTACACGGTCGCTCAGCTCTTCCTGCGTAAGCCTGCATTCTTCAATGAGACGTTGGAAGCTGATCGCCACCTCAACGGCATCCAGATCCTCACGCTGAATATTCTCAACCAGTGCAAGCTCAAGCATAGCCTGGTCGTCGGCAGTCCTGATAAACGCAGGCACATGGGTAAGACCCGCAAGTCGGGCAGCCCGCAGCCTTCTTTCACCGGCAATTAGCTGATACCTGCCGTCAGGTATCTCACGGACTGTAAGAGGCTGAACAATACCCAGCTTCTTAATGGATTCGGCTAATTCACCAAGTGACTGATCATCAAAATGTGTCCTTGGCTGGAAAGGATTGGCTTCTATTGCATCAACTGCAATATTCATGTCGGCCTCCACTTTCTTCTCCAGAACCTCTTTTTCAACTCCTTCAATCAACGCTCCGAGGCCCCGTCCTAAAGCTTTCTTCTGTATCATGTTCGTTATTTTTTACCGGCCAGGTTACTACCTGATCATGCTTTCATCTTAACCTCAAGTTTCTCAATAAGCTCCCTGGCCAGGTTGAGATAATTCACAGTTCCCCTTGAGTCGGCATCATATAATATTGCCGGCTGACCAAAACTGGGAGCCTCCGATAGCTTGACATTACGCTGGATGATGGTCTGGAAAACCATCTGCTGAAAATGCCTGTTGACTTCCTCTGCCACCTGATTCGACAGCCTGAGGCGCGAATCATACATCGTAAGCAGAAAACCCTCTATCTCAAGTTCCTTGTTAAGGTTATTCTGAATTATCTTTATTGTATTCAGAAGCTTACCAAGTCCTTCAAGCGCAAAATATTCACACTGTACCGGTATTATGACCGAATGAGCCGCGGTGAGAGCATTCACGGTGAGCAGACCAAGAGAAGGAG
Organism: uncultured Rikenellaceae bacterium; assembly: GCA_964494045.1. Lineage (GTDB taxonomy): Bacteria > Bacteroidota > Bacteroidia > Bacteroidales > VadinHA17 > LD21. The sequence continues at coordinate 25,674 of CAZBQM010000018.1, forward strand.
AACAGTCAATAAGGATGTATTCGTACCCATCTGAAACCCTCTCCAGAACACCCTTGAGTATCTTTTCCCTTCCGGGCCTGTCAAGCATCTCTATCTCAGCCCCGACAAGGTCTATGTTCGATGGTATGATAAACATATTGTCAACACCAGTAGGCCTGATGGCCTCAAGCGGATCTTTGCCGTCAATCAGACAATCATAAATAGTACTTTTGACCTGCCGGTTATCCATACCAATACCCGAGGTGGCATTGGCCTGGGGATCCCCGTCAACAATCAGAACCTTCTTCTCAAGTGCAGCCAGACTGGCAGCCAGATTAATAGCCGTAGTCGTCTTCCCTACTCCACCTTTCTGATTTGCAATAGCTATGATCCTTGCCATATGAATTATTGTTTTGTTGTTTTTTGAGCTTCAAATTTAAGTATTATGATGCTGCGGTACCGGTACCTCATAATGTAATTGTAAACATTCGTAATGGGGTTATCAACATGTTATCAACAACTAGAAAGACTAATGTGAGTTGTATTATATTGTTAATAAATCATATACAACTACCAACGTACCCTTTTCAAAGTATCGGTTTTTTTCATTTATTTACATCTTTTAATATCCGCTTTTTATTATTTTCATAAAAACTGACACCCGATGAAATGGTGCGCTATTGTGAACCCCAATGCCGGTAATGGGAAAGGTGGAAGGGACTGGAAAAGGATCTCCGGACTCCTTGAAAACCACGGAATCTCCGCCGTGATAAAGCTTACAGAAAAAAAAGGTGATGCTATCGATCTCAGCCGTCAGGCAGTTGCTGAAGGGTTTCGGAACCTGATATCCATAGGAGGTGACGGAACCCTTAATGAGATATTAAATGGTGTCTTCACCCAGCAATACTGTAACCCCTCATCTGTAACCATCGCAATGATCCCCGTAGGTACAGGCAACGACTGGGGAAGGATGTTCGGGATTCCCCTTGTCTACGACGGAGCTGTAAGGGTAATAAGCGAAGGAAGGCGTATGCTGCACGATGTCGGGGTCATAACTTACCACCAGGGCACCTCAGTGCACGAGAGGTTCTTTATCAACATAGCCGGAATCGGCTATGAGGCTCTGGTAGTCGAGAAAACAAACCGGCAGAAGGAAAAGGGACGAAGCAACAGGATACTGTACCTCCTCAACCTTGTTATGAGCCTGATCTCCTTCAGGAAGCCAGAGGTAGAGATAGGCATTGACGGTGTAAAAAGTTCAGCAAGGATCTTTTCAATAAATATAGGTAACGGCCGGTATTGCGGAGGAGGGATGAGACAGACACCTGATGCCCTGCCCGATGACGGACTGCTCGATATAACTGTGATAAGAGAGATGAGCAGGCTCGAAGTAATCAGGAACCTTAAGTTGCTTTATGATGGTACAATACTCAGCCACCCGAAAATTGACGGTTACAGAAGCAATAACCTGACGGTCGATTCAAAGTCCGTACTTTATGCTGAAGCCGACGGAGAGTCACTGGGGCACAATCCATTTACGTTCACGATTATACCTTCAGCAATTAATATCATATATTCAACAAGGATCACTCAGTAACCCTGATCTCGTACATCTGCGGCCAGCGTTTCCCGGTAACAAAGATCCTTCCGCTTTCCCTGTCCCAGGCAATGCCGTTGAGTACATCTGAATTCGTCTCCTTCCTTTTGGCTTCAGGATAGAGGTTTGCCAGGTCTATATAGGAATTGACCTTGCCGGTCACGGGATCAATCCTTGCAATAAGATCTGTCATCCAGATATTGGCCCAGATCTCACCATTGATATATTCAAGTTCGTTAAGCTGGTCTACCATCTTTTCATTGTCATATACCTCAAGTCTTTTCACAACGGTAAAACCTTCAGGTTCATAGAATGAAAGTACGTTCGAACCATCACTCATAACTATGGCCTTGCCGACAGTGGTAAGGCCCCAGCCCTGGGTCTGGTAATAGATCCTGTTTATCAGGCCGAAATCCGACTTCCTGTACACAAAGCCCACCTTCGAGGTCCAGGTGACCTGGTAAATCCTGTCACCATAAAGGGTTATTCCCTCCCCGAATAATGAAGGATCGAGATTCAACTGCCTTTTTACCTTCCCTGTCGAAGGTTCTACCTCCCTGAGAGATGATCCCGATTCCTGACCGGTACCCTCATACAGCAGACCGTTATCAAAGAAGAGTCCCTGCGTAAAAGCCTCCCTGTCATGAGGATAACTTTTTACAACACTGTAGCCTTTTCTTTCAGGAACCTTATCTGAGAAGAGCACAACAAAACGGGTAAGAGTCTGGTCGCGGTTGTTTTTGTATGCAACAACCTTTAATGGTTTTCTACCTGTCGCCATGGTCAGTTCTGCAGGGATGGTAAACCGCCAGGGTTCAGCCTCGAGCACATCTATTCTTTTGCCGTCAAAAAACAGCACTGCTGAATCAGGAATCCTGTTGGTCCCTTCAGGCTCAAGTACTACCTCTATCCTGTCCCCGGTCCTGAAATCAGAATTCTCCGAAGGAGCAACCATACTTATAAATCCCGGAGCCTCCTCTGCAGTTGACTGTTCATTTGCTGAGGGTGAAGGTTCAGTTGTTCCCGCACCTGCCCGTCCCGAGCACGATATGGTCCAGATAATCAGAAGTAATATGGAAGAAAGGAGTATGTATCTGAAGAAACTATTTTTCATCAGGCTTAAGTATTTTATCAAACATTTTCATGATCGGGTTTTTTCCGGACTTCACCAGACGTTTCTCAGCTTCTTTCTTCTCCATCTCATAAGGTACAAGGATCTGCCATATTTCACTCCATCCCGGAAATCCGCCTATATTCCTGTCGTCAATGAAGACATCTGCATCAATCTTCCGGCTGACTGTCTCATCATATTTCTCTTCCGGATAGTTCCTGTTGATGGCATAAAATCCGACACCATTCTTCCTGCAGTATTCCACTGCCGCATCAAGCTCGGCCCCGGTCCTGAAAGTCCATAATATAAGAAGGGCCCCTCGTTTCTCGAGTTCCTTAAGAGTCTGAAATGCAAAAAGCTTCTCCTTCCCGATCTCCGGATATTCATGTTCGACGATTGTCCCGTCGAAATCAACGGCAATCCTAAGGTTGGTCAGGTCTTGCATAGACTTTTGAATTTGTGCCCAAATTTAACCAAATTGACATTATTAGTGAAATTTATCTTACTTTTGATCTCCCCCTTGAAAGTAATTACAATTTACCGATGAGACATATACCCAATATAATAACATCCCTCAATCTGGTGTCAGGATTTATCGCAGTCCTTGCAGCTTTCAGCGGCAACATGCTGACGGCCTCCTGGCTGATTCTTGCTGCCATGGTTTTTGATTTCTTCGACGGTTTTTCAGCCCGCCTCATCGGGGCCTGGTCTGAGATAGGAAAGGAACTTGACTCACTTGCCGATCTGGTGAGCTTCGGGGTAGCTCCTGCAGTCCTTATCCATTTATTGATGAAACAACAGACTGATGCTGCTTCTGCCGTACATTATTCAGGTCTGGCAAAGATGTTTTTCGTTTATATACCTGTCATCATGCCTCTCTGCGCCGGACTCAGGCTGGCAAAATTCAACGTCGACACCAGCCAGGCAACATCATTCAGGGGCCTGCCCACACCGGCCAACGCCATCGCCGTCATCTCCCTGGTTATTGTATCGCTCCTCCCCGGGTCACCTGCCATAAAGGCTATTACATCTTCGGCGCCGGCATTGGCCCTCATAACAGTGGTACTTTCTGTTCTTATGGTTACACGAATTCCTCTGCTTTCACTTAAAACGAAAAGTCTGAAATTCAGGGGTAATGAGGGGAGATATCTTCTGGCCGGACTCGTCCTTATCGCCTTCATAATACTGGGAATCAGGGCAGCCACCCTTGTGGTTCCCCTGTATCTTGTTTCATCCCTTGTCAGCCTCCTCATAAAGAGCTGAAACAGCTTTCCCCGCGTATTCACCTTTCCGGCTTCTCAGTCAAGCCCCGGAAACTTCTTCCCGTAATATCTCAGCGCCCGGTCAATGATAAACCAGTTCACCAGGATAAACCCCGGCCATATCAGATACTGTAATATTGCTGTTATATACATCACTTTTGTTTTTCCTTGTTCCTTGTTCCTAGTTTTCCCTCACGCCTCACCCCTCATGGCTCACGCCTAATAAACATGTCCTTCCTTCCCCATCTCTTCCTCAGTTATCTTCCTCACATTTATTGCTTTCCAGGCATACCAGATATATGCTATAACGAAAGGTATGATGAAGGAAACGTACATCATTGTCTTCAATGTGAAAAGGCTTGAAGAGGAGTTCATGAGTGTCAGCGAGCTGGCCGGATCAAAGGAGGAAGGGTAATAGGGTGTTGAATTGAATCCCGCCACCATGAAGAGCGACAGCACTGCAAGGATGGTCCCTGACCCGCAGTACCATATACCACCTGTACCCTGACCAAATGCTGTTGAAGCGATGCCATAAATTACTCCTGCCACACCTGCCACGAACATAAGTGATACAACAGGCATGGTTAGAAAGTTATTCAGGTATTTGAATTTTTCGGAAACGATTGCACCCGAGGTGCTGTCGATGGCATAGCCGGCTGAGACTAAAAGTGAAATAATAAAGAAGAGGAAGCTTACAAGGAAGATGACCGCGTTGACAGGTAGTCTCTTCCTGGCTCCTGAAACAAGATCTTTATCACCCACTGCATTAATCAGGTACAGGAGTCCGTTGACCCTTGCAAGAAAAAGGACTGCGATACCGAGAGAAAGGTTCCTGACATTAAGCAGGGCCTCCAGTCCATGCCACGGAGTGGCCCACTTAACCTGGTTAAACTGGTTGAGACTGAACATAGCCCCCGTGAAAAAGGTAGCCACAGCCACTCCTATCAGAAAGGGTCCGACCGATCCGTTAATGAAAAGAAAGACGTCGAATGTCCTCTGCCCGTATACATTGGCCGGCTTTGACCGGTATTCGTAGGCTACTGCCTGTATTATGAAGCTGAACAGTATGGCTATCCATACCCAGTAGGCTCCTCCGAAGCTTGTGGCATAGAAAAGGGGAAAAGATGCAAAAAAAGCACCTCCGAAGGTCACAAGTGTGGTAAAGGTGAACTCCCATTTCCTCCCGAGAGCGTTTACCATCATTGTTCTCTGAACCTCGTTCCCCGGAAGGGAGAAAATCATCGACTGGCCTCCCTGCACAAACATGAGGAAGACAAGGAAACTGGCAAGAAGGGAGACGATTATCCACCAGTATTGCTGCAGAAAAAGATGTGAAATTATCATGGCTGCTTCCTCCTATTGTTTTGGACCTGTTTTTATCTGTCTTACCATTATTGATACCTCTGCAACCAGCAATACCGTGAAGAGAACAGCAAAGAGAATAAAGGTAGTCATAACCAGTCCCGTGCTAATCTGTGAAACGGCAGCCGACACAGGCATAAGATCCTGGATGATCCACGGCTGCCTTCCCATTTCGGCCAGAACCCATCCGAGTTCACTGGCAATATATGGGAGGGGTATTGAAAAGAGAGCTATCCATAAAAACCACCGCTGTTTACCTATGATGCCCCTGAACAAGAGAAAGAGGGCAAGTGAGAAAAGGAATATGAAGAAGAAGCCAAGCATAACCATGATATGGAACGAATAGAAGGCCACGGATACATCGGGGATGGCATCACCAGGCTCCTTGAGAGAAGCATATCCGAAATAGCTGAAATAGTTGTCATTAAAATCTTTATCGCTGAACAACTTCCTTAACGACTCAATCTTAACCGGGTCATTCTCCTCTTTGGCTTTCTTGTAGTCAAAGAGTACGCTTCTTGCATGCCTGCCTCTTTCCATCTTCTCCGAAACCGGCATAAGGTTACGCTCCTGGTTCCCGTCAATCAGGTCGTTGAGACCCGGAACAAAGGTATCACTGTTACCACCGGTCATTACCGACAGGAAACCCGGAATCTCAAACCTGAAGATGAAATCCTTTGTCTTTTTACCTCCCAGCTCAATTTCCGAATCCTTAAGCACACCTGCCACCACCAGACCAGCATTCTCAGTGCCTTTGTAAAGAGCCTCGAAAGCAGCAAATTTAACAGGCTGAACCTTTGCCAGTGTCCGTGCCGAAGTATCCCCGGTCAGGGCAACAAGAAGCGAGGAAGAAAGGCCGAAAATGCCGGCAATGAGCATACTCCTTTTTGCTAGAAAGGACTCCCTTCCCCTGAGCAGGTACCATGCGCTGATCCCCATGACAAACATGGATCCCAGCAGGAACCCTGATGAGATGGTATGAAGGAATTTGTCAACGGCGACTTCATTGAACAGAACCTCCCAGAAATTCACCATCTCATTTCTGGCTGTATCGGGATTGAATTCCATCCCCAACGGATTCTGCATCCAGGCATTGGCCACAAGGATCCAGAGGGCTGAGAGGTTTGCGCCCACTGCCACAAGCCATGTTGATACCAGATGAAACTTCCTGCTTACCTTGTTCCACCCGAAGAACATAACAGCTACAAAAGTCGATTCGAGAAAGAAGGCAAGGATACCTTCAACAGCAAGCGGGGCTCCGAAAATATCGCCGACAAACCATGAATAATTCGACCAGTTGGTGCCAAACTCAAACTCCAGGATGATTCCCGTTGCCACCCCGATGGCGAAGTTGATCCCGAAAAGAGTCATCCAGAACTTTGTCATACGCCTCCATTCCTCACTGCCGGTGCGGTAGTACACTGTCTCCATTATGGCCACAATGAACGACAACCCGAGTGTGAGGGGCACAAACAGCCAGTGATAAATGGCGGTTAAGGCAAACTGGGCCCTCGACCAGTCGACAAGTGACAAATCAATGTTCTCCATCATAGTCTATTCCGGTTTTGTTAATTGATCAAGTACATACATGCTCCTGTCCTCGTCACTCTCAAAGTTCGTCCCGAGAAAATCATGGAAGAAAAACAACCTGAGAATAAGAAACATTATAAAGAGCTTAATCAGTATTAT
>CAZBQM010000018.1:32773-40024 GCA_964494045.1 uncultured Rikenellaceae bacterium
AACCCTGAGAACAGTATAACCTGGTATTCCCAGGATCATCCCGGGCACACCTGCGGCAAAACCGGCAGCCAGGACCACTACAAAGATCTCAAGCGGATGGGCCCTTACACTGTTCGAAAAAATCACGGGCTGGAATATGAGATTGTCAATAAGCTGGGTTATCGCCACCACTATAGCCATATAGCCGACCAAAGGCACAACCACATTCATCAGATCCTGATTCATATGCGAGGCAGCGCCCATTACAACAACTATGAAGAAGCCGAGCCATGGCCCGACATACGGTATGACATTCAGTATCCCGACTATCAGTCCCATCACCAGGGCTTGATTGAACTCTATACCCACAATGGTCATTCCCAGGGTTATCAGTATCATTATACATGTACTCTGAATAAGAATACCGATAAAATACCTTGTCAGCAGTTGTTTAATGGAATTCAGCGCCCTGGTCACATTCTCAACATAAGAATCGGGTACCCACATAAGGATGGTTTCAAAAAAAAGATGCTCATCCTTAAGGAAAAAGAAAGTTATAAAGGAGATCGAGAAAACAGCTACAGCAAGGTTCCCCAGTATATCAAGCAACGAACCAAGGAAGTTCTGGATCATATGGATGTTAAGTACCTCACTTACCTTGTCCGAGATATAATCCTTTACAGAAAGCTCATTCGAGATATCCTTGTTGAAGACTCCCAGTAAGGTCTGTATTTTGTCAATAGGCCCGTCAACTATCTTTACAAGAGTCCCGCCGTCAATCGACGAGAAATAATCGATCTGCCTGGCAACAAGCGGCACAAAGATTATGAAGAACAAAAGTATCAGTCCCCATATCGCCACAAGAGTTATCAAAGCCCCTGCAGCCCTTGGCAGCCTCAGATTCCTGATCCTGAACGAACACAGAAGATCCACCAGGGGCCTCCCCATTATTGAGAGAACACCAGATACAAGTATGTATACTACTATATTCCTGAAAAACCAGAGAGCAAGAATAAACAGCACAATTACCCCTACAATCAGTATATTCCTTAATGTCGCCTTCATAGCCAGGTTTATACATACAAACCTAAAATAAATTTTCCTGATTCCCTAATTATCAGCACGACAACGGCCATTTTCAAGCCTTCCACATGACCGAAACAACTTTACCGGAAATCCCGCCATGTCATTTTGTCTGAACAAAACTGCCAAAAAGTGTCATTATGTCAGTTTTAATTGATTGGAACGTAAATTGAAATACTGAAGTCAAAGAATAAAAAAAAGTAGAACTTAAAATTATGGAGGATAAAGCTATGTTACCATCACTTACAAACCGCAGTTTCAGACCATTTTTCATGAACGGTCTTTTTGATGATGATTTCTTTCCTGTAGTGAACACAAGTACCAGTTCAATGCCGGCAGTCAACATAAGGGAAGATGATAAGAAGTTCATTCTCGACCTTGCAGTTCCGGGAATGGATAAAAAGGATCTGAAGATTGACATCAACGAGGATGTACTCACTGTGTCGTCCGAGTCAAAACACGAATCGGAAGAGAGCAAGGACGGATACAAGAGGAAGGAGTTCAGCTTTTCTTCTTTCTGCAGAAGCTTCCGGATACCTGAGAATGTAGACAGCAACAAGATTGAAGCAAACTACAAGGATGGTATTCTGACAGTAAATCTTCCCAAGATGGAAGAAGACAAGAACAAGATCTCAAGGCAGATCAGAATTTCATAACGACATCCGCGGGAGCATTGTGGACTTTGGATGAAATGAAAAAATCCCCTGGAAGAGGGGAATTTGAAAACAAGGTTTTTCGAAGATAGATAGGTTTAAGGTTAATGACAAAGGGTGCTATAAAAAGCACCCTTTTTGCGTTATATTCCGCCAGATATCAGAGTCCCAGGACCTTTCTCCCAAAACTCCTTCCGTATTCCTTAAGCATCTCTTCCTTTGACCCTCCGGGTCTGAATTTAAATGATGCCGGACCTTCAAAGACATCGAGTTTAAGGCTTTTCATCACATTCAGGATGATAGCTGTGGCCTCTCCGCTCCAGCCAAACGAACCAAATGCCCCGGCTGGCTTTCCTTTGTCGCGCAGCGGATTTACAAGTGCAAAAAGAGTATATACAGGCAGAAGGGTGTTCTGGTTAATGGTCGGCGAGCCGGCAAGGATAGCATCGGCAACGGTGAGCCTGGCATCGAGTTCGGCTGCAGGCATGGTTTCAATGTCAGCAACTTCCACGTCGATTCCTCCGGCATCCCTTATCCCTGAGGCTATAAGACCTGCGGCCTTTGCAGTGTAACCATAAGCCGAGACATAGGCAATGAACACCTTCTTTACCGGCTTCGGTGATATCTGCTCAAGATATTCAAGGGCATATTTCTCAGTCAGCTCTGTGACTTCCCTTATATTATCCCTGTGTATTGGTCCGTGACCCGGACATATAAGACTGACCTCCAGTGGTTTGATCTTCTCAAGAGCTTTAAGCATGAACTTGCTGAAGGGTTTGAGGATGACATCGAAGTAATATTTGTAGGTTGAAACATACTCCGGGGTCAGGCTGCTGTACATCCCGTAGTCGCAGTAATGTGCACCGAACGAATCACAGGTGAACAGTATCTTTTCCTCTTCAAGATATGTATAGATTGAATCGGGCCAATGGAGATTCGGGGCCGAAATAAATCTGAGCTTCCTGTTTCCCAGGTCGAGTACATCGCCGTCCCTGACCACCATTGACTTAAACGGACGGTTAACTATATCTTCCATGTACCTGATAGCATTACCGCTTCCCACAACGGTAGCCGAAGGGGCCAGGTCGAGAAGCAGACCAAGGCTTCCGCTGTGATCGGGCTCGGTATGATCAAGGATGATATACTCTATCGTGGATGGATCGGTAACTGAACGGAGTTTCCTGAGATATGTCTCGCTGAACTTCTCCTTGGCTATCTCAACAACAGCCTTTTTTTCAGCGTTAATAAAGTATGAGTTATAGGTAGTCCCGTATCCGGTATGCATAACAATATCGAAAGTACGGATATCATAATCCAGAACGCCGATCCATGTCACATCATCACTTAGCCTTATTGTCCTGTCGTCTTCTCTTTTTTCAATCATGGTCTTCAGATTTTTGCTATAACACTCTTGTTTGCCTTGACCTGCTGAAGGATGGGTATTTCAATCTCTGTTCCCACCGGAAGGAAGAGGTCGACCCTTGAGCCGAACTTGATAAAACCCAGTTCGTCACCCTGCCTCACCTGCTGGTCCTCCTTCGCATAAGTAACTATTCTCCGTGCCACGGCGCCGGCTATCTGCCTGACAAGGATTTCCTTTCCGCAAACGGTTTCGATGACCACTGAACTTCTCTCATTAAGCTCAGATGATTTCGGGTGCCATGCCACCATGTAGTTACCCGGGTGATAACATATGTATTTAACGCGTCCCGAAACCGGATATCGGTTGCTGTGCATGTTGAAAGGCGACATGAAGATTGACACCTGCAGACGCATATCCTTGAAATACTCTTTTTCTTCTGTTTCCTCTATAACAACCACCTTTCCGTCGGCAGGTGCATAGATCAGTCCCTGATCAGGTTCAAGCGTACGCGTGGGGAACCTGAAAAAGAAAAGGATGAATATATAAAGGAGGGATGAAGCGATCATGAAGATCCACCTCACAAGGGGGTGCCCTGCCCAGATGATGCCGGCAATAACATTGACCGCCAGCAGGATCAGGAATCCGTAGCCCAGTATTTTATACCCTTCCTTATGAATATGTATGGACATTTTATAAATTTTGCACAAAACTAATCAAGTAAGCTCAATCAACCAAAAAGGACAATAAAAAGATACACGAGGGGAAATGATAACAGGGTGCTGTCAAATCTGTCGAGGAAGCCCCCGTGTCCGGGCAGAATGGTTCCCGAGTCTTTCACTCCGAGGCTCCTCTTGAGCATCGACTCTGCAAGATCTCCGTATGTGCCTGCAACAGTTATTATAACAGATATAATCAACCAGCCTCCCCTGCCTGTTATGCCCAGCCAGTCGTTCATCCACCAAGCTGCCGCAAGAGCCAGAAGTGCACCTCCGGCAAAGCCTTCCCACGACTTTTTGGGAGAGATCCTCTCCATCAGCCTGTGTCTCCCGAAGGTGACCCCGGCCAGATAGGCACCTGTATCGTTGAGCCACAGGAGCACAAAGAATCCAATGACTATGCCCGGCGAGAATGTTATGTTTCCGGCCGGAAGTATGGATCCTAATCCGCTGTGCCCGAAAGCGGCAAAAGGAAGGAGCGAGAGCGGAAGTGTGGTATATAAAAGAGGGAAAAGTGTATGTGCAATAGAGTCAAAGGGTTTCTCCTCTTTCCGGTACAGTTCAATGATGAAGACCATGGTAAGTAAAGGGAGTACCATAAGAAGCCATCGGATCTCCAGTAACCCGGCTGCGGTGAGAACCGCAAGTAAATATGTCGTAACTGAAACAGCGAAGCCTGTAAAAACCTGCGGCCTGACGCCGGCCATGCTTATCATCTTATAGTATTCATACTGTGTGCCGGCCATGATAACCAGTCCTGTCACCACGAATGATACCGGATGAAGCATAAAGCCTCCGATGATAAAAACTACTATCCAGAAACCGGTAAGTGTTCTTCTAAGAAAATTGCTCAATCAGATACTGTTTTGTCTTAAAGCCAACCACTAAATATTCTCCGGTTTGTCTCCGGGATTACTGTCTTCAGGGGTTTCATCATCTTTTTTAATATCATCAGTTTCACTTACCCTTTCAGCTTTTTGCCCGTTGCCGGTAACATTCTTCTTTGTTGTATTCTCATCCGGAGCTTCTGTTGCAGGCGCCTCTGCAGATACCTGTTTGGCTGCCAGGGCTGCCGCGGCGGCCTCTTTCTCTTCCTTAAGGATATCGGCTTTTCTCTTTCCGAAGATCCTCTCAAGGTCCTCACTGAAGATCACCTCCTTCTCGAGCAGCAGTTCAGCCAGTTCCTTCAGCCCTTTCATATTCTGCTTAAGGACATCTATTGCCCTTTTATATGATTCCTCTACAATATCCTTGACCTCCTTATCAATAAGTTCGGCTGTCTTTTCACTATAGGGCTTTGTAAAGCCATAGTCGGACTGGCCGGAGGAGTCGTAGAAGCTTATGTTACCCACCTTCTCGCTCATCCCGAAAAATGAGACCATGGCATATGCCTGTTTGGTGATCTTTTCAAGGTCGTTAAGGGCTCCGGTTGATATCTTTTTGAATATCATATATTCAGCGGCTCTGCCACCAAGAGCATAGGCCATCTCATCAAGAAGCTGTTCCCTTGTGGTTATCTGTCTCTCTTCAGGGAGGTACCAGGCAGCGCCAAGTGCACGACCCCTGGGGATGATGGTTACCTTAACCAAAGGACTGGCATATTCCAGCATCCAGCTGACAGTTGCATGGCCTGCTTCATGATAGGCTATAGTCTTCTTCTCGATGGGCGAAATGATCTTGCTTTTCCTTTCAAGTCCACCCACTATACGGTCGATGGCATCGAGGAAATCCTGTTTTTCAACAACTTTCTTGTTCTTCCTTGCTGCTACCAGGGCAGCCTCATTGCAGACATTGGCAATATCGGCACCTGAGAAACCCGGTGTCTGACGTGCAAGGAAGGAGACGTCGAGGTTCTTTTCCATTTTTATAGGCCTTAGATGGACCTTAAAGATGGCTTCTCTTTCATTGAGCTCGGGCAGTTCCACATGGATCTGTCTGTCGAAACGTCCGGCGCGCAAAAGGGCCCGGTCGAGTATGTCGGCCCGGTTTGTGGCGGCCAGTATGATAACGCCCATGTTTGTTCCAAAACCATCCATCTCCGTGAGAAGCTGGTTAAGAGTGTTTTCTCTTTCGTCGTTCGATCCGAAGTTCACATTACGTCCGCGTGCACGTCCCACGGCATCAATCTCATCAATAAACACGATACATGGAGCCTTCTCCTTTGCCTGTTTGAAAAGATCCCTTACCCTGGAGGCACCTACTCCCACGAACATCTCAACAAAATCAGATCCTGAGATAGAAAAGAAAGGAACGTTGGCTTCGCCTGCAACGGCTTTTGCCAGGAGGGTCTTGCCTGTTCCGGGAGGACCAATAAGAAGCGCTCCCTTGGGAATCTTGCCTCCGAGCTGAGTATATTTTTTCGGGTTCTTGAGAAAATCAACTATCTCCATCACCTCTGTCTTGGCTTCCTCAAGACCTGCAACATCATTGAAATTAAGCTTTACGTTGGTATCCTTGTCAAAGACCTGGGCGCGCGATTTTCCTACGCTGAATATGCCGCCTGAACCTCCTGCGCCTCCTCCTGCCATTCGTCGCATGAGAAACATCCAGAGGAAAATAAGAAATATAAAGGGAAGGGTCCATCCGAGGATCTCTCCAAGATAGTTCTTACGCGTTATATATTCCGGATAGATGATATCCTTTTCTTCATAACCGGCTTTCTTCTGCTCCTCTACCAGAAAGGGCTCAAAATTGCTTATATCCCCGATGTTATATGTAAAATCGGGCTTTGGCGCCGACATCATGGTTCCGGAACCGGACTTCGGGAGATCAGGATACCTGCCCGACTCACGGGCACTCTTGTTAAGAAAGATCTCAGCCTTTTCCTTGTTGACAACCGAGATTTTCTCAATGTCGTGATTGACTATCATCTCCTTTATGGCACTGGTGGTGGTTCCCTTGGGAACATTCCTGCCGGTGTAAAGGAAGTTGATGGCTATTATCGAGACTGCCAGAATGGCAAAGATCCAGTTCGAGTTAAACCTTGGTTTCAGGTTCTTGTCATTTGGCTTGTCAGCACCCTGGTTTTTGTTCTTCATTTCTGTCATAGAAGCACTGTTACTGAATTAAATCCTGCATAACCTCTGTACGCCCATCAGCCCACAAAGATTCAAGGTTGTAGAAATGCCTGTACTCTTCAAGAAAGATGTGGACCACCACGTCACCATAATCCAGCAATACCCAATAACAGTTGTCAAGTCCTTCAACATGTGCCGGTTTCTCTTCTGCTTCCTTCTGAACTGTTTCTTCAACAGAGTAACAGATTGCATCAACCTGGGTTATTGAAGAGGCATGGCAGACAATAAAATAATCGGTAATCCTGGTCTCAAGATTTCTCAGATCTATCTTAACCACATCCTGCCCTCTCTTTTCAAAAATCCCCTTTACTATACTTTCCAGCAAACGGGCAGTTCCTTCAGACCTTTTCTTCATCAATAATTATCAGTTATATATCAGC
>CAZBQM010000019.1:0-1278 GCA_964494045.1 uncultured Rikenellaceae bacterium
GTTTCAAAACAGGTGGAGGCAAGCTCAGCAGAAGCAGTAATGATTCAATAATTTCAGGTGTGTGTGGTGGCCTGGGGAAATACCTGAGGATAGAGAGTGTCTGGATAAGGTTGTTCTTCATTGTTATGTCATTCTTTTTCTGTACCGGCATAATCCTTTATGCAGCTCTCTGGATTGCCCTTCCCCGTTCAGATGCAGGATCTTCATCCCTGGTATACAGTGATAACCGCAGGGATTCAGGGAGCACCAACAAGGTCGGTAATGTTCTGAACGAATCGTTCAAGGCTATTGGGAAGACAGGTTTTATCATTTTCAGGATAATATCCGTGATTCTGGGACTCGGCATATTGCTGACAGGATTCCTTTTACTTCTTACTTTTGTAACTGTCTTCATTTTCGGCTACCCCGGAATCTATCTTCCGGAAACCCACGGTTTTGATCTGAGTGCAATGCCCGATTTTCTTAACTACATTGTAAATCCGGCAATGATTCCATGGATTAAAATCCTGTTATCAGCTGTCATCATCATTCCCCTTCTTGTAATGATTTACCTGAGCATAAGGCTTATATTCTGGTTCAGGGTGAGGGACGGGATCTTTCTTCTCAGCGGCTTTATATTGTGGGTTGCCAGTGCAGCATTTCTTTCAATGATTCTTTTTAACGAGGGGGTCAGTTTCAGCAGCAGGGCCGAGTTGTCAGATGAACAGATTATTAAAGGATCGCCCGATACTCTTTACATCATGCCTGGTAAAACGGTAGCCGGATTGTCGTTTGACAAAAGGTTCGAGGTCCCGCATGAACATTATGAGGTCCTGGTTTCAGAAAAAGATGACCGTATCTATATCAGACCATGGTTTTATATCAGGGGCTGTGACAATGGTGCGGCCATGATTAAGGTACAACGGAGAGCCTCCGGAAGGGACAATTCGGAAGCCCGCAGTAAAGCAGGGATGATGGATTACGGATACTCAGTAAACGGCGACACATTGAGGGTTGACGAACTCTATACACTTCCTGCAGGATCGAGGTGGTCATTCAACGACATCCATGTTGAGGTTAATGCACCCGAAGGAACAGTAATATTCGTTGATGAAGAGTTATTCAACCAGAACTTTTTCAGATATATGAGGGTACAGGAATCTGAAGATGGAGGAAGATATCTTGTGATAAGAAACGGTTATGCAGTAACACCCGATTAATATGCAGTAACACCCGATTAAGAAGATTGGTAAGCTGAGGTTTTCTTTTACGATTTATACATTTATAAGAGGGCGGCTC
>CAZBQM010000019.1:1288-36214 GCA_964494045.1 uncultured Rikenellaceae bacterium
GAATTCCAAAGCATTAAGCTGCGGCAAACCAGACAGATCGCCCATAAAGGGTGATGATCCGTGATCCGTCCGTCTTATTTTTTAGGTTAATAATATGTTAATCTTCATTTTTTTAACCAAGAATTATTCTCATTGTATATATTCGCGGCTCGAAATTGATGAAACTGATAAAAAACTGACTGATTTACATGAAAAGGATATTACTTTCCATTACCCTGCTCCTGCCTCTTTCACTCATGTTTGCCCAACCTGCGCCTGATCAGGCTGATACACTCCGAAAGCAAGCCCTCAACATATATATGGATGAAGACGATTACATCAGGAGGGAAATCCCTTTTGTGAATTATGTGAGAGACATAAAAGATGCAGGTGTATATATCATTACCACATTCCAGAAGACTGGTTCGGGGGGTATGGAATATACTTATTTCTTTACCGGGCAAAACGAATTCAAAGGGATGAGCGACACCCTGTCCTTTGTCACCAAACCCGACGGGACCACAGATGAAAGAAGAACACAGGAAGTTGCCACCCTTAAGCTGGGTCTGATGCGTTATATCGCAAAAACCCCGCTGGCTCAATATGTGAACATAGATTTCAGTCAACCTATTGCCGAGACAGTAACGGCAGACAGGTGGGACAGCTGGGTTTTGAAAGCCTCGGTAAACGGTAACCTCAGAGGTCAGAAAACAAACAATTCAACCTTCTTCTCGGGGAGCCTGGCAGCCGACCGTGTTACTGAAAAATGGAAAATAAACCTTGATGCCATGTACAGTTACAGCAAGGATAAGTTTGAAATAGAAACAACAACAATAACAAGTGACAACAAAAGCAAATCATTCAATTCCCTTGTTGTAAAAAGTCTTTCAGACCACTGGTCTATTGGAGGTTCAGGATCTCTGACCTCCTCATCCTTCAGCAACGAAAAACTGAATGCCACCATTATGCCCGGGATAGAATATGACCTCTTCCCTTACTCCGAGTCAACAAGACGACAGTTGAGAATTCTCTACAGCATCGGTTTCCGTCATATCAGTTTTATAGACACCACTATATATAACAAGATGGAACAAAGCCTGTGGAGACATTCTGTGTCGCTGGCCTATGAGGTGGTCCAGAAATGGGGATCAATAGATCTTACAACCGACTACAGCAACTATCTTCACGACTGGTCAAAGAATAATCTTTCACTCAGTGGCTTCCTGAACCTGAGGATTGCCAAGGGCTTATCAATGAATATAAGAGGAAGCATTTCTCTTATTCATGATCAGCTGGGACTGGTCAAGGGTGACATACCAACTGAGCAGATCCTGCTGAGAAGACAGGAGATGGAGACAAGGTATGAATACAGGACGAACTTCGGGTTCACCTATACCTTCGGTTCCATATACAATAACGTAGTTAATCCACGCTTTGGGAAACAGTCTTCAATGGACTTCTTTTAGTACAAACTGAGGCCGCGACCGGGAATTTTTGCTGAGGGATGCAGCATATGGCGATTTTTGCCGTATTTTGTTATATTATACACTACTTAACCTCAGCAAAAATGAAAAAAACACTTCTGATCACCATGATCTCGATCCTGGTCCTGAGTTCTGCCTTACCTTTTCCGGGGCTATCTGAACCTGGCAAACAAGTTATCAGCGATTCAATTTATTCGCAGATACTGGGAGAACAGAGAATAATAAAAATCCTTCTTCCTGAAAACTACAAACCAGGATCAGGAGAAAAATTTGAAACCGTCTATCTCACCGACGGGGAATGGATTATGGATCCGTTTTCGTTTATTTATAAATTCGCCAGGGATGAGAACTATGTGCCGCCGCTTATCCTGGTTGCTCTTCCCAATACCTACCCAAAAAATGTGAATCAGCGCGACAGGGATTTCCTTCCCGTTCATGTATCTGAGCCTGCAATATCGGGAGGAGCCGATAAATTCATCAGTTTTCTCAGGGAGGAGCTCATCCCCTATATTGAGAACAAATACCCCTGTAACGGGACCCGATCTCTCTATGGTCATTCCTACGGAGGAACCTTTTCTGCCTACGCTCTTTTCAGCAATCCTGAATTATTCAGCACCTATTATTCAACCGATCCTGCCTACTGGTACAACAATGGTTATATACTCAAACTTGCATCAGAAAGAACAGCGCCGTTCGATTCACAGAAAACACTGTGGATAGCAGGTATTGAATCGACATACAGATCCATGGGCAGTGGCGCGATGGATTCAGTTCTTAAATCCAGGGAAATAAAGAACCTGAACTGGAAATTCGTGACTTTTCCCAACGAAAAACATAACTCCGTAAGGCTGAAGGCGATATATGACGGACTCAAATATGTATACTCCGGATTTACTGATTCTCCTGTTGAAGTCCACCCCTCCGGCGGGATTGTCCTGAAAGACAAACCTTTCAGAATTTTCGTCATGAACCCTGCCCCCGAACTAAGATATACACTTAACGGTACCGAACCGGATAAAACCTCACACGCGGTAACTGAGAATCTGACTATCACCGGACCCGCACAGTTTGTAGTAAAATCATTCTCAACCACAGGCAAATATGATTTTATGACCCGGTGCGTTTACGAAGCCGGCGACTTCATGACACCAGTACCTGCCCCGAAAAAGACAGTTAAGGGCGGACTTAACTATTCCTTCTACCAGGGGGAATGGGATGTTTTTCCTGATTTCAAAAAGACAAAACCGGTTGTAAAAGGAATCGCGGATTCATCATTCTCACTTTCGAAGCTTCCTGCAAAAACCGGATATGCCTGTGTTTTTGATGGTTTCATTGAAATAAAAGAGGAAGGTTATTATCTTTTTGCCCTTAATAAGAATGGTTTGACCAGGCTTACATTTAACGGGAAATCCATTATAGAAAGTAACTCAGAAACACAGAAGGAGAGCCTTAAATCATACATGCTACCTCTTAAGAAAGGATATTACCCTGTTACTTTAGAATATCTGCAGAAAGGCGAAGGATCAGAAGGTCTACAGGTCATTTTCCTTGAACCGGGTAAAACCAATGCCAGGCCTGTGCCGACAGAAATAATGTATTACAGAAAATAGTTAACAGCCTGTTGCAGGTCATCAGTTTTGTTGTAATTTGGTATTATGTATTCCTGACCGGGACTGGTTTTTAGGAGGGTATGTGAAACTTTGAAACGACCGGGAAGGCAAGAAATGGTTTTGTTTATTATCCATAAGCTTTTCTATCAGTTACTTAATGCCAATAATCTTAAATCATCCTTCTATGAAAAAATCTTTTGTATTCATTTTGGTAATGGTCTTTTTAACAGCAACACCCTCCTTCTCCCAGGGCCTCCTGAAAAAAGTAAAAAGCGCCGTTACAAAGGAACTTCTCGGAACCCCCACTGGTTCAGGTACAGCAGGATCAAAGGCAGAAGAACCTTCCTGTGCTTCGGATCAGGCAGAACTGATCCTTGACCTTAGTGTTTACAAATTTGACTATGGTGAGCTTTATATCTCTGTAAACAAAGACGGCAGGATACTGGTAAGAGACCGTATTTCAAGCAATTATTATATAGTGAGAGACGGAAAGACAAACGGCCCATTATCCGCGACTGACCCTGCCGTTACAGGTTTTAATGCTAACCTTGAAGAGGATCCGGACGATAATGACCAGGATGAGATCGCGAGAAAATACGGACAATACATCAGCCCATCCGGTGACAAATACCTGATCACTTTCAATGGCAAAAAGTACGGTCCCTATGCCATTATCGGACAGTTTGCTGTTTCCATGTCGGGTGACAAATTCGCTGCTATCGTAACTGCCAGCCTGCCGGTCACTGAGTCACAGGCAAAAAATATGGAAAAGATGATTCAACAGGCTAAGACTGATGAGGAAAGGATGGAACTTGCCATGAAGTTCAGCCAGCAGATGAGCCAGAGCGTTGTGAATGCAGGTGGTTCAGAAGCAATACTGCCCCAGCTGGTAACCAACATCGAGGGGACCTCAATTGATCTGACGTCAGAAGGCGGTACCCTGTCAGGTGATATCAAATATAATGATATTGTGTCAATCAGCATGCTTGATATAAAGGACCTCAAAGGCAAGACATTGGTCACCCTCAAACAGGAAGACGCAGGTTTAGATAAGATTTTCATAAACACCGACAACACAAGATATGCGACCTATAACGACGGGACCTTGCACTTTAACGACAACACCGAACTGAACGGACTTTTTTATCCTCATTTTCTTGTTTCCGATGCTAAGGTTGTGCTTGCATACATGTACTACTCTCCGGCAAAAAATGCCATTATGAGATATCATGTACCTTTCTGAGTCGCCGGGGGAAGTAAGTCAGACAGCCTTTCGCTCAGTGTCATCTCGATCTGAGGTATCACAGTCATCGGTCGTTCTGGTCCTTTTTTTTCTGGTTTTTTCCACACCATTATGCCTTGCATCCCGTCAGTCGCCTGATTACAGGATTATTTTCGGCGAAGACTGGGAAAGAGCGGAGAAGACTATTCAGGAGAACAGGGACTGGATGCTGAATGCAAGTAAACGGATGGGTGTACCATACGCTGAGGCTGTGGCAGTTGTATTTCCTGAACTTGTCAGGTACTCAGCCCTGCGCGACAAGATGGAGACAACCCTTCTTAAGACATTGTATATCAATCTTGGAGAAGAATACGCTGATTTTTCAATCGGCCCCTTTCAGATGAAGCCTTCTTTCGCGGAGCAACTGCACAAAGAGCTATCGGTCAGGAGTGTCAGGAAGGTAAGGGTACTTTCAGAAGAGGGCAGGGAATACAGGGCCCGTGTGGTTGATGATCTTGAAAACATCAGGTCACAGTTCACTTATCTGCTGGCGTTCATGAAATACTGCCAGATCCGCTACAGGGATGATATGAAGGAAGAGAGCCACAGGGTAAGGTTCCTCGCATCAGCCTATAACTGCGGATTTGCAAATGGCCCTGAGCGGATCAGGGATATGATGGAAAGAAAATTTTTCTGCACCGGGCTTTTTGGAAAGGAATACTATTCCTACTCCGATGTATCAATGTTCTGGTATGTAACCCATCAAAAAAGGGAAGAATAAAAGAAATCCTTTGTGAATTAGCTTCACAAAGGATTTCTTAAATAGACTTTTAAGTATCCGTTAGAAACGATAGCCCACTGAAAGGCCAAATCCTGTATTCTTTATAGCGGCTTCATCAGACGATGATCCTTCATACTCAGGATTTACCTTCAGAAGGCCCAGCTGAGCATTAAGTTGCATGAAAAGTCCCATATCGAGTTCATAACCGGCGAAAATGTTGGCTCCTGCATCAAAGGGCCTCAGGTACATAACCTCTCCGTCACTGTCGTCTTCAGCCACCTTGCTTTTGAATTTTATCTTTGCGTCATCTGATTCCTCACCATACTTCATGATAACCTTACCTCCGATTCCATAGGCTGCATAGGGGCCGAATCCGAGAAGCAGATGCCCGTTGCCAAGTACCGGTCTGTAAAGGAAATTAACCGGGAGTTCGACATAATAAGGCCTGTATTTCATTATCGGCAGCCTTGGTTGGTGCATCATAAGTGAATCTGGCTCCTTTGGTCGAGAAAAGAAGTCCCGGCTGAACATAAAAATCCGGAGCCACTGGCAGCAAAACATTTAAACCGGCATGAAACCCGGGAATCAGCCCGTTATCTTCAATAGGGTCACCGTCAGAATCCTTCCCTGTAAAATTCTGGAAGTTTACACCACCTAGCAGACCAAAAGTAACCTTCGCGTCATCCTGTGCCATCATGGAACCGGAAACGGAAAGCATTCCAAGAATTAATGCAATAAACTTCGTTTTCATTTCAGGTAATTTTTTAAATTATTAATAGCATCTTTATCACTGAGCTGCAGCCTTTTCAGCCTCAGCTCTCATCTTTTCATTTGCTGAAATAAGAAATTCGACCCTGCGGTTAAGGGCTCTTCCATCGTCAGTTTCATTATCATACTTTGGCATGGTCTCCCCGAACCCAACGATTGAAAGACGTGAGGCATTGATTCCCTGCGAGGTAAGATAACCGGAGACGGTCCCGGCACGCTTTTCGGAGAGGGTCTGGTTATAGGATTCACTGCCTTTGTTGTCGGTATGCCCCTGTAATTCAATATTCGTATCGGGATAGGTATTCAAAACGGTAACGAGTTTGTTGAGATTCTGTGTGGCTTCAGCTGAAAGATCCGATTTATCAAAGTCAAACAATATGTTGCTGCTGAATTCAACAACAATACCTTCTCCTACCCTTTCAACTTTGGCATCAGGGACGGTGTTCTTTATCTCCTCAGCCTGTTTGTCCATCTGTCTGCCTATAATGGCACCCGACGCTCCTCCGACGGCAGCACCAATAATGGCACCCATAGCTGTATTCCCGGCAGCCTTGCCGATAACTGCACCCATCGCTCCTCCGGCTGCAGTGCCCACGGCAGCCCCCTTCTGGGTCCGGTTCATGGAAGCACAACCTCCCGAAATTATTGCTGCAACAAGGGTTACGATTAATCCGGTTCTTACATGTCTCATAATAATTGCATTTTAGGTTACTATTTAGAACTACTTTACTTCTCAGTTATTTCATTCAAAACTTCCTGTTAAGCAAGTTCTGTACCGGATTCCAAAAACGGACAAAAAAGCAGGACTGCTGACAGCAATTATACTGCAATATAATAAATAAAAAATTAGCAGATATTGAAATAACTTACTTAGCAGATACTTGACACTGATCTGATTTATTGCTAAATTACATGAATAAATTACTCCACCAGCTCGTTAAGCTGGATCAGATTTCTGGAAACCTGTTTATTAACTTAAATCTTTTCAATTATGGCTGTACTTAAGGTTATTGAGATCCTGGCTTCATCAGAGAAGGGCTGGGAAGATGCAACTGCAAATGCTGTAAAAATGGCAGCAAAGACAGTCAAGGGAATCCGTTCCGTATACGTTCAGGATACGAGTGCGGTAGTCAACGATAACAAGATCACCGAATTCAGGGTAAATGTTAAAATTACCTTTGAAGTGCTTGGTTGAAATAACGAATCAGGCGGCTCAGGAACAAGCCGGATTATCATTATAGAAAAGGATATTGAGAAGCAATCCTGCGAAGATCACAGGAGATATCCGGAAATGCTGCTGACCAATGCCGGCCCGCAGGTTCAGGATTTGCTTTGTGATGTATCGTCGGGAGAGTTTGTTTTTTTCCTTATATCTTCCGAAAGATCCTCAAGTTTGTCGGCTGTCTTGCTGGCAACTTTCCTGCCGAGATCCTTAAGTTTTGATATTGTCTCTTCGGCCTTATCCCCGGTTTTATCAGCAAAGGCTTCAAGTTTTTCCTTAACACCGCTCTGCCTGATGTCCTCAATCTTGTCCTCAACAAAATCTTCAGCTTTATCAATGGCATCCACAGCTTTTTTAAATGCTTCAGTCTGTTTGATTTCATCCACTTTATCATCAATGAAATCATCAGCCCTGTCAACAAGTTTCTTCGCCTTGTTCTTAAGACTGTCCCCTTCCTGCCTTTCAGGATCTTTCTTTGCTTCTTCCATAGGATTGATTTTTGTTATTGTCAGAAATCATAACCAGTTATCATTTATATAAAGATAAATAAATAATCATGTAATTTCACAGATGCGTACCGACTATTTCTGACTGATGATAAGTCAGGCACATTTCATCTTTTAAGCATTTCTTTCTTTTGTTATCAGAAAGGAATGAATTACTTTTAATATCTGGAAATATTTTTCAGTAAGGCCACGACAGGATTTTACGTTTTTTTTGAACGACCGGCATTAACCAAATAAAAGAATTGACAGATGGGGACAGAAATCAACTCCGACAGACATTCGGCATGGGCAGGATTCATCAGGAAAACAAAAAAGATCTTCAGATGGTTTATGGTTTTCGTTGTTGTCTTCCTGGGAGCATTTATCTACTGGAAGTATTTCTTCACATACAGTGAAGGTTACAGGGCAGGACTCCTTCAGAAATTCTCAAATAAGGGAACCCTGGTCAAGACCTATGAGGGAGAAATGATACTCAGCAGTGTGTCGTCAACCTCAAATGTTGCCATTGCATCCGAGAAATTCCTGTTCTCGGTAACCAACAAGGATCTTATCCAAATGTTTGATACTCTTCAGGGAGAAAATGTGATAGTACATTATGTCCAGAAGAACGGGACCGTTTTCTGGAGAGGAGACTCCAGATATCTGGTCGACAGTATTAAACCGAAATAAAGGATAATCTCAGATCACCTTTTTAAGAATCCCCATAACACCTCTTATAAAGGTGGCGCTGGTAAGCACCTTCACAACCGGGCTTACAGAAGATCTTCTTCCTGTGGTTACAGTCGGCCTTCCGCCTGAGGTTGTTTTCTGCCTTTGCTGTTCTTCCCTCTCAGTCATTTCCGCAGCCTGCTTTTCTATGCTTTCCATCTTCTTCCCAAGCATTTCATAAGCACTCTCCCGGTCAATTTCGCGGCTGTACTTCCTGACCAGATCCGATGACTTGTTTATCTCATCAATTTCCTGCTGCGACAGAATGTCCATTCTGCTCATTGGAGCCCTTACCATGGTAGCAGCCAGCGGAGTCGGTATACCTTTCTCATTCAGGGCTGTAACAAGGGCTTCTCCCGTCCCAAGTGATGTCAGTGCTTCATCTGTCTTATAAAAATCGGATACGGGAAAATTCTCGGCCGTGAGTTTAATGGCTTTCCTGTCAGTTGCGGTAAAGGCCCTCAGGGCATGCTGAACCTTCAATCCCAGTTGAGCAAGCACACCGTTGGGTACGTCCATCGGGTTCTGAGTCACAAAGAAAAGCCCTATGCCCTTTGACCGGATAAGCTTTACTATGTTTTCGATCTGGTCGAGAAGGACCTTTGAAGCCTGGTTGAAAATAAGGTGGGCTTCGTCAATGAATATCACAAGTTCAGGTTTATCGGCATCGCCTTTTTCGGGCATGGTCTGGTATACTTCAGCCAGAAGGCAGAGCATAAAGGTCGAAAAGAGCTTTGGTTTATCCTGAATATCAGTAAGTCTTATTATGTTGACATAGCCCCTGCCTTCCCTGTCGTGTCTCATAAGGTCATATATGTCGAATGACAGTTCACCGAAAAACAGTCCGGCATCCTGCTGCTCAAGTTCGATGAGTTTACGGAGAATAATACCTGTTGTGGCAGTAGAGATCCGGCCATATTCCTTCTCCAGCTCCTCCCTGCCTTCTCCGGTAATATACTGAATCACTTTCTTAAGGTCCTTAAGGTCAAGAAGCGGCAGCATTTTATCATCACAATACTTGAATATAATTGCCAGAACACCTCCCTGGGTGTCGTTAAGGTCGAGGATTCTTGAGAGAAGTACCGGACCAAACTCGGATACCGTGGCCCGCATCCTTACCCCATCCTGTTCTGAGATGGTAAGAAGTTCGGCCGGACAGGCCTTCGTTGAATATGGTAATCCTATTTTTGCATGCCTCTCGGTGATAAAAGGTTTCTCCTCTCCCGGTTTTGCAATTCCACTCAGGTCTCCTTTTACATCCATCAGCAAAACAGGAACCCCCTTTTCAGAAAGCTGCTCGGCTATAACCTGTAAAGTCTTGGTTTTCCCCGTACCGGTGGCCCCGGCTATTAGCCCATGCCTGTTCATGGTCTTAAGTGGTACACTGACATGAACCCCGGTCAGTGGCATTCCGTCAAGAATGGCACTTCCCAGAATAATTGAATCACCTTTGCAGGCGTATCCTTTGCCGATAAGATCCGAAAATGACTCTTGCCTGTCCATAATCTGCTTTTTAATTGTTACTCCTTTTGCTCAGACTGCAATTTAGCAGTTTTAGTTCTTATTTTCAAAAAACACCGTTTAAGGAAATGTGATCATATTTATATCCTTAAATGTTAATTTTTGTATATTTGGATTACAGGTTTGATTTTAACCTTAAAAATATGCTGAAATGACCTGAATACGGCATTATGGGCTTGGGATATATATTGTTTTTCCCTGCAGGTTCACAGATTTCTGATTTATAGTGATAAATACTTTTGTAAAACTTAAAATTAAGATTATGGCAAAATTTGAAGTTTATCAGAGTGGCAAAAACAAGGAGTTTCGTTTTCGTCTGAAAGCCGACAATGGACAGACCATCCTCAGCAGTGAAGGATATACCTCCAGGGCATCATGCATGAACGGTATTGAATCGATCAGAAAGAATGCCTCTGGAACCGGAAGGTTTACAAAATCGACTACACCGACAAACATGTTCCGTTTTTCAATAACGGCTGCCAATAACCAGATTATCGGAACCAGCCAGAACTATAAAAGTGAAAGCGGACGCGACAACGGAATTGAGTCGGTAAAAAAGAATGCCGCCAAAGCTGAGATCAGGGAAATTGAAGAATAGTCTTTTCTAACTACAGTGAAATAACCACAAAGGTCTGCGACATGACTCAGGTCTTCCGGGGTCTTTGACCAGACTGACCGTGGATGGTCTTTATGAACATGGTAAAGGTTCACTTTGTGGTTATTTTTTCATACAAACAGATGAAGTGTTGATTTTGAAGAGGTTTTAAAAGTGAGAGTATGAAGACAAGAATATATTCAGTTGTTTTGCTGGCCGTTTTTTTCTCGGTTGCAGCCACCGGACAGATAACAGATGGCGAGAAGAGACTCAGGACGGTCAATGGTGATACCATCACCGGATGGAAAAAAGGTGGTGTGTTTGCTGTCAGCCTTGCCCAGACATCGCTTTCGAACTGGGCCGCAGGAGGTCAGAACTCAGTTGCCGTCAATGGTATCTTCAGCGCCTTTGCGAACTATAAACAGGGAAAATCGGTCTGGGACAACTCCCTCGACCTTGGATATGGCATTCTGAAACAGGGGAAAGATGCCAAACCCATGAAGACCGATGACAAGATCGACTTCCTGTCAAAGTACGGGAGAGAGGCTTTCAAAAATTTTTACTATGCCGCCCTGCTGAATTTCAAGACCCAGATGAGGCCGGGATATAAATATCCCGATACTGAAAATAAGATATCCGACCTGTTCGCTCCCGCATATCTTCTTTTTGCTGCAGGTCTCGATTATAAGCCCAATGCAAACTTCAGTGCCTTCCTGGCGCCGGTAACAGGGAAATTCACTTTTGTGACCGATGATGTACTGTCGGCTGCCGGCGCATTCGGGGTAACTCCCGGAGAGACGGTAAAAAGTGAGCTCGGAGGTTATGTAAGGGCAATATATACAAAAAACGACTTCAAGGGCGAATTCCTTAAGAACGTGTCTTTCACTACAAAGATCGACCTGTTTTCAAACTACCGTGATAATCCCCAGAATATTGATGTCAGCTGGGAGACTCTCATCGCTCTTAAAGTGAATAAATTCATTACGGTTAATTTCAATACACACCTGTTGTATGATGACAATATCAGGATCCCCTACGACAGGAATGATGACGGAACCATAGGCAGCGATGAAGCTGTAGGGTCTCTTGTCCAGTTCAAGGAGATACTTGGTGTCGGATTTTCATATAATTTCTGAATATAAATACTAAAACCCTAAAAGATGAAACTGATCGATGAATTCAAAGCCTTTGCAATGAAAGGCAACATGGTCGATATGGCTGTCGGTATAATTATCGGTGCAGCTTTCGGCAAAATTGTCACTTCAATTGTCAACGACATCCTTATGCCTCCCCTCGGCCTGCTGCTCGGAGGAGTCAACTTCACAGATCTCAAGCTTATCATGAA
Source organism: uncultured Rikenellaceae bacterium (assembly GCA_964494045.1). GTDB lineage: Bacteria > Bacteroidota > Bacteroidia > Bacteroidales > VadinHA17 > LD21. The sequence continues at coordinate 13,030 of CAZBQM010000019.1, forward strand.
AGAAGCCGTGGGAGATGTTCCCGCAGTGACCTGGAACTATGGTAATTTCATCCAGGTAACAATCGATTTTCTTATTGTGGCTTTTGCCATCTTCCTGCTTGTCAAAGCCATGAACGCTGCAAGAAAAAAGGAAGAAGCAGCCCCCTCAGCTCCTCCGGCTCCTTCAAAAGAAGAGGTTCTACTTACCGAGATCAGGGACCTTCTCAAAAAATAATACCACAACCTGCCAGAATCCGGAGAGTCCGGGACACCAGCGAAATCATATCAGTTCCTGATTATCGCCGCTTACAGTGTTCCGGACTCCCGCTTTATACCAGATCCCCAACCTGCCCATTTGCCCATATCACATTATCACTGTTTCAATATTTCCCTGTTTCACTATTACGCTGTTCCCCTGTTTCGCTTATATTTACTCCTTTATCACTTTAATTTCGCTAAAGACCCACTCTATGAAACAGGTTCTGAAATATGCCGGATATGTATTGGTCCTGCTTCTTGCCGGATATTTTCTTTGGAAATTCCATTACCTCATTTTCTGGATGATAGTGGCAGCCTTTCTTTCCTTCATGGGTCACCCGCTGGTACGGTTCTTTGACAGCATAAGGATAAGGCATTTCGGGATACCTCACGCCATGAGCGCCTTACTTTCCCTTCTGGTTATCCTTATTGTCTTCCTCGGGCTTATAGCAGTTTTTGTTCCGCTCATCATAAGCCAGGCTGAGACAATTTCAAGGATAAATGTCGGGGAACTTGCAGTTAACCTGCAGGGACCTCTCGAATGGATCGACCACAAGATGCATGAACTGGGGGCCATTCCCGATGGTGAGACCCTTCAGGATTTTCTTGTACTAAGGGCAAAAACACTGGTAAACCTGGGAACCATAGGCGCCCTGGCTGGAAATTTCGTCAGTGCCGCAGGAAGTATCTTTATCGGCCTGTTTTCAATACTCTTCATTGCCTTTTTCTTCCTAAAGGATGAACATATGTTTGAGAACATGCTGCTGCTGTTCATCCCCGAAAAACATCATCAGGCAACAAAAAAAGTAATCACCGACTCGAAGCAACTTCTCGTCAGATACTATATCGGAGTGATGCTGGAGTTGCTGGGCGTTATGACTCTCATAACAACAGGGCTGCTTATCTTCGGTGTTAAAAATGCACTGCTTATCGGCTTTTTCGGCGGACTGATGAACATCATACCATATCTCGGACCGATAATAGGATCAGTGATCGGAATAATCCTCGGCATTACTTCCACACTGGCAGCAGGGCTCTACGGTGAGATTCTTCAAACCGTTCTGAAGCTTACGGGAGTGTTTGTAGCTGTTAATTTTATAGATAATAATATCCTTGTACCGGTCATCTATTCCAAAAGTGTGAAGTCACACCCCCTCGAGATCTTCCTTGTTATAATTATCGGAGGAGGCCTTGCCGGACTACTTGGGATGTTACTGGCCGTCCCTGTATATACGCTGCTGAGAGTTATAGCAAGGGAATTCTTTCAGCAGTTCAGGGTAATAAAAAAACTAACCGAAAATATCGGTAGTGAACATACTGAACCCAATTCAAACCCTGACGAGGAACTGCCTGAGAAATAAATCCCTGTTTGTTCATGCCGGACATGATCAAATAAAAATTATTGCGGTGTTCTGCAGTGCATTAAAAGAAAATTTAATTTTGTTTCTTTTACACTGTGACAAAAGACAAATTCGTTCGTCTTTCATGCACATGTATAAATAGATCTATGTCTGAAGAAAAGAATGTAGTAGTCATCGGAGCAGGGATTGGCGGGATAGCCACTGCCGCCTTTCTGGCAAAGAATGGATATTCCGTAACCGTCTATGAGAAAAATTCCACACCCGGAGGCAGATGTAGCCAACTTGTGCGCGACGGCCACAGGTTCGATCTGGGAGCTACCATGCTTTTGATGCCCGGCATTTACAAAGAAGTATTCGGCGCCCTGGGCCTTGATTTTGAAAAAGCCTTCCGGCTTAAGAGCCTGGAATCCCTTTACAGTATTCACTATGATGATGGCTCGGTTCTTCATTTTACCTCCGACAAAAACAGGATGAGGGAACAGCTTGAGGTTATTGAGCAGGGAAGTTACAGGGCATCTGAGAGATATGTGAAGAAAGGTTATGAGATATACATGGAGTCGATGGATAAGCTTGTAGGAAGAAATTTCTATAATATCTTCCAGTTTGCGACTCCTTCAAATATTCCGCTGCTCTTCAGAATAAAAGCCTTTACCCCTCATTTTGTCTATGCACGGAAATTCTTCATCCATCCCCATCTTCTGATGGCCTATACGTTTCAGAACATTTATGTCGGTCAGAGTCCCTTTGATTCACCGGCTCTTTTCTCAATGGTCCCGGCTGCCGAGCTTACTGAAGGATCATTTTTCCCTGAAGGGGGGATGAATGAAATTGCCCGGGTACTGATCGACCTGGCTGTCTCAGGCGGGGTCCGCTTTGTATACGACACCCCGGTAAAAAGGATTATTGTTTCAGGAAACCGTGCAGAAGGTATTGTGCTTGAGGACGGGCAGGAAATTAAAGCCGGCATAGTGGTAGCCAACGCCGATCTGCCCTATGTTTACAGGAATTTGCTCCCTGGCAGCTTAAGAGCAGCCCGGATCGACAGGATGAAATATTCATGTTCAGCCATCTGTTTCCACTGGGGGCTCGATAAAGTCTATCCCCGGATCGGACATCACAGTGTTTTTCTTTCCGATAACTATAAAAAAGGACTCGACGCCATTTTCAGGGATAAGTCGGTCGGTGATGATCCGAGCTTCTACCTTCATGCTCCTTCAAGAAGTGACCCGGGAGCCGCTCCTGAAAACCAGGATACCCTTTCAGCTATTGTTGCAGCGGGGCATCTCGACGTTAATAAGCCCCGGGACTGGGAAAAGCTGAAAGCAACTGCCAGGGAAGGCGTTTTAAAACGGGTTGGCCGACTGGTTGGTGAAGATATCGGGAAACATATAAAATTTGAAATAGCCTACACACCCGAGACATGGGAGCAGGCATGTAACATCTCAAGAGGTTCGGTCTTCGGAAGTCTTGGACATAACATCTTCCAGATGGGATATTTCAGACCCCACAACCGGCACGACAGGTATCATAACCTTTATTTCACAGGAGGCAGCACTCATCCGGGGAACGGTATCCCTAATGTATTGCTGTCAGCAAAACTCGTTTCAGAAAGGATAATCAGCAACAGATAACCATCAGCTATTACTAACCACTGCAAACCTACGATGAATAGTTTCAAGGAAATATCACTGCAGATTTTTGATTCAATCGATTTTCAAAGCATAAAGGATCATCCTAACATACTTATAGCCGCCAGCTTCTTTGAAGAGGACAGGTTCCACGCGGCAAAGGTCTTCTATAAAATGATGAGGACCCTTGATGATATGATAGATAATCACAAAGCTACCAACAGCGTGATTAGCCCTTCAGAAAGAAAAGCCTTCCTTGCCGAAGTCGATTCATGGATACGAAGGCTTGAAGCATCTGAGGGTTGCAGAGACAGTCAGGAAGAGCTGATTAATACCATAGACAGGTTCAGGATCCCCTTGTGGCCCCTTGAGACCTTTGCGCGCTCGATGGTTTATGATATCAACAACGACGGATTCCCAACCTTTGAATCCTTTATCGATTATGCCCAGGGAGCATCAGTATCTCCTGCATCGGTATTTGTTCACCTGGCCGGTCTTGTGGAAGAAAACGGCAGCTATCATGAACCTTATTTTAATGTCAGGGAAACAGCTTCACCATGTGCTATTTTCAGCTACCTTGTCCATATAGTAAGGGACTTCAGGAAAGACCAGCTGAACAACCTTAATTATTTCCCTGATGACCTTTTGAAAAAATTCAATGTAAGCAGAAACGATCTTAAGGATATTGCCCTCGGAGCCCCGGTAAGTCAGGGATTCCGCAACCTTATAGGCGAATACCACAGGGTTGCCGGTATTTACAGCGGCAGTACACGTGAGCTTATCAGAAAAATCAAACCCTTCCTAGGCGAGAGGTACCAGCTGAGCCTTGAAATTATTTACGACCTTTACCTCATGGTATACGAAAAGATAGATCCCCTAAAGGGGTCTTTCACAACAGAGGAACTCAACCCCGGACCTGAGGAGACCAGGAAAAGGGTATATGATGTGATAATGAACTTCAATCCGGTTCCCCTGATAAAAAATCCGAAATATCTGTGATATGGGAAAATACGTTGATAATCATCTGATAAAGAATGAAGAAGTGGTGTTTGAGACAAAATATCACTGGGTCATCTTTCTGAGCCTTAAGTCGCTTTTTACGCTTACCATCTACCCCCTTCTCCAAAGATATCTTTCAGAGTTTGTAATAACCAACAGGAGAATAATCATCAAGACAGGTTTTATTGCCCGTAGCACTTTTGAGATGAATCTTTCAAAGATTGAAAGTGTGAATGTAGACCAGTCGGTGCCCGGGAGGATCTTCAACTATGGATCAGTAACAATTATTGGTACAGGAGGTACCAGAGAGACATTCAATAACTTAGCTCACCCACTTGATTTCAGAAAAGCCTTTCAGGAGCTATGTTAACCGGATTGGCACAAGTTTTGCATCAGGTATGGTGAAACACGTTCTTCTAATACTTAAAGTCATGAAACGATTCTTTGTAACCCAGATCCTTGCAGTAATGATTGCCGTCGGGACTGCAGCCGGCTCCCAGGAGCCTGATGAGTATCTTGGTCTCCCCGGAGACAACTTCAACCTCTATGCAGCCATGAAGCTGTTCCAGGAGTCTGAGACCATTGAGGGTTTTGAAAGAGCCCTTAACGATGAAAACACAAGGTTAAACAACCTCGACCTGAATAACGACAACTACATCGACTATATAAAAGTCACCGACTACGTCGATGGAAATGTCCATAACATAGTACTGCAGGCCGTTCTCAACAATAAAGAAAGCCAGGATGTGGCAGTCTTTACGGTTGAGAAGTTACGCGACGGATCGGTCCAGATACAGGTCACCGGCGACGAAGCCTTATACGGAAGGAACTACATCATAGAACCGATCTACGATGAGACTCCCAATCCGGGCTACACTGGCGGTGCAGCAAGGAATCGGGTTACGGTTGTCAGAACAAGCTACGTTGAGGTTGCAGCCTGGCCGATAGTAAGGTTCATCTACCTTCCTGGCTACACAGTCTGGCGCTCATCATGGTACTGGGGTTACTACCCTTCCTACTGGAGACCCTGGCGCCCTTACTACTGGCACTACTACTACGGCTACCACTCACACTGGTACCCTGAATACTACGGACACTTCCGCAGATGGGACACTCACCGCATCGGTTACTACAACAACGTGTACTACAACAACATAAGAGTATACTCGGTAAATGTCACCAACAACGTAAACAAAGGAGTATACCGCACCACCTACTCGCGTCCCGAACAGAGAAAAGAAGGTGAAGCACTCTACACCAGGCTGAACCCAGGCAGAACCACCCGGCAGTCAGTCTCCTCACCGGCACAGTCGGGCGACAGGAGATCCACAGTCAGAAGTTCGACCACCTCGCGTCAGGCCGGAACCGGAACAAACACTGCAACAGGAACAGCAACCAGAAGATCTTCCCAGGGCACCTCAGGAGCAGCAGGAACCACCCGCCAGTCGTCGACTACAGCAACCCAGAGAAGCAGAACGGGCAGCTCCTCAGCAAAGACAGGGACCACAACAAGAAGCACCTCTTCCACTGTCAGCAGAAGCAATACCGGCTCCACCACCCGCAGCGAAGGCACAAGCACCAGGCAGTCATCTTCTTCCGGCAGCCAGAGAAGCAGAACCAACACTTCGGCCATAGGGAACGGAAGCTCTCAGCGCCAGTCCTCTCCCGCCTCAACCTCAGTGTCAAGGAGAAGCTCTTCACAGACCTCCTCTGGCGGACAAAGGGCAACGGGTTCTTCCTCTTCACGGAAGTCAGCTGCCAGCTCATCCTCACAAAGGAGTAAAAGCAGCAGCTCATCCTCTTCGGGCAGCAGGAGCAAATCGGCTGATTCGGACAGCAAAAGCAGCAGAAGAAAATAAAGACAAAGTCAGGCCTGAAACGCCAGGCCACAGAAAAAACAGTAACGGGGGCTTCCAGGCCCCCGTCTTTTTTAACCCTATCCTTAACCTGTTACCAGGTAAACCAAATTAATCAGAAGGCAGTGATTACACCAGCGTTTACCTTCCCGTAGACATCACCCTTCATCAGCTGTGTATATTCAACTACCACCCTCATGTTTCTTCTCAACAGGTATCCTGCGTGAAGGGTGGCTGAAATATAATCGAGTGACTCAATATCAGATTCTACATAGTTGAACAGTCCGGTCAGGTACCACTTGCTCAGATCGCCCTTCGGGGCATAGATAAGTTCTGCAAAGCCCCCATGTGTCTTCACATCATCAATAATACTCTCATCTTCATCAGTAAAGACCCTGGAATCTGTTCTGAAAACATACTGGAGGTTCATGATGAATTTGTCATCGAGGTTAAGTGAAAGATCCGGACCGAACATCCTGATCGAGTTCGTAAACGGTCCGGCAGGATTTCTCAGGACCTCCTTCCCCATATAACCAAAGAAACCTGCTGAAAGGTATTGACCGGCTGCCTGGTTTATTCTCAGGAAAAAGTTCTTATACTTATCCTTGTCAAAAAGGTAACCTTCACCTGCCTCACCTATGCCGCTTCCATTCACAATCTCAGCAACAATGTCGGTGCCTGTTGAAAATCCCTTTTCAAAGATAATTCCCCTGTCGTACTTAAGGTCAGCCGAAGAATTACCAGGTGCAGCACTGTAAATCCTGTAAGGTTCAAGGCTGAACCTTAGTTCTCCCTTGTAAAGAGGATCAGAGACCTGAAACTGGCCCAGGTAAAGGTTTATTCCACTGTTCAGGAAATCGTGGTACATGACGAAAGCATCTTCGACACCGGCCACAGATCCTCTTTCATTGAACAGGAAATAAAAATAATACGACAGCTTATCTGATATCTCGCCTCCTGAGAGGATCTTCAGAACGAAAGGAGAACCAAAGTCAACGCTCCCCTTATCAGCAAAGTTGAAAGAGGCAAAACCGTCGAGGCGGATGGCAAGAGGCAACTCCCGGAAGAGTGAAAGATCCTGGTCACCAGTCTCGATGAAATACCTGGGCGATTCATAGTCAGTCATTCTGAATCCGTTTCCGGCAAATTCATCTCCAAAGGCCTTAAGTCGGGGCATTGCCGGAGAATGGCATACCTGGCAGCTTATCTGGTATTTTCGGGCAAAGGCTGGAATAGCTTCGGCCCTGTTCCCCGGGAAGAAGAGTATCAGAAGTAGAGCCACTCTTAACAGATGGTAAACTTTTTTCATGTCTTTCAGATTTGTCCGGTTTGAAAAAAAAGTTTCAGGGTAATATATTCACAGTGGTCGAATGTTCGTTCACAGCAATTATTCCCGATTCTTCGGCCGGCACCTTGAGCAGGTCGGCTACCGGCTTCACCAGAAGCTGGTAATTGAGTACTGCTTTGACCGTCATCGTGCCCGGTGCGGCATCATAGGGTATACTGAAGGTGAATTTCTCGGTTTTGGTCTCCCTGGGACCTATCCTGTAGTCGGTACCCAGCGATTTGGTGTTCCACTGCATCATGGTCATCCTGCCTTCGGGATCAAAATATGGCATTCTGAAGATGCGGTTGCCATAAGGTATGCCATCGCGCTGAACACCTTTGAAATCAGGCAGGCCAAGCGGAACTGCAAGATCCTGGTAGGCAAGATAATCGCCTGAAATAGTGTAGTCCTCTCCCTCAAAACCCTTTTTATCAACGTTCAGATGGTACGATTTGCCTTTTGAATCCACGGCCTCGACATTAAGCCAGGCTATACGGTCCTCGACAGAACCTGATGGGAATTTGTGACCTGTTTTCTGGTTGAAAAGGGCAACGGTGAATATTATTTTCTCTCCCGGCTCAGCCTCACGGATATCAGGTTCAATCCTGAGTTCGATTGTGCCTCTTACCTTTCCCGGATCATGAGCTCCGTGGAAGAGATGAAGCCTGGCATCGTCATAGGGTTTTGTCATAAGGGCATTCAGGTATGGACCTCCCCTGGGCATATGACAATCCTGGCACCTGACACCTTCCTTTGCATAAGGACCATCCTTCCACTCCAGCTGTGTGCTTTTCACCCAAACACCGTAAGGACTCTGTTCGTTGTGACAGTTGCCACAAAACTCCGTGGTTTTATAAAAATCGTTTGTCACTATTTTGTGAGCCGGAGATTTCACTGCAGGTTCACGAACCGCGTATTTTGTAGTACCAGGTTCGACCACATAGCTGAAATTAAAGGCTGGATCAGTAGCTGCCGATTTTATAAGATGACAGGCCTCGCACGACACCGACTCGTTGGCAATACTCTTTTCCGAAGGCCGTGGCGGGGGAAATTCCCTGCCTCCCATGAAGGCCAGAGGAGTATGACAGCCATTGCAGCCGTCGACGGCATCCTTCAACTCAGGCTTTGCAGCGGCATGAGCCACAGCAAGGTCGAAATACTCTATTTCGTCCCAGTGATGGGAATAGGCCTGCGACATCATGGCCTGTGACCACTGCTGATAGGTTCCGCGATGACACGAACCACACTTCCGTGCAGTCTCAAAATCCTTCACATCAAAACTGCTCTTCAGGCTACCCTGGCCCGAAACAGCCAGAGATGATATTAAAAGCACCATGAAATAAATGAAGCGACGAAGATGAAGGACATGCAATCTGAAATCACTTCTTTCCCACATATGCGCTTAGTTTAGGTAATCTAATATAGTCATTTATCAGTTATGATACAACTAAACTTTTACCATTACAGTCTGAATTAATTCAACATATGATACCTTTACAGGCATATCCAGGTTTCATTGTATATAAAGCTTTTATTAACCATTACTTCGGCACTCTTGAATGGAAAGGAAGAAAAACAAACTGATACTGACCGTAATCCTGCTTACCTGCATCATTGCACCTCTTTACGCAGCCGGAGTAAGACAGGAAGTCTACAGCGCGTATATAAACAACCGGATGGAGATATGGAAGAAGGTAATTGATGGAATGGAGGCTCAGAAGCCTTCTGACAATGAGAGGCTGGCCGAACTGGTCAACTACCAGTATGGCTATATAGGTTATTGTATAGGTTTTAATCTGCGCGATGAAGCAAGGAAATACCTTACTCTTGCCGAAAAGAACATTGACATCCTCGAAAGCAAAAACCATGACAGGTCAGTAGTCAATGCCTACAGATGTGCATTTTACGGATTCAGGATAGCTCTGAACAAACTCTCTGCTCCGTTTAATGGCCTCAAAAGCATTGATCATGCCAGAAAGGCCCTTGAGTCTGGACCCAACAACTACTTTGCATATGTCCAGTATGGTAACATCCTGTTTTATATGCCGTCAACCTTCGGAGGCTCAAAGTTTGAAGGGATAGCTTACTTTCTTAAAGCAAGGGAGATGATGGAGAAAGACCGTACCGGTCTGAAGGAAAACTGGAACTACATGTGCCTGCTTGTTATAATCGGACAGTCGTACACCTATACCGGCGAGCTGGCATCAGCCAGGAACGTCTATGAGGAAATACTCCGTATAGAACCACGATTCCTTTATGTGAAGGATGAACTTCTGCCCAGCCTCCTGAAAAAAATGAATAACTGATTTTAAGCTCAAAGCTGGCTGTTGACGATATAGAGAAATACATGCCTCCATCCCATAAACCCTGAAAACCTGCCCTGAGGAATAATGAAGATAAATGTTTTCTGGTTCAGAAGAGATCTGAGACTTCACGATAACACGGCACTTGACAAAGCCATTAGTGCCGGCCTGCCTGTTCTCCCGGTCTTTATCTTCGACACAGGCATTACTGATGATCTGAGCCATGATGATCCCAGGCTTAATTTTATTTACGATACACTTTCGTCGCTGAATGACAGGTTGCTTCCATACGGTGGATCAATTCTTGTTCTCAGGGGTGATCCCCTTGTCAAGCTTGATGAACTTGCAACTGCATACCCTGTCGAAAGCGTTTTTATAAACAAGGACTACGAACCATATGCCATTGACAGGGATGAAAAGGCAAGGATTCTTCTGGCATCACATGGTATTTCTCTTCGCCGGTTCAATGACCAGGTTATTTTTGGTGAAGAGGATATTGTAAAAGATGACGGAAAGCCTTATTCAGTTTTTACCCCGTATAAAAACCGCTGGCTGCGCAGGTTTCATGAACTCCCCCTGCCTTTCTCTGTAACCCGGGCTGCCAGACCAGAAGGCTGCTTTCACTCTTGCGGAAAAATGTTTCCCGGGAAGAAAGAGCTTGGTATCCTTCCTTCCGGAATCAGGGTACGTGACTATGACCTCACGGTTATCCCCGGGTACCACAGGTTCAGGGATTTCCCGGCAGACGACCGGACAAGCCTTCTCTCTCCTCACCTTCGGTTCGGGATAGTTAGCATCAGGGAGATTGTTACAAAGGCATTCAGGGAGAATCATGTTTTTCTCAGTGAACTTATCTGGAGGGAGTTTTTTATGCAGATACTGTTCCACTTCCCGGATGTTGTGACAGATAATTTCAAACCTGCCTTTGACCATATTCCATGGCGGAACAACCCTGGTGAATTTGAACGCTGGTGCAATGGCGAAACCGGTTATCCCATTGTTGATGCGGGAATGCGCCAGCTCAATACCACAGGCTTTATGCACAACAGGGTAAGGATGATCACTGCGGGCTTTCTTTGCAAGCATCTGCTCATCGACTGGCGGTGGGGTGAAGCCTATTTCGCCGGAAAGCTGCTCGATTATGAACTTTCGTCGAACAATGGCAACTGGCAATGGGCAGCGGGGACTGGTTGTGATGCCGCCCCATGGTTCAGGATCTTCAATCCCTTAACCCAGCAGAAAAAATTCGATCCCAGGGGAATCTACATCAGAAAGTGGGTCCCTGAATGCGATTTGCCCGGATACCCGGCACCGATGGTCGGACATGAGGCTGCCAGGCGCAGGGCTATTGAGACCTATGGCAATGCCATGAAAAAAGGGGAGGTCGGCATGTGAGGAAGATCAGAGAGCTGAAGCAGGTTCGGGACAAGGATATACTTTGATTTTCCAAAAAATATTAACTTTATTTCCAAAATCAGACCAATGGGAAAGCCCTCCTCCTACATAAGCGCATTTATCTGCCTTGTCATAGTCATGGCATTTGTAATACTCCCCTCCTGTGAAAAGAGCGGTGACACCCGTTACAGAGGCAACTGGATCAGCAACGATATCATCCTTGCAGATCAGACTTCCTATGTCACAAGCAGAACCCTAACCATGACCGAAAACTCATATACCGAGGTCTATGTCATCAGCCGTGAATCGACTGGATCCATTGTGATGGTTCTTGGACTGAAAGGCTCCCTTTCGGTAAAAAACAACAGGATGACCTTCAAGCTGAAAGAGCTCGGTACCTGTATCATGGATGACTCAGAAAGATGCACCGGGGATGTGGCATGGTACGGACCCGACACCTCCTACTACACTGAAAATATCGGCTTCTTCAGGCTCACTGTTCAGGGAGAATATGAAATAGACGGTGAATCGTTGCTTATAACCCGCGACATGAACGGAGATGACGACTTTGAGGATACGGGAGAAGACCTGGTCTTCACCCGCATCTGAATCCCGGAAAGCTTCTCATCTCATCTCTTCGCAGAGAGATGCATCTTCAAAAACGTGATGAAGATGTCATTATCGGCCGGAAGTGATCCATGTCCCCCTTCATGCATGTAATAACCCAGGTCATTAAGAAGAGGAACTCCGGCAGCAGGCATTTTGTCGGTCGGACCTTTCTTCCCATAAAGTGCATAAACTGGTTCTGCAGCCACGGCGGCCAGGAACTCTCCCTTTGGGTCGGACCAGTCATCTGTATCTCCGGTCTGAAGAAGCAGCGGCCTCGGAGCCATAAGTGCAACAAGCATATGGGCATCAACGGGTGATTTTCCGGGATCGGTGGAAAAAGTTGCCCTGTTGGCACAGAACTGGTAGAAATAACGTGTCGAATCGGTCATGTGAGCTATGTTCTCACCATATTCCCTTCTCGAAAGAGCAGCTCCCCCTTCTCCCGAACAACTGGCAATTACAAGGGCGAACCTTTGGTCCCTTGCCCCGGTCCATAAAACAGTCTTCCCCAACCTGGACACCCCGAAGAGTGCCACTCTCTTACTGTCAATGCTCCTGTTGGTCTCGATATAATCCATAACCCTTGAAAGTCCCCACGACCAGGCTGAAATGGCCCCCCATTCGCCGGCATCCGGATATTGCTGTCCGGGCCTGAGGTAACATGACCTGATCCCATATCTGATACCTTCGGCAAAATCGGGCTCTATATCACCGTAATAGATTGTTGCAACCCCAAAACCTTCAGAGATAAACTTCTCAACATCTATGGCTCCGAAACCCGATCCGGCAGGAGCAGGAATCCTTTTACCGTCACGTCCCCACATATATCCCTCTCTTACCCCCTTATCAGTTACACTGGCTGAGTTGGGTGAGAACCCCAGGTTCAGAAAAAGGGGAACGGGACCGCTGGCGTCAGCCGGCAGGTAGATAAGCAGGTCAGCTTTGTGATCGGAGGTATCGGATGTGAAATAAATGGTCACCAGGGTCCTCATGGCCTTGCCGTCATAGGCAGGCGTTCCGCTCTCAAAAGTCCTGAAAGTCATGTCATCCGGCCTTCCCGGAACCTTCCCGAACTGGTATTTCTCAAACAGGGCGATGATCTCACCGCGCCGTATCTTCTCCCAGTCACTGACCTTCGCGACAGGTCTGCCGTCGGACATGAGCAAGGGGTCGGGAAGTACGTAAGTCCCTGTGAGACTTTCATCATAATTCACGGGAATGCCGGCCACCACCTTTGCGGGCGTATTCTGGCAGTAAACAAGGGGAGAGGCCAGCAGTGCCAGCAACAGGATTACCTGGAATAAAGGAATATGCTTCATGATCAGGAAATTTAAATTATAACAGGAAATTAGTCCTTACAATATTAATGACTTTTCGCCTTTCATGGCATTCAACTCCATTAATAATGCTTCAGCTATGCTTTGTCATCTCCAGAACAAATAGTCGTTTACTGAAACACTAAAAATATTCAAATTTTTTTTACTAATTTTTTCTTCAGTAACTGCTCTTTACCTCAGCAACTTGCATCTGATAATAAAAATAAGAAATCCGGCGATAACTGTGAATAAGTATTTCGAATTGTTAATTACTTCTAAATTTTGTTAGTTTTACCCGCTGTTTTAATGAATTATTTTTACGCTGACAAAAAATGGTCCGAGGGTTAATCCCTCCTGGTTAGGCCTTTGTTGCTATGACTAAAGATACAGACAAACAATAATACCCAATTGCAAACAACAAACTTAACACAGACAGAAATGAAAAAAAGAACAAAAACAATTGCCCTTTCACTTATTATGCTTGCATTCACTGCAGGCGTATTTGCACAATCTGGTGCGACAACGACAGCCACCGCAACTGCTGTAATCCTGACTCCTCTTTCAATCACCAATTCTGCTAACATGAATTTTGGTGAAATAGTTGCAGGAGGGGGAGGTGATGTGGTTCTTAACCCCCAGACCTCATTAAGGTCAACCACTGGTCCGGGCGTATTTGGCTCCTTCACCCTTGCTTCTTTCAGCGTAACAGGGAACAACAACAGTGTACTAACCATTACCCTGCCCAGCGACCACACCATTACAAGGACAACCGGGACTGAGACCATGCTGATTGATGCCTTTACTTCGTTTCCTTCCGGGACAATTACACTCTCAGGTGCCGGAGCCGGTACGCTGAATGTTGGAGCTACCCTGAACGTAGGGGCATCACAGGTACCAGGAACATATACAAATGCTGCAGGGTTTCCAGTGACCGTCAACTATCAGTAGCAAGCGACTGTTGAATATAACAACAGAATTAACTATGGCAGGGTTTAGAAAAATACTATCCGGCCTTATAATTCTATATATTGCAGCGGTGATGCCGGCTTATGGCCAGGGAATGCCCCCTGTGGGTGCAACCGGTCATATTGTTGCCGAGATAATCCCGGTTTTTACTGCAAGTGAGACTTCGCAGCTCAATTTTGGCCGGTTTGCACCGGGCCCTGCGGGAGGTCAGATCACTGTCACTCCCGCCAGCGGCATCTCGGTGCTTGGAACTCTATACCGTGGTACTGGAACACATAATGCTGCCAGTTTCCATGTAAGCGGTGAAGTTGACGCTTCATTTTCAATCAAATTACCTGAAGATCCTGTGGTATTAACACATATGCAAAGTGCAAAAACCATGGTCGTAAGCGACTGGATGTCTGATCCTTCGCAGGGACCGGGGGCAGGACTGCTTCAGAACGGATTTCAGATAGTCAATGTAGGCGCCACACTTAATGTCGGTAATCTCCATGATAATCCAGTGGGGATCTATACCGGAACCTATACAATTACTTTCGATTTCAACTAAGCGACCATTAATTAAAAATGTCAGATAAAAAACCAGGAAATCCTGCCGCGATCAGGCATCCGGGACTGGCAAGGATTATAATGAACTGCATGGGGATCTTTTTCCTCATGCAGATCATCCTGCCGCTATCCCTGAAAGCACAGGGGGATCTTCTGATTACACCCAGAAGAGTAGTCTTTGACGGATCAAAACGATCGATGGACCTTAACCTTGCCAATATAGGAAAGGACTCTGCTACCTATGCTGTCTCCCTTATCCAGATGAGGATGAAGGAGGACGGTGGTTTTGAAACCATTACCGAACCCGATCCGGACCAGAGATTTGCAGACCGTTATGTCCGTTTTTTCCCGCGCACGGTAACCCTTGCACCCAACGAGTCGCAGGTGGTCAAAATTCAGTTGCAAAGAAACAATGAACTTACGGATGGGGAGTACAGGTCACACCTGTATTTCAGATCTGTGCCAAGGCTTGATCCCCTGGGTACTGAGCAGGTCAGGGCAGACACGTCAAATATTGCTATAAGATTAACTCCCATCTTCGGGATCACAATTCCTGTCATAATAAGATCGGGCCAGCAATCTTATAAAATCTCTCTGACAGACCTGAAACTCGGATATCAGAATGACACCATTCCCAGGCTAAGCATGACCTTAAACCGTTCAGGCAACATTTCGGTTTATGGTGATATTCTCGCGGAACATATCTCACCCTCCGGTCAGGTTACCCGTCTGGGTATTGCAAGCGGAGTGGCTGTATATACTCCAAACTCATCCAGGAAATTTCAGCTCAATCTTAACGGGAAAGCTGATCTGAAATCGGGCCAGATCAGGGTCACCTACTCGGCTCCTTCAGATGTAAGACCCGAGAGATATGCTGAAGCTTCCCTGGTACTGCAGTAACAATACTTTTTTTCATAACCCTCGTGGTTCTGAACTTGTTATAATGAAAACAAGAGCTTGTTCCTTCAAGACTTTGTTCCTGATACTGGTTCTTTTTGCCTTTTTTGCCGGAACAAAAGCCCAGACAAGGTATGCTGTAAGAGACGGTAACTGGAACTCCACCTCCACCTGGTCCAATACTTCCGGAGGAAGTTCCGGTTATTCAGTTCCGACGGCAACATCCGATGTTTGGATAAATACCAACATCGATGTTACAGTAACAGCTGATGCAACATGTGCCTCAATAACTTTTCCTGGTGATAATGCCACTTTATCTGTTAATGCCGGGGTTACACTTACTGTAAACGGAAGCGTTACACTTAACAACCTTAGTAACGGCAGCATTGATTGCCAGGTAAACGGCAGCGGAGCATTACATTGTTCATCTGTCAGCCTGGGATCAGGGATCGATCCGGTTTCAAATAATACTACTTACAATCATACATTTTACTCATCCATCCGCGAACTTATCATCAGTGGTTCACTTAATATTAACAGCTATATCGGCTCAAGGACAAGCCGGAGGGGTAATGGATCTTTCTACCTCCTCGAAGGTCAGGTGACTGTTGGAAACACCCTGGTGACAAACAACGAGAACGGCGTTAACAACTCTACCTTCTCAATGGCCCAGTCACCTGCAAACGGTACCCTTATATTGTTAGGAGACTCCCCTTTCAGTCTTTCGGGAACAGGCACCAGCAGTATCATTGTCAACGGGAACAACGCAACAGTCATCTACGCCCGTTCCGGGGCCCAGAATGTTCAGGCTCTCACCTATACAAATCTTGTCATCGACGGGGGAAACACAAAAACCATCCTTAATGATATCAGGATAAACAACAATCTCGATCTGGCAAACGGGAACCTGAGCCTGGGCTCAGGATCAGATAATATAACGCTGTCTGCCGGGGCTTCAGTCACCACTTCTGCCTCCTTCGATAACAATCATATGATAATATGCGACGGCAGCGGATCTTTTATAAAGGAAGGAAATTCACAGGGTGAATTTATTATAACTTATCCTTTGGGAACAGGCTTACTGTATACCCCCTTCGAAATCACAGAACTGACGGCGTCGGTTTTCGGAACAGCCTCAGTGGCTGTGCGTGCGGTAGCCTCCACTGCTCCGGGACCACCTTCGGCAGCAGGTACCGACCTCGAAAAATACTGGAATGTAACAACATCGAACTTAAGCAACATCAATGCCTCGGTCACAATGACTTACGCGGTACCCCAGGAGACAGGGGATGGAGGTGACCAGGCAAATTATATACCTTACCTGTATACAGGTGGTGCATGGACCCTTCCGGGAACAGGTTCTCCTGCCGGCGTAAATCCGATGATAGTAACAGGATCATCTGTACTGCAGGGACAATGGACTGCCAGGGAAGAACCGGTAATAACAACCTATTACTCGTACAAATCAGGAAACTGGAACGATGCCGAAACCTGGACCGCCGACCCTTCAGGCACACTGTCTGTAGGTCCTTCTGTACCCGATGATAATGACAGAGTCGTTATACTTAACGGACGTACTGTCACTTCCACCGCTAACGGAGAGAAGGTTCTGTCGGTGCAGATAAATGAAGGAGGAACCCTCGACCTTGGCAACTTTAGCTCCCACGACTTCACAGTATTAAGAGGGAAAGGACTGCTGCGGCTGTCAACCGCGTTGTTCCCCTCGGGTAACTTTGATGATTTTGTATCAGCCAGCGGTGGAACTGTCGAATACTACAATTCATCGGGATACACTTTTTCCCAGCTCACATACAATAATCTTGTGATAAACCATTCCGCCCCGTCAGTTACATCTACCCTTACAGGCAATATGATCGTTAACGGTGACCTGACGATAAAAAGCGGATTGTTCCGCATCAATGACGGAAACTCAATAGCCCGGGGCATCTCTGTCACCGGTGATGTCTTCATCCATACTTCAGGAAGCATTGGTCTGGGTACCGGGAATGCAAAACACAGGTTTACAGTAAATGGTGACTTCACCAACCAGGGGACGGTAAGGCTTACCAACCAGACTGACCCTTCATATACGGCAACTCCATCGACCGGACGTGCCGACCTGGTCTTCAACAACACAACTGCCGACCAGAACCTGCTTTGCCAGGGTCAGACCGATCTTTACAGGATCGAGATTGACAAAGGCATTGACAAAACTTTTGTATTGAACATCGATGCCGACAACAGTTCCAACTTCAAGCTCTTTGGCCGTAATGACCAGCAGTCAAGTCCACCTCTGAACGATCCTCCTGAAATTGAAAATCCCAACGCACTCGGACTGCTTGCCGGGACAGTACGCCTCGGACCAAATATAATAATCCCGAGCCTTTCAACTTCTGTCTACAACATTGATCTTGACGCAAGACTATGGATCGATGGCGGGAGCGTTACCTTCACAAACTCAAGCTCCTCTTCATCAATTGTGGTATATGGTAGTCTGAGGGTAAGCAATATGGGGACTCTGGAAGCCAACGGCGAACAGGGAATCGTTATGCGTGACCAGAGCGAACTGCTTATAGAGTCGGGTGAGGTTACAACCGACTGTATAAGAACTTCGTATATCTCTGGCACTCATAGGGGTGCTTTCATCATGACAGGAGGGACACTGAATATCCTGGGGAATTCGTACTACATAAGCGGTCTTAATATATATGCCTCCTTTACCCTGCCCTATCCGGATAACGTCTTCAGGATGAGCGGAGGTACTATAAACATCCTGTCGCCAACAACACTTACAGGAGGAGCCGGCACTAGCTTCAGCATGATAATCGGGAGTAACCTCAATAATTCATCTGTGACCGGTGGAACGATTAACATTACAATACCAGGTTCAAGGAATGCTTTTTTCAACTCCACCGTACCTCTCTGGAACCTGAATTTCACAAGCACCTCGGCAACATACAAGGGACAGATACAGGCCTATACAGGTAACTCTTCCCCTTCTATTCCTGCCATTCCCGGGCAGTCTCTCGTTGTAAAAAACGACCTGAATATCAACAACAATGCGGTGTTCAACGCCAACGGGAATGACGTGACTGTAGGCCGGAATTTCACCGTTGATACTGGTTCTGAATATGAAACGGGGACCAACACCACAACCTTTAACGGGAAAAACGGTCAGAGATTCACAAATGCAGGGACGATGCATAACGGGAATGGAATCTATAACCTTATTATTGCCGATAGTTCGAACACTGAGATCTATTCGCAGTCACTCATTCTCCGGGGCTCGCTGACCATTGGTAACTCAGCCATTATAAACGATGTCGGACATTCTGTGTCTGTTGCAGGTGATATCTTCAACTCCGGCAGTCATGTCAGTCAGGCCGGAGGATCAATAATTCTCAACGGTGGAGGCGACCAGATAATCGGTGGCTCCGGAACCGGACGCTTCGGTAATCTTACTCTGAACAAAGGAAGCGGTACGACAACCCTTCAGGCCAATCAGACCGTCGACGGTAACCTGCGACTGGCTTCAGGCATTCTCGATATTGCAGCACTTAATCTTAGGCTGGGCCCCGGTTCAAACATTTATGATGCCCTGTCAGGAACTTCTTCAGACTTTTCAGCAACAAAGATGATCCGCCTCGCGGGAAATCACAGTGATCCCGGTGTGACACGGGTCTTCGGTTCTCCAGCCTCGTTCCTGTTCCCGATAGGAACAGAAAATGACTACACACCTCTTACAACGGGCTTTTCTTCTGCCCCATCACAATGGGGTTCAGTCACTGTCCGCCCGGTCAACAAAACCCATCCCTTCGCCACATCACCATCCGTTCTCAGCTACTACTGGGTAGTTACCTCCCAGGGATTCAGCGGAATCCCTGCCGGCTCAGTCTCCCATACCTTCCGCTATCCGACATCTGATATCCATGGCTCAGAGCCTGCCTATATACCATCGGTTTACCGTCCTTATGCATGGGCTCCTTACAACGATAACTCGAGGGTGATCGATGCAACCAACACCATCCAGTTCCCATCAGAGAATATCATCGACGGCAACTATTCAGCCGGTGACCTCTCTGCCTTCTCAAACATAAAAGTCTTTTACAGCAGGCAGGATGGACCATGGGATGATCCCAATACCTGGAGCTCAACCGGAACAGGTGGCGCTCCCGACGGATCGCTTCCCACATCAGTCAATCCTGTAGTTATCGGGGATGGCATTGTAAATCATACCGTTACCGTTTCTGAAAGCCTGAACAATATTGCTGCCGGGTCCTTGCGTATACACAAAGGTTCAATACTTGATATCTCTACCACAACCGGCCATAACTTCGGTATCTACGTAAATCCTGAAGGAGGTTCAGGCACTCTGAGGATATCTTCTGCTGCTGCAACGGCTACCTTCCCTGGCGGGGATTTCGGAGCTTTTCTTGCATCCGGGGGTGGATGTATTGAATACTACAGTACAGCAGCCACCGGAATCTCCTCATTCACGCTGCCTGCTGACTACCTTTCCGGGGGAAGCAGCATACCTCTCAGGAGTTATTATAATCTTTCCTTTTCTCCTGGTGAAAGCAAAAACATAACCCTTCCTGATGCCGCGATACAAGTCTCAGGTAAGTTATGCATAAAGGGAGAAGGTCTCTCACGTCTGAACACCTCAGGTACAACAAGGACTGTTACAGTCGATTCAAGCCTTAATATACTGAGCGGGACCTTCAGGTTCATGAACTCCTTTAACACTCCCCAGGAACTTATAGTTTTTGGAGATGTCAACGTAAGCGCTGCTGCAACCTTCGATGTGAGCAACACGGGAGCCGCCACAAATACAATGACGATTCACGGTAACCTGGTCAACAACGGAATCTTCAATATGCGGACCGGTATCTCCCAGGTCTGCAACGTCACCTTTGCCGGTGGCATCAACCGACAGATTGCAGGTTCGGGCATCACAACCAACTTTAACATTATTGAAGTCAATAAAGGCAATTCAAGAAATACCCTTCTTGAGGTGGTATCCGATGTCCTCACTTTAAACACTGATCTCCCCACTGCCCTGACCCTTACAAACGGTACCTTCAGGCTCTCCAGTCCGCTTGTTCTGAACCTGACCAATTCAGGAAGTTTTACCATACCTGCCAGCGGGTCACTATCTGCCAACGGGGGAACCATCACTATAGGAGGACCGGCTGCAACAAACTCCACCGATCTTATCCTCGACGGCAGGCTCGAAATAATGGCGGGAGCCGTTAATATCGGTACAGGCGGCACCTCGCTCAACAACGATATAGTCTATTCATCGGGAGGAATCCCCGAAATAATAATAAGTGGCGGATCGCTGTTTGTCAACGGTCAGATAAGGAGAGGAACGACCATCAATACCGGTTCGCTCAATTATATTCAGAGTAATCCTTCAAGTGTGGTTACGGTTGCCGGTGAAAATGCAAATCCCAACCGGGGTATATTTGAAATACTTAATACCGGAAGTAAATTCAGCATGAGCGGAGGAACTCTGGAAATCATCAATTCGTTCAACGAGCCTTCGGTAATTGATTTTTATGTGGTTCCCGACACCTCAAGAATCACAGGAGGAACAGTAAGATTCGGTTCTGCAGACACTCCTGCCTCTTCAGGTTTCAACATGGTGACATCTGTACCCCTTTTTAATCTGGAAGTTGACGCCGAAGTAAATCCAAAGATCCTTGATCTCAATATATATCCGCTTACTCTCGGGAATAACCTTGTTATCAACGGCAACTCATCATTCAGGGCAAACGGTCTGAATGTCACAATCGGAGGATCGCTTGTCAACAGAAACAATTCAGCGGCAGCAGGTCTTTCCAGTGGAGGCTATCAGCCGGGACTTATCACCCAGACAACCTTTTTCAACAGTCAGGGAACAGCCAGCATAACTGGTTACGGATCAAACCTGACCAACTTTGCCAATCTCTCTGTTTCGCCGGCTGACACTCTTTCACTGACATCCAATACTACTCTCAGGGTTAGCGGAAATATGTCAATTCTCAGCGGTGTTCTCGATGACGGAGGCAATGATATCTACCTTAACGGTGACCTTACGAACGAATCTGAGCATTACAGTCCCTATGCTGTGGGAGGTATCAGTTTCAGCGGCTCCAGGCCCCAGGGCATTTCGATAAGCCTGGGTGGAGAACTGGGGAATATCATCATAAACAATACAACAGGGGTCAACATTACTGATAACTGTACAATAAACGGGATACTGACCTTTTCACAGGGTTTGCTTTATATCGATGATTATCTTCTGACTATGGGGATTAACTCATCAGTCGAAGGTACGGCTGACAATACAAAGATGATAGTTCTCAACGGAGTCATCTCCGACTCGGGCGTCAGTAAAATTTTCCCCGGAGGTGTTTCATCCTTCACCTTTCCTGTTGGTGTAGCCGGGAAATACACCCCTGTATCCTTAGGCTTCACATCAAATTTGAATACGGGAGCTTCCATCACTGTTGTACCTGTTAACCGGTATCATCCGGTTATGGCTTTGCCGGAAGGTGATGAATTAAATTATTACTGGAGTATATCATCGGAAGGTTTAAGTCAGCCATTTACTGCCAACCATCACTATAATTATGTCGCTGAAGACGTAACAGGTGACGAAACGGATTATTATGCCGGCAGGTTTTTCAACAGTGAATGGATCCCTGAGGGAGGAACAAATGGTACAGCCATCGATCCGGTGAGTCACAGTATTAACTTTACGGGATGTAATTATATTGACGGGGAGTATACGGCTGGTTACAGTCCCAACTTCACGAATAAGTTCACGCTTTACAGCATTAAGTCCGGAGACTGGTTTAATGACAATACCTGGTCAGTTACGGAAGGCGGGGTTCCCTGCGGTTTCGATCCCAACGGACATCCGGTTATTATTGGTGCCGGACATACCGTAACTATCAACAACAACTCGGCTTCTGCCTATTCAGTTACAATAAACGGGACCCTCGATGTCGGTCTGACGACCTTTCACAATCTTGGAAATGTGGGCGGAGGGGGGACCCTAAAGCT
Organism: uncultured Rikenellaceae bacterium; assembly: GCA_964494045.1. GTDB lineage: Bacteria > Bacteroidota > Bacteroidia > Bacteroidales > VadinHA17 > LD21. The sequence goes on from CAZBQM010000019.1 coordinate 35,526, forward strand.
TACCTCCACTCCTGAAGGAATGTTTGTCTTTCCCGGCGGAGACTTTCATGATTTTGTAAACACCCCTGCAAGTACAGTTAATTTCTTTGGTAATAACGAGGCTGTACTTCCCTCAAAACCCGGATACATTTACAAGCCATATCAGAATGTAATACTCTCGGGCACAGGTAAAAAGTTACTGTCAGCTGAAGAGTTCAAATCTCTTGGAGATATAACAATCGAAGGCCCATCAACTGTACTCAGCAATGAGATTTATGGTAAAAGAGTCTTTATAGGAGGTAACCTGATTGATAATAACACCTCCGGTCAGGGAGGGTTTATTCCGGGAAAGTGTAAGGTGGTATTTGATGGCAAATCAGCTCAGACAATAAACGTCACCGGAGCTTCGGTGACAGAAAGATTTTATGATCTTGAAATTAACAACAGTGCCGGCCTTACCCTTTCAGGCGCGGGAATGGTAGAAGTCGGTCATAATCTTATATTGACCAGCGGTATCATAAGCACAAATGACGTAAACATCCTGTACCTGTCAGGTTCAGGAAGCCATGTTGACGGAGGAAGCCAGCTTTCATTTGTAAACGGGCCTTTCAGGAAATATCTGGCAGCCGGTGCGAAGTTCTCTTTTCCCGTGGGTGATCTGACCGGATTGCGGTATGGTCCGCTGGGTCTCGAACACCTTTCCGTCGCCG
>CAZBQM010000019.1:36224-38470 GCA_964494045.1 uncultured Rikenellaceae bacterium
AATCCGCTTGAGGAAGCCTATGATCCTCATGTAACAACGGCTCCGGTTGATGTGGTAAGTGATAATGAATACTGGACCCTGACAGGTGCTTCATCCTCGACCGGGACTGTCGTCCTCAGATGGGATGGGCAAAGCGCGATCATACCGGCAGATGCTGTCACAAGGGCCAAACTCCGCGTAGTCGAATGGGATATGTCGTGGATCAACAGAGGGAACACCAGATTATGGGGCGACCAGGATGCCGGGACAATACAATCGGACCTGGCTGTCGGCCTGGCCGGGATAAACCATTTCACCCTTGGAGCCGAAAGTCTCCCCACAGCCACCATTACCAGTGGCGATGCCTCGATCTGCGACGACGGGTCATCCGTTACCATCAATATTGAACTGACGGGAGCTGCTCCATGGACCCTGAAATATCTTATTAACGGTTCCAATGAGACAACTGTAGACAATATAGCAAACTCTCCCTATCCGCTTGTGGTATCCAATGCTCTCCCGGCACTGGATGCAGGAGGACCCGGGACCTATGACTTCTCAGTTTCCTATGTCCGCGACGCCACCTCGAGTACCGGAATCAGGGACTTCACCTCCTCTGTTAGGATAACACTAAATCCGACACCGGCACCTGTGATATCCGGACTCATCACCACTCCGGCAGGATCGCTTGCAAACTACAGCACCCCACAGGTTGACGGCATCATCTATCAGTGGAGCGTTACGGGAGGAAGCATACAGTCGGGGCAGGGAACCAACACTGTGGAGATACTGTGGGGGCCGGGGCCCGACGGAAGTGTTATCCTTCAGGAGACGGCAGTGACAGGCGGCTGCCTTGCAGTAACAGATCCATACAACGTTTCGCTGACAGATATTCCCGATCCCGAAATATCAGGCAGTGACGTTGTCTGCCTCAACTCTGTGGTAATATATTCAACACCACTGGTAAGCGGGCATACCTATTCATGGTCCGTAACGGGAGGAAGCTTTGTCTCCGTCGCGGCTGGCAACAGCATAACAGTAACATGGAACCTTACGGGCAACATGAACGTGAGTGTCACCGAAACAGGATCGGGTAGTGTTACTGAATCAATGCCGGTAACAGTAAATCCAGTCCCACCTTCAGATAATACAGTCTCCGACCCGGAGGCCTGTCTGAATTCTCCAACCCAGATTATAATTTATGGAGCTCCGGCAGGTATCTCTTACCAGCTTCGCCTGAACAGCAACAACAGCCCGGTAGGTCCGCCCGTCAGCAGTATGGGAGGAGGGAATGTGGCAATTACCATCATGCCCTCAGCTTCCGAAGTCTACAACATCTGGGCATCAAATGAGTATAGCTGTGGAGTAATGCTTTCTGATCTGGCAAATGTTACTGTCACAAGTGAACAGACCTGGACCGGCTCAGTAAACAACGACTGGAACAATCCCGGTAACTGGTCGTGCGGGTCAATACCCGGCCTGTTTCAAAATGTAACAATACCCGATGTCGCTGTCCTGCCCCAGCTGAGCTCTGGTATGGCCGGAGAGGTTCATAACCTGGTCATTGAATCCGGAGCCTCACTTAATCTCTCGGGAAATACTCTGAAAATCGCCGGATCAGTTACATCTGAAGGGGCCCTTGATGCCTCGTCAGGCACTGTGCAGTTCTGCGGCTCCACCACCCAACAGGTTCCTGCTAACACTTTCACCGGCAATAATATAAAGAACCTTACCATCTGCAACAGTTCCGGAGTCTCTCTGCTTGGAGAATTGAATGTCACAGGTACGGTGACCGTCAATTACGGGACTCTTCATTCTGACGGTTTTCTGACACTTGTCTCCTCGGCCGCCTCAACAGCAGTGATAGATGGTCAGGGAGCCGGAGAAGTCAGCGGCACTTTGACCATGCAACGTTATCTTCCCTCCGGCTTCGGCTACAGGTATATAAGCTCTCCCTTCACGAACTCGCAGGTATCAGAGCTTGCCGACGACATAAACCTTAGTTCATCATTCCCTTCAATCTACAGGTTTGATGAGGCAAGGACCTCTTCAGGCTGGGTCAGCTACACGACTCCGGCAAACATCCTGAATCCGCTGAATGGTTATACGGTCAATACCGGATCAACATCAGGTCCAAAAACCATCGATATCTCCGGAGTGGTCAACAACGGGTCCCTTTCAATCACACTTTATAATCACAACCATACCTATACCGACGGCTTCAACCTCATAGGTAATCCGTATCCTTCTCCCATAGACTGGGATTC
>CAZBQM010000020.1:0-37596 GCA_964494045.1 uncultured Rikenellaceae bacterium
GAAGTCCAACCTTCCGGTCGCCTTTCCTTAATCTCTTTTATTCCTGAGGATCAGTGCCGTTTTATCTGTCTGTGCTACCTTACTTAAGGCTGAACACTGCATCTTCGATGGGAATGTTAACCTCGATCTTATCAAAGCTTATCACTCCTGCCTCCATCCCGTTGGCAATGGCAGTTGTCTTACCGGGCATGACAACCCCTTCGACTTCCTTATAATCGCTCATTACAGACTCAACTTCAATGGATGTACCCATCTGCTCTGTAGTGGTCTTCGATTTTACAGGAAGGTAGGAGCTCTTGTCGATACAAAGGATTACAGGTCCGGTCGATTCGGTGGTAGCCTTCAGCCTGAATGCAGGCTTCCCGTTTACGTTCTCTTCTCCGTCAAGAGTCAGTTTTCCTGACTTGAAATAGTTCAATATCTCATTTGAGAAGACATTGTTGTTCTGCACCTGTTTTAGCTGATCGCCTGTTATCTCAACAGGGTCGGTCGATCCGGTCATCGGATTGATGGTATAACCTTTAACACCATCGAAGGAAGAAACCATTTCCTGTCCGCCCATCGAGTAAACTACCTTGATCTTATTGGGATTTTTCATATACATGGTCATTGGCATCTCCATGCCCATGGCCGACATCTTTCCGGTAATCTTGATTGTTTTTACATTGGCAAGCTGATCGGATTTGATGGCTGAGGAGTATTTTTTTACTATTTCTTCGAGCGACTGAGCATTCAGGCTCAAAACAGTAAACAGGGCGATAAAAAGAAGGATTGATTTTTTCATGTGGATTGTTGTGAATTATTATTAGGGTTAACTGTTGAATCCGTTGATTGTCTTTCTTATGGCAACAAGCCTTGAAAGAAGGTTCTCGAGACCCGAGAGTCTGAGCATGTTGGCTCCGTCAGATTTGGCCTTTGATGGATCAGGATGCGTCTCGATGAAGATACCGTCGGCACCAACACTTATGGCCGCGCGTCCGATAGTTTCAATCATCTCCGGGTTACCTCCGGAAACTCCGGAATCCTGGTTCGGCTGTTGCAGCGAATGGGTGATATCCATGATGACGGGTACCCCTGTCTTTTTCATAAGAGGTATATTCCTGAAATCCACAACTATATCCTGGTAACCGAACATATTCCCGCGGTCAGTCACCATAATATTATCGTTTCCGGCAGATGCTACCTTGTCGATTGCAAATTTCATTGATGTACCTGAAAGGAACTGACCCTTTTTGATATTTACCCATTTACCTGTTGCAGCAGCTGCTGCCAGGAGATCAGTCTGCCGGCACAGGAAAGCGGGGATCTGAAGGATGTCAGCATATTCTGCTGCAAGGGATGCCTCCCCTGGGTTGTGAATATCGGTGATTACAGGAACTGAAAACTTTTCCCTTACTTCGGCAAGTATCTCAAGCGCCTTAATATCTCCTATCCCTGAAAAGGAATCTCCCTTCGAGCGGTTTGCCTTCCTGTATGAAGCCTTAAACACGAAAGGGATGTGGTATTTCGCCGACAGCTCAGAAATATGAGCTGCAATCTCAAAGGTGATCTCCCTGCCCTCAACGACACAGGGTCCGGAAATTAGAAGAAAGTTGCCCGATTCCACGAAACTGATACCCGGTATATCTTTTATGGTTCTTTTCATCTGTATTGTAAAATTAGTAAAATAGTTTCCTATTTTTTATCATCCTTTCCGTAATTATATATTCCCTTCCACATGTTTCCGAGCCTCCGGCCAATCTCTTCCTCCCGGGGATTGTTCCCTGGTTTGTAGAATTCAGTACCACTGAGTTCGGAAGGAAGGAAATTATCGGGCGTGAAATTTCCCTGATAGCTGTGGGCATATTTATAATCTTTCCCATAACCAAGATCCTTCATGAGTCCGGTGGGAGCATTCCTTAGGTGCAGGGGCACTGGAAGATCCCCGCTTTCCCTGACTGCTCCTATGGCATTCTCAATAGCCATATAGGCCGCGTTGCTCTTTGGTGATGTGGCAAGGTAAATGACTGTTTCAGCAAGTATTATCCTCGATTCGGGCCAGCCTGTGACATGGATGGCTTCAAAACATGACTGTGCAAGCAAAAGGGCATTAGGATTAGCCAGTCCTATATCCTCGGCAGCCAGAATAAGCATCCTTCTTGCAATGAATTTAGGATCTTCTCCGCCCTCAACCATCCTTGCGAGCCAGTAGACTGCAGCATTCGGATCACTGCCACGCATCGACTTGATGAAAGCCGATACTATATCATAATGCTGCTCCCCGTTCTTGTCGTAAATGGCGAGATTCTTCTGAATGTGCCTGAGGACCATTGCATTGTCGATGATGATCTTACTGTCATCATCATCGCCTGCCTCAGAGACCACAACCAGCTCGAGGGCATTGTAAAGCTTTCTTGCATCACCTCCCGAAATCCTGAGAAGAGCCTCATACTCTTTTATCTCAACCTTCAGCCTCGAAAGATGTACATCACGTGTTATGGCTTTGTCAATAAGGCCTCTAAGTTCATTTTCATTCAGGGGGTGCATTGTGTATACCTGGCAGCGCGACAACAGGGGAGAGATGACTTCAAAGGAAGGGTTTTCTGTGGTTGCCCCGATAAGGGTAAGAATTCCCTGCTCCACAGCACTCAGCAGCGAGTCCTGTTGCGATTTGTTGAACCTGTGGATCTCATCTATAAACAAAATGGGATTGGGCTGGTTGAAAAACTGCTGCTTCTTTGCCTTCTCAATGGTCTCCCTTACATCCTTTACCCCGGAATGAACTGCACTGAGATGGAAAAAGGGCCGCTTCAACGTATGTGCTATGATGCCCGCCAGTGTCGTCTTACCAACCCCGGGTGGTCCCCATAAAATAAAGGACGGGATGTTACCCGATTCAATAGCCCTCCGGAGTATTGCGTTCGGGCCGACAAGATGTTCCTGCCCGCAGAAATCCTCAATATCTTTCGGCCTCAGCCTTTCTGCCAGTGGTTGATTTGCCAGCATCATCGGAAATTTCTGTAAAAGTATAAAAAACTATCGGGTTGACACCAGTAAGGCTGTTTTTGAAGACCCGGATTATACTATCATTTATATATATCGGGCTCTTTGCAGTTCAAGTTTTTTTACTAAATTGCCTCAAAATAATTTTCCTGAAATGAAATAAATTAATACTTTTAACAGTTGAAATAGTAATTTTCAGTCAATTATTGCATTAAAAGATTCTTGATTACTGTCACATATTTACTTCATTATGAAAAAGCCTCTACTAATATTTATTATTATTCTGGCAGTATTATCAGCCCTTCCTTTTATAAGTTTCATCCGCTGGGTATTACAGGAAAAGAAGCCTCTCGATATAATTATCGTTGACAAAACCGTTCCGACGCTCGACCGCGTAAAGCACAAATCGTTCAACTGGGTACTGAACAGCGCAAGATTTGTAAGCAGGGAAAAGAAAAACAGTTATTCCTACAAAAAAGACTATTACGGTTTTGCACCGACAAGACCTCTCAAGGAGAGGGGTAGTGTGAAAAATGAATACCGTCTCTCCGATATGATTGAATTGCCTGAAAAAAGCGATGCCATTTACATTACAGACACATATGGTGTTTTTTTCAACGACTGGTACAGCGGGATCAACAAGAGCAGGAAATCAAGAAAACTGTATGGGGGATTAAATAATAATGACTACCTCCTTATAAATGAGATGAAGGAGAGGAACAAACTCGTCATTCTCGAGTACAACTCCTTTGACTATCCCACAGCACAGTTTGAAGCCTTCAGGACACAGGAAAAGCTGGGTATCACTTTTTCGGGATGGACAGGGAAGTATTTTGCCAGTCTGGATACCACCAAAAGGGACTTTCCGGTCTGGATGACAGCCATGTACAGGAAACAATACAGGAAACCCTGGAACTTCACAAAGCCCGGCGTTGTCCTTATTACTGAAAAGGACATAATTGTCCTTGAAGAGGGGACCCACCTCACAGGTGCACTTCCTCAGATTCTGACAGGTCCGGAATACTCCGGGAAATACGGGGTGCCTGATTCTGTGCCATTCGGAAACTGGTTTGATATAATTGATCCTTTGTCAAACAATGTGATATCGAGCTTCAAACTGAATCTGACCTCTCAGGGCGATTCCCTTCTTTCCGGTTTCGGCCTTTCCGGATCCTTCCCAGCTGTGATTCAGGAACCTGTAAAGGGCAACACATGGTATTTCTCGGGCGATTTTGCAACCAACAGGGTTATGTACTGGACATCGAGGATAAAAGGTGCTGAAAAGCTAAAAGGAATACTTTATCCATCAAAGAAGGATGATCCTGACAGATTTTTCTGGGTTTATTACAGACCGTTGATTACCAATATTTTCAATAACTATTATAACTCAATCAAAAAATAACGGACCAATGGTTCCGGCAGTTTTTCCTGACAGGTTCTCCGGACCTGTCTTTTTTTTCATTAATTAATTCATGTAAAATGAAAATATCGCTTGTCCAGTATGATATTGTATGGGAAGACAAAGAAGCCAACTTCGAAAGGATTGAAAGGATTATCTCCGGAAGCAAATGGGAGACGGATATCATCGTTCTTCCCGAGATGTTCAGTACCGGATTCTCGATGAACGCGCAGGTTCTTGCCGAGGAGCCGGGTTCCCGGACTTTCACCTGGATGTCTGACCTGGCCTCAGGTCTCAACTCGGGTGTATGCGGAAGTTACATGGTAAGGGAAAGGAACCTGTTTTTCAACCGCTGGGTCTTTGTCACTCCGGCAGGAGAGACCTGGTCTTATGATAAAAGGCACCTTTTCAGTATGGGAGGTGAAGATAAGGTCTATACGGCCGGTAAGGAGCGCCGCGTCATTTCATTCAGGGGGATACGGATTCTGCCACTTGTGTGCTATGATCTGAGATTCCCCGTGTGGAGCCGGAACAGGAATGAATACGACCTGCTTATCTGTTCAGCGAACTGGCCATCGCAGAGAATGCAGGTATGGAATACATTGCTGAAGGCCAGGGCAATTGAGAACCAGTGTTTTGTTGCAGGTTCAAACAGGCTTGGCAGGGATGGCGCCGGACTCGAATATACCGGAGGTTCAGTAGTATGCGGACCGGCAGGAGAGGTGCTGTCTGAGGCACTTCCCGGTCATGAAGGTCTGATTGAAGCGGAACCAGATCTTTCCGGCCTTCAGGATTTCAGGAACAGATTCCCTTTTATGAAGGATGCTGATGACTTCACCATCCTGATATAGGGATCACTGTCTTTTGCTTTTTAAAGCGGAATACAATATATCTGCAGGATGCCTTGCAGTTCTGCCCGTACCATCGAATATCTGGCTCCTGCAGCTCGTACCAGGCGCCGCAATAATAGTATCCTCACCGGCATCACGGATCTCAGGGAAGAGTACCATCTCACCTATTTTCATTGAGAGTTGGTAGTGCTCTTTCTCGTACCCGAATGAACCGGCCATGCCGCAGCAGCCCGACGGTATTTCACTGACTGAATAGGCGGCAGGTATGGAGAGCATTTCAAGGGTGGGAGCTGTGGATACGATTGCCTTTTGCTGGCAATGCCCGTGAACAAGAATGACGGCCCGGTCATTGACAAAGTCATCCTTGCTGATCCTGCCTGCCCTGAACTCCCGCACAACAAATTCCTCAAGAAGGAAGGTGCAGGAGGCCAGCTTCAGTGAGGCTTCCCTGAGGTCTTCTCCCGCAAGGTCGGGGTATTCATCCCTGAAGCTCAGAATTGCTGATGGTTCGAGGCCGACAAGAGGGTTCCCGTCTGAGATGACTTCCGATAGCATACCGATATTCCTGCGGGCCTTTTTCGCGGCGCTTCTGAGAAAACCCTTTGAGATAAAGGTTCGTCCGCTCTGACAGTGATCAGGTATCAGTACCCTGTATCCGAGTGATGTGAGCAGCTTTATTGCCGCTATTCCCGATTCTGTATCGTTGAAGTTGGTAAACTCATCAATGAAAAGGGATACCGTTCCCTTCGGATCTGAAGGATTCAGACGGGGAAGATTTCTTAAAGCCCATCTCCTTAGTGTTGTCTTATATAACAAAGGTATATTCCTTTCAATGGCTATACCACTGATCCTTTTTACAAGGCCCGAGAAAAACCGGTTCTTAAGGAAGAAATTGTACAGGTAAGGAAAGAAAGACCCGATCCTGTTTAGTGAGGTAATATAGGCGAACATCATGGTCCTCACGGAAGTTCTGTGTTTGTCGTGCCAGTGCTGGAGGAACTCGGATTTCAGTTTGGCCATATCGACGCCGGAAGGACATTCTGATTTACATCCCTTGCACGACAGGCACAGATCGAGTATCTCATATATCTCACGGTGATTCCATGGATCGGCGCTTTCATCGCTCAGGAACTCCCTTATCACATTTGCCCTTGCACGCGTAGTGTTTTTTTCTTCACCGGTGGCCATGTAACTCGGGCACATGGTTCCTCCTATCATGATTGATTTCCTGCAGTCGGCCGATCCGTTGCATTTCTCTGCCGCCCTTATGATTCCGGCAGTGGATGAGAAGTCGAGTATGGTCTTTATTTCCCTTGTCTGCTTCCCTGGCTGGTACCTGAGACTGGTGTCCATGGGAGGGGTGGAGACTATTTTCCCGGGATTGAGAATGTTACAGGGGTCCCAGCAAAGCTTGATCTCCTTCAGAAGCATATAATTCCGTTCACCAAGTATTATGGGTATGAATTCACCTCTCAGGCGGCCATCACCATGTTCTCCGCTCATCGATCCCCTGAATTTTTTAACAATCCGCGCGGTTTCAGTACCTATCTTCCTGAAGAGAATCACATCGTCCGGATCCTTGAGGTTGAGAACCGGTCTCAGATGCAGTTCCCCGGTACCTATATGTGCATGATAAACAGCATCCTTGCCGGATTTTTCAAGCAGTCTTCCTATATCGCCGATGTAGTCATCAAGTTGTTCCACCCGTACTGCAGTGTCCTCTATCAGGGATACAGGCTTGGGATCACCTTTCATATTGGCAAGTATGCCCAGTCCTGCCTTCCGCAGATTCCATACCCTGCCTATGTCTTTTCCCCTGATAACAGGGTATGCATATCCGAGTCCATGGATTTTAAGATCTTCTATAAGGCTGTTCACACTGAGCTCAAGTTCTTCGACTGTATCGCGTGCAAATTCAACTATCATAACAGAGCCTGGTTTACCTTCGAGAAAGAACCGGTTATTCTTCTGGCTGAGATTACCCTCAGTCAGTTCCAGGATCCTGTTGTCCATCATCTCAACAGCTACCGGCTTGTATTTCAAGGCAGTCATGTTGGCCCTGAAGGCTTCATTCCTTTCACGGTGATGAACACAAACCAGGGCTTTGTGAGGGGGAGGAACAGGGACCAGGTTAAGCTTTATCTCTGTTATCACGGCCAGGGTGCCTTCCGATCCGGCCAGCAGTCTGCACATGTTGAACTCCCTTGAGGAATTTTCGCTGAAGATCTTTGAATCGAGAAGGAGATCAAGAGCATATCCAGAATTCCTGCGGGGTATCAGTGGATCGGGATAACCCTCCCTGATTGATTCGCAGTTCACAGGATCGCTGAGAAGAGTCCTTATGTTCCTGTAAATCTTTCCTTCAAGTGTATCAGCCTGACATTTACTGTCAAGGTCGTGCCTGCCAAGAGGTCCGAAAACAGCCTCACTTCCGTCACTGAGTATTGCCCTGAGTTCAAGGGTATGGTCTCTTGTCGATCCGTAAACAAGGGAATGGGATCCGCATGCGTTGTTGCCAACCATTCCGCCGATGTTACACCTGTTCGAAGTCGATGTCTCAGGTCCGAAAAACAACCCGTATTGCCTGAGGAAGATGTTAAGCTCATCAAGAACAACTCCGGGTTCCACTCTAACCCATTTTTCTTCAGGATTGACCTCAAGTATCCTGTTCATGTACTTTGAGATATCTGCGATGATGCCTGATCCGACAACCTGTCCTGCAAGCGAGGTTCCTGCCGCCCTGATTGTGACACCAGTCTTTGTTCCCGAGGCAAATTTCAGGATTTTCTTTATGTCATCTCCTCCACGCGGCCAGACTACAGCCAGCGGCTTTTCCCTGTAGACCGAAGCATCGGTCGAGTAGATGATTCTTGTAATATTGTCATACTTCAGTTCGCCATCCAGCGATAACTTGAGTTCTTCCAGCCTTGTATCAACAGAGTTCATATGGAAACAGGTACTTGAGGGTGCTAATTTAGAAAATCATTATACAAAAACATGCTTCTGAAAGGAAGAGCTTTGTTTTTGAAAAAAATTCCTGACAATAATCATGTAATAAATAATAGTTTAATAGCGCTTTTTTTTTGTACATTTAAACAAAAATTTGAAACAATTTAAATTATTGATACACAATGGAATTATTAGATCGAATCAGGCAGAATGCCAGGAAATTCAATAAAAGAATAGTTCTGCCGGAAGCATATGAGGAGAGGAACATCAAGGCTGCCGACATTGCAATTGAAGAAGGGCTGGCTGAGATAATACTGATTGGAGATCCTGAGCAGATCAGGGCAAATGCCATGGCATTTAACCTCAAAAACATTGCCAAAGCTGCAATAGTCGACCCGAAATCCCATCCGATGAAGAACCATTATATTGACATGATGGTTGAGCTGAGGAAGAACAAGGGTCTTACCAGGGAAGATGCTGCAAAACTTATTGAGAACCCCCTTTACCTGGGAGTGATGATGATAAAAAACGGGGATGCTGACGGTGAAGTATCAGGAGCTGACCATGCGACAGGTGATGTGCTAAGACCGGCCTTTCAGTTTATTAAAACTGCTCCCGGTATATCTGTTGTATCGGGAGCTTTTATTATGGTACTTCCCGATAAGAGCCAGGGAGCCGATGGTGTGATGATATTTGCCGACGGAGGCGTACACCCTGATCCAACAGATAAGGAACTGGCAGAGATAGCAGTTGTATCAGCCCGCACGGCTGAGACACTGGGAGGTTTTGTACCGAAAGTGGCGCTGCTGAGTTTTTCAACAAAGGGAAGCGCAAAACATGCAATGGTTGATAAGGTGGTGAATGCCACAAGAATGGCCCGTGAAATGGCACCTGAGATAATAATTGACGGTGAACTTCAGGCCGATGCGGCACTTGTTGAATCGGTTGCATTGAAGAAGGCACCAGGAAGTCCTATAGCCGGGAAAGCCAACGTATTGATATTTCCGAACCTCGAATCGGGGAATATAGCATATAAACTTGTTCAGCGCCTTGCACATGCTGAAGCCCTCGGACCGATCCTCCAGGGTATAGCAGCTCCTATAAACGACCTTTCAAGAGGCTGTTCGGTAAGCGATATAGTTAATATGATCGCCATTACTGCAAACCAGGCTGCTGCCAGGAAATAATTATATAAATTTAAAAACTCAGAAATGAAAGTTCTTGTTTTAAACTGCGGAAGCTCTTCAATAAAATACCAGTTGTTTGACATGACTGACACCCCTGTCATGCTTGCAAAAGGGCTGCTCGAGCGCATAGGCATCAATGATAGTGTCCTGACCCACAAACCTGTAGGTAAGGATCCATATAAAATGATAAATGATATTCCTGACCATACAACAGGCATCAACCTTGTTATGGCTGCCCTTACTGATCCGAAACACGGGGTGATAAAGGATGTCAGGGAGATTAAAGCTGTAGGACACAGGATTGTAAACGGTGGTGAGAGTTACAAGGAGAGCATCCTTGTCGACAATGAAGTCAAGAAACAGATCGAGATCTGCAGCGAACTGGCTCCGCTCCATAATCCGGCCAACCTGAAAGGGATATTGTCGGTTGAAAAGCTTATTCCGGGAGTTCCCCAGGTAGCTGTGTTCGATACCTCTTTCCATCAGACCATGCCCGACTATGCTTTTATGTATGCCCTGCCTTATGAATACTATGACAAGTACAGGATCAGGAAATACGGATATCACGGGACGAGTCATAAGTTCGTAGCCTCAAAAGCTGCCTCATTTATAGGTAAGGACGTCAGGGACATGAAGATAATAACATGTCACCTTGGAAACGGGGCATCGGTTACTGCTATCCGTAATGGAGAGAGTATCGATACTTCCATGGGCTTCACACCGGTTGATGGTCTTATTATGGGCACCAGGACCGGTGAGATCGATCCGGGAGTGCTGATCTATATTGCCGACAAGGAACATCTGAATGTATCCGGAGTCAACAACCTTATTAATAAAAAAAGCGGAGTAGCCGGTATCTCCCAGCTTTCGTCCGACATGCGCGATCTTGAAAAAGCCGCCGCAGAGGGCAATCCAAAGGCAATCCTTGCACTTAAGATGTACGCCTATAAGGTCAAGAAATTTATCGGTTCATATATCGCTGTCCTTAATGGTCTTGATCTGCTTGTGTTTACAGGTGGTGTGGGCGAAAATGACTTCAATATGAGGGCAATGATATGCGAAGGGATGGAGAATCTTGGCATTATATTCGACAAGGAAAGCAACAATGGAGTCAGAGGTAAGGATGTAGTTATCTCGAAACCCGAATCAAAGGTGAAGGTAATGTGCGTTACCACCGACGAGGAACTTGTAATAGCTTCAGATACAAAGTACATTATTGAACACCATACTGTCTGATATAAATGTAAAAGACTGAATATATGGCATTAAAACACCTTTCTGATCTTAAACAGATCGTGGCTGGCAGGCCCAGACGAAAACTGGTACTTGCAGCCGCCCAGGATCAGCATTCACTGGGAGCCGTTCTGAGAGCCTGGCAGGATGATCTTATTGAGCCTGTACTCGTTGGGGATAGGGAAGGGATACATAGTATCTGTGAGGAAAACGGTTATTCGATATCGGGCCTGACAATTGTTCACCAGCCCGATATCGAACTTGCCGCCGAAACAGCGGTAAGGATGTTAAGTTCAAAACAGGCAGATGTTCTGATGAAAGGCAAAATAGGTACATCGGCCTTGCTTAAAAGGGTTCTTAACAGGGAATGGGGCCTTCGTACAGGAAACCTGCTCTCGCATATCGCCCTTTTCGAGGTCGAGACTTATCACAAGCTGATAGCTGTCACTGATGTTGCCATGAACATTGCCCCAAACCTCAGGGATAAGATAGCCATTGTAAATAATTCAGTTACTTTTCTGCACAGCCTTGGTTACGAGATGCCCAAGGTGGCTGTGCTCGGCGCAGTTGAGATGGTGAACGAGAACATGGAGGCCACCCTTCATGCGGCATTGTTGTCAAAAATGAACCAGAGGGACCAGATACGGCACTGCATCATTGACGGACCGCTGGCTTTTGACAATGCCATAAGTCTCGAAAGCGCCAGACACAAGGGTATTAAGAGCGAAGTTGCCGGCGATACGGATCTCCTGCTGATGCCCGACATAGAAGTTGGCAATGTCCTTTACAAATCGCTTGTGTTTTTTGCAAGGGCCAAAGTCGCCTCCATGATCCTGGGAGCGTCCGTTCCCATTGTGCTCACATCAAGATCCGACTCTGAACAGGCAAAATATGACAGTATACTGCTGTCTGCTGCCGCTAGCAGGTAATGTGATTTAAGGCTGTAAGCCAGATATATTATGCCCGAACGCCTGATCTTAGCCATTAATCCGGGATCCACCTCTACCAAGATCGCTCTTTTCAGAGAGGAAGAGAAAGCCTTTGAGGTTAACTTTACACATTCAGCCTCTGAATTATCAATATTCAACAGGATCCTCGATCAGTTCAGCTTCAGAAAAGATCTGATTATGAATGAACTGATAAAGAGGAACACTGATTTCGACCATATCGCTGCAGTTGTCGGCAGGGGTGGCCTGCTTAAGCCGGTTCTTTCAGGGATCTATGCCGTAAACGAAAAAATGAAGTGCGACCTGAGAGAAGCATCCAGAGGGGAACACGCATGTAACCTCGGTGGACTGATAGCCGATGAAATTGCAGCCTTTCTTCCCTCGGCTGAAGCTTTTGTCGTTGATCCTGTGGTTGTTGATGAATTGGCTCCTGTTGCCAGACTTTCGGGGCATCCTGAGATAGAAAGAATATCTGTATTCCACGCCCTGAACCAGAAAGCAGTGGCAAGGCTCTATGCAGGGTCTGTTGGGGGAAAATATGAGAATCTGAACCTTATTGTAGCTCACCTGGGTGGTGGCATAAGCGTCGGGGCACATAAAAAGGGAAGGGTTGTCGACGTAAATAATGCCCTTGACGGAGAAGGACCTTTTACTCCGGAACGCTCAGGAGGACTTCCTGCCGGTCAGCTTGCCCGACTGTGTTTCAGCGGGCGCTTCACATATGATCAGGTAAAAGCTATGATCACAGGCAGAGGAGGAATGATGGCCTACCTGGGCACAAACGACTTCAGGGAAATATGTAAAAGAGCAGGCTTGGGAGATGAGAAAGCCCTGCTTGTAATTGAATCTGCCGCATACCAGATTTCCAGGGAAATAGGGGCCATGGCGGTAGTTCTGGCCGGGAAAGTGGATGCCATTATCCTTACGGGCGGGATGGCATACCAGGACTCCTTCGTGGAGCAAATAAGATCTCTCACAGGTTTTCTGGCGAGGATTGTTGTTTACCCCGGTGAAGATGAAATGAAAGCACTTGCACTTAGCGGACTGATGGCTCTGAATGGCTCAATGGAAATAAAAACCTATACCTGAGGTAATTGCTCTTTTTAAGTGGTAATGAGCCATCTAATGTTCGCAAAAATAAAAAATCAGACCTTCGGTCAGCGGGTTTTTTAGGGATTATTGACAGCAACTGGTATTACCTTCCCGTTTATTACTGTGTTGGCTGTTTCTGCAAACCTGGCAATGAAAGAACCCATATCTTCAGCTTTCACGGGAGCCGAATGACCCGGAAAGGCTTTTTCAAACATACTTGTTCCAACCGAGCCAATAGCCAGGGTATTCACGCTGATTCCTTCTGATTTGAATTCTTCTGCAAGGCATTCTGACAGGCATGAAAGAGCCGCCTTTGATGCACTGTAATATGACAGTCCTGGATATTTTGAACTGCCCTGGTAACCCCCCATACTTGAGATGTTTACAATATGCGAGCCCTTTCTTAGCAGGGGTCTGGTCAGCCTGATAAGCGCGGCGGGTCCGATAAAGTTGACCTCCATCAGATGCCTGGCATCGCTGCTGTTCAGTTTCATGAAGTCTCCCTTGATCAGTATTCCTGCGTTGTTAATGAGTATATCAAGCGCGCTGAACCGTCTGAAGAGGTGATCCCTGATGGAAGCCTCCTGTTCATCAGTCCTGGCAAGGTCCATAACCAGCGAGCTTACATTACCATGTTCACAGCTATCAACTAGGTCCTTCAGTGCAGCTTCATCCCTTCCGGTTGCAACTATTTGATTGTCTTTGTTTTTTGCATAGTGCACCACAACTTCCCGGCCGATGCCATGACTTCCGCCATTAACCAGAATATTCATTTCAGGGGTGTTTTATTTAAAATGCCTTCTTTTTTTTTGTTTATTTGCCGATCACCAGGTAAAGGTACATAAATTGCCTGTACTTTCACTGGCTAAAACGATCTCAGATATGTTAAGAAGACCCGTGATAATCCTGTTTCTCGCCTTGCTGCTGCCATCAGCGGCTTACAGCCAGAAAGATCTGGACTATGTTCCTCCCCTGAAGGAAAGACTCTTTTTCGGAGGCAGTTTCGGACTGCAGTTTGGAACCATTACCGACATACAGGTCTCGCCCCTCGTTGGCATATGGGTTCTTCCACGCCTGGGAGTAGCCGCCGGTCCAAACTACAGATATTACAGTTTCAGGTCCTCGAATACGCACATCTACGGTGGCCGTTCCTATATTCAGTATGTATTCCTCAGAGACATAAGCACGGTTATTCCAATCGGACTCAATACGGGAATGTTCCTGCATGGCGAATATGAATTGCTCAGCCTTGAGTCGGCCTACTGGAAGGATCCTTACATGAGCGGCCGTTTCACCACCTCGACTTTTCTTGTCGGAGCAGGACTGTCACAGCAGACAGGGAGCAGATCGTCTTTAAACTTCATGGTCCTGTGGCCTGTAAATGACTCAGGATATGGCATATATAGTAATCCCGAAATAAGGGTCTCTTTTCTTTTCTGATAATATGTGATTCAGACCGGGGAATTATTACCTTTACCGGCTCAAAAAATAACCTTGCAGGTATGAAGATTGAAATGAACAAGATGGTCTCTCTCATTTATGAACTAAGAGAGTCTGATAAGAACGGAAGAGTAATCGAAGCACTGGAAGAAAAACATCCGTTGAGTTTTATTTTTGGTTCCGGCAGGCTGCTTCCATCTTTTGAAAGCAATATCTCGGGACTTTCCAGCGGAGAGAATTTCGGTTTTACCCTGAGTGCAGCAGATGCTTATGGTGAGAAGGAAGAGAGTATGATAATCGATGTTCCGCTTTCAGTTTTCACAAGGGATGGAAAAGTTGATGAAACAATCTGCAGGGTAGGCAATGAGGTTCCGATGATGGATTCACATGGCAACCCGCTTACCGGTATTATCAACGAGATCACTGACACACATGCCAGGATGGACTTCAATCATCCGATGGCAGGTGTTGATCTTTGTTTTTCAGGAAAGATCATTGAAGTCAGGGATGCCACCAGGGAAGAAATGGATGAAGTAAATCATTCCTGCTCTTCATGTGGCAGCCACGGCAATCATGGATGTCATGGCTCCTGCAGCGGTGAACAGGAAAGCTAACAGCCTCCGGGCTTTCAGCTTTTAATCGGTCACTATTTCCAAAGCTTCCCCGATAGAGAGGGAAAGTGTTACATCCGATGATAATGTCGGAAATAATATCAGCAAAGTTGTTGACACATTCTTCATGTGCCTGAAAGAATTTACCTTAATAGGTGATCGGTGCATGGAAATAACTGACAGGTTCTCTGTCAGACATGGATGACACTATCTCCTGTCATCAGCTTCATCCATTTCGAATATCTGAAATACTCTGCCAGACACAGATGACAATATCTGCCGGTAAAGATAAAATGCCAGTCCTTATACTGACAAGTACTTCCTAAATGCTTCATAAAGAAATACAATACACTGGGAAAGATCCATTTTCCTGATATCCTTATAATGTTTATCCCTCCGGGAAACAAATATTCCGGTCCGTTGCCCGGCTTTCATCTGAAAACCCCGCGGATTCTGACTTAAGCTTTCGTATCGGAGGAGATAGGTAAACTGTCGCCGGAAAATCAGCCTTTCAGGATGGCCAGACTGGTAAATTACAAATGTAAAGTATGTCTGATTACACTGTAATTACATATGTAAATGGCAATTTTAATATCTTCAGTTTACAAAAGTAAACATATTAACATTCTCCTGATTCAAAGATTTAAACAACTAATAATTAATATATTATATGCTTTATATTAAGTGCAGGTAAATAATATGGCCCTTTATGAATCATTAAATGTCAATATTTCGTTAGTTATTGATGTTATAATGCTTTATACCAGCTAAATACGTATCTAAAATGAAGTAATACTTCAATAAAATGCAGTCTGTATCGCATTGGTATGGCATATATTACACCTGTAAATACAGAATGTAACTTTACAAATACTGCAATGGTTTACATTTGTAAATTGCATGAAATTACATAAGATTACAACGGTAAATAATATATTGTTTACATTTGTAAAAACCACTTAATACATGAAAGATCGTATTTTATCCTTTCTTAAGAGTGAAAACAAGACTTCAGCACAATTTGCTGAGGAAATTGGTGTTCAGCCTTCGGGTATTTCGCATATTTTATCTGGCAGGAACAAACCCAGCCTCGATTTTATTATGAAAATGCTTGAGACCTACCCTTTTCTTTCCATAGAGTGGCTTTTGTTTGGGAAAGGATTAATGTACAGGGAAAAAACCCTGACAGAGCTTTTCAACAACGAAGAAAGATCTCAGCCTGAATCTCATGTGGCTGGCGAAATTCCTGAAAAAACAGAAGAGACAGCATATGAAGGAAGTGAAGTCCCTGCATCGGCAAGGGTGGAAAAAAGAAGCACTGATAACTTGAAAATCAACAGGATAGTTTGGTTTTACAATGACAATACTTTCAGGGAGTATTTTCCGGGAAATGAAAACTGACATATTACATTGACACTATATTAAGTATATTTGTCGCAAAGAATATCCATGTCGAAGAGAATAGAAGACTTACGTGTTGCGACAAACAGGAGGATCAGCCAGGATCATTTTGTCCTGGAATTATTCAGTGAAAGGGGGCTTCCGGAACTTAAACCCGGACAGTTTGCACAGATACGGGTTGACGGGAGCCCGTCTACCTTCCTGCGCAGGCCAGTTTCGATTCATGATGTTGATTATGAACGGAATACTATAAAATTGCTGGTACAGATTGCAGGAAAAGGAACCAGGAAACTATCTGAAGTCGTACCAGGAAGCATGTTAAACCTTATTTATCCTCTTGGTAACACCTTCAGTATGCCTTCGGAAAAGGAAAAAATACTTCTTATCGGAGGCGGTTGCGGGGTAGCCCCCCTGCTTTTCCTTGCAAAACACCTGAAGTCATCAGGTTTTGTTCCGGATATTCTTCTTGGATTCAGAGACAGGGATCGGATGGTGGAAGTCGACGATTACAGGACTGCCGGTAATGTTTTTATCACTACAGAGGATGGTTCGGAAGGATCAAAGGGCTTTGTGACGGATCATCCCGTTCTGAAGTCAAACACCTATGACAAAGTCTTTTGTTGCGGTCCCGACCGCATGATGAAGGCAGTTGCTCACTACTGCAGGGATAAGCAGATAAGCTGTGAAGTATCTCTCGAGAAGCTTATGGCCTGCGGTATTGGAGCCTGCCTTTGCTGTGTGGCTGAAACAGTCAGGGGTAATGTATGCACCTGTACCGAAGGACCCGTTTTTAATACAAATGAGTTAAAATGGTAGATCTGGGTATTTCAATAGGCAGACTTAAGTTCAGAAATCCTGTTCTTACAGCCTCGGGCACTTTTGGCTATGGTTCCGAGTTTACTGATTTTCTGGATCTGTCGGAGCTGGGAGGCATTATTCTTAAGGCCACCACTCTTGAACCAAGGGAAGGCAATCCCTATCCCAGGATGGCTGAAACACCTTCGGGTATGCTTAACTCTGTCGGACTTCAGAACAAAGGAATTGATTATTTCGAGAATAACATTTATCCGCTTGTTTCTGAATTCAATACAAATGTGATAATGAACATCAACGGAAGCACTGTTGATGACTATTCAGCACTTGCAGCGAGGGCTGATAAGCTTGAAAGGATTCACGCCATTGAACTTAACATTTCGTGTCCCAACGTAAAGATGGGCGGAATGGCCTTTGGTACGAATACTCAGACTGCACGTGAAGTTATAAGACGTGTGAGAAAAGAATACCGGGGAGTGCTGATAGTAAAACTGTCTCCAAATGTAACTGATATAGTGTCGTTTGCAAAGATAGCTGAGGAAGAAGGCGCTGATGCTGTCTCCCTTATTAATACCCTGCTGGGCATGGCTATCGACATTGTTGCAATGAAACCCTCACTTTCTACCATAACCGGAGGTCTGTCAGGTCCTGCAGTCAAACCTGTGGCCCTGAGAATGGTCTGGCAGGTTGCCAGGGCCGTATCAATCCCGGTCATCGGAGTGGGAGGGATTACAGGTACAGAAGATGCCCTTGAGTTCTTTCTGGCAGGTGCTTCTGCCGTCGAAGTGGGCACTGCTTCCTTTCTTGATCCCACGGCTTCAGTGAAGATTGTTCATGGAATTTCAAATTACCTGGAGAAAAGGGGATTCACAAGTATCAGTGAAATAGTCGGCTATATAAACCGTCAGGGTACAGGCCTTTAGCTCCTGGTGCATTTATTCTAATTTCTTAATTTTGTTTTTTGTTAAGAGAATAATTATTATCTTTTGCTACTATTTAATAAGCATCCTGAAACATCAGATTTAATTTATTAACCAGTACTTACAGACATGACAGAAAATATATATGTAGATGATCTGGATAGAAAAATCCTTGATATCATAACAAAAAATGCAAGGGTTCCCTACCTTGAAGTTGCAAGGGAATGCGGAGTCTCTGGCGCAGCAATTCATCAGCGTGTCCAGAGATTGATGAGGATAGGTGTAATAAAGGGTTCGGAATTCAAGGTTGATCCGGTACTTGTTGGTTTCAAGACCTGTGCCTATATCGGGATTTTTCTTGACCATCCCAACCATTTCAGGGAGGTTATAGAAGAATTCAGGGATATACAGGAAATCATTGAATGTCACTATACAACAGGTAACTACTCGCTGTTCATTAAAGTCTATGCTTATGATAATGAGCATCTCAGGACCATTCTGACAGATAAGCTTCAGACCATTCCGGGGGTGGTTCGTACAGAAACCCTTATCTCGCTTGAGGAATCGATAAACAGGCAAATCCCTGTGCTTTCGAAATAGATCATAGTTTTGTTTTTCGGGTATTGAAGGAGTTATTTTACAGAGATTGATTTTTACTTTAGATAACCTTAATTAACACCATTAATAAACAATTACTAAAACTAACTCAACCATGAAAAAAATCATCTTTGTCCTTGCTGCATTTGCACTTACTCTGTCTTCATTTGCCCAGTCACCTGACTTTTCAGGCAAATGGAAACTGAACACTGGTAAAAGCAAGCTTGGAGAACAATTCAGCATGGCCCCTGTATCGATAGCGATCGTTCAGAAAGGCAATGATTTCAGTATTGAAAAGGTATCTGACTTTGGAGGTCAGGAGTTCACTGTTACGGAAAAATATACCCTTGACGGGAAGGAATGTTCAAATACCGGATGGCAGGATACTCAGAGGAAGTCGACTGCAGTATGGTCGGAGGACAAGAAGACACTTAAGATAAGCTCAAAGCTTAATATAGGTGACGGAGGCGACATGACCATCGTAGAGTTATACAAGATGGATGGTGCAAACATGGTTATTGAATCAAGTTCCTCGTCTTCGTTCGGCGACATGGCAGAAACCATGGCTTACGACAAAATCTGAAGGATTTAAGACATTTAAAAAGCCGTCCCCTGGTTCAGAGGACGGCTTTTTTTTATTTTTTCCTGACAAGCCGCAGGTAGTAAACGGCTCCGGTCGTATTTCCGGGCAAGGCCTGAAACCGGACCCTTACCGCTTTTTTCCCTTTCACAAGTTCATCGGGTATGGGATATTCAATGTTAAAGAAGCTGTTCTGATTCCATCTTTCTGTGTTTTCTTCCGAAACCAGCAGAGTGTCATCGATAAAAATATTGAATTTCCTGTTACCCCGTTCGCCTCCCCTGTAGCGTACGAACAGGCTGAGACCGCTTTCAGAATTTGTTGACATCAGATAGCTGAAATAGCCTTCATTTCGCGCGTCGCGCCAGAACTCGTTCTGAGTGTTTCCGGTAGCTGAACTGAGTTTCTCCATAAGATGGTCAGCTTCAGGCTGCTGTTCGCCCGGTGCTACAAAATCCACGGTTCTGTTCTGAAGTTCAATTCTTTCTGCTTCAATTGTTGAAAGAGAGTCAAGGTAACTCCTGTACTGCGCACCATCGAGCCGCATCCAGTAAACCATATACCTTTCATCATGAATCCTGAAGAAAGGCTCAAGAACCAGGCCCGGTTGACTGGTAATGTTAAGGTCAGAGGTGGAAAAGGTGAGGGTTTTCCCTTTTACTGGCACCAGCTTCCGGGTAATGTCGTCTTCAGAACCCTCAACGATAACCGGAGCCTTGTCAACCGGCAACTGTTCTCCTCCTGCGATATGAGACCATCTTCCGTCGTCTGCAACCAGGCCCCTGAGATCTTCTTTCCCGGTACGTGCTCCCAGGAGGATGGGTCCGTACATTATTGCCATGTAATGAGGAACATTTGGCATCCTTTCAACAGAAAGATGCATGGGTAGCATGACGGAGATCTCATCGCCCTTTTTCCATTTCCTGCTGATTGCAACATATGAGGAGGGATCGGCGCTGAAGGCATATTCCTTTCCATTGATGATGATTCTCATGGCTCCCCTGCTAACCCATGAGGGATAACGGACCATAAGGGTAAACGAAGCGTTTCCTTCAGCAATCTTAAGCCTCGTCTGTTCCTCATCGGGGAATCCGGTTTCCTGGATTATTTTTATACCTTTTTTGCGCCAGTTGAGTTCTGATTCGACAAAAAGGTTAAGGAACAGGGAGTCACTGCCATGAGTATAGATGAACTGGTTGTATTTACTGTGATTCTCCATTCCGCTTCCAACACAGCACCACATGGCTTCATTGGGAGCCGAGTAAACCCTGTAGTGTCTGGGCCGTACGGGTGTGAAATAAACATAACCGCCGTGGTCGGGATGTTGTGTCGAAAGGATATGGTTGAACATGGTACGTTCATAGTAGTCCGTATATTCAGCAAGAGGATTCATCCTGAAGAGATCCTCGGTAAGCTTCAGCATGTTATACGAGTTACAGGTTTCGGGACCTTCCACATCAACGATAAAGTCGGGGTATGATGCCACTCCCGGAAAGAACTCCCTCCGGCTGTTGCCGCCAAAGGCCAGACTCCGGTTTCTCGTCACGGTTTCCCAGAAAAAACGGCCGGCCTTTACATATTTCGCATCATCTGTAAGTTCGGCAATTCTTTGAAAACCAACGGCTTTAGGAACCTGGGTATTGGCGTGTCTGTTGTCGAGGTTGTCCGTCGCGGCAGCCATGGCATCAAGCAGTATGTTGTGTGAAAACCTTCGGGCTGCCGTGATGTACTTCTCATCACCCGTAATCTGGTAAGCATCCGCAAAAATCTCATTCATCCCTCCGTGTTCGGTGTCGAGCATCTCCTGCATCTGTTTATCTGACAGTCCTGATGTAATACTGATTCCCCAGTCACAGAAATCAAGAAAGATCTGTTTAGCCTCTTCATTCCCGGCATATAGCCATGCATCGCGCAGTCCTGAATACAACTTATGGACATTATACCACGGAACCCATGCAGAACGGTAGGCTGAGAAGTCACCGTCCTTCAGGGTACTCCATATCCTTTTGCTGTCAGGTACTCCACCGACATATCCTTTGCCCCACGAGGGGTTTTTCGTGGTATTTGCATCCTGGCAGGCCTTAAGTTCCGAGATGAAGTATTCCATCCGTCTCTTGCATTCGGCATTAGCTGTGGAAGCGTAGTTCATTGCCAAAGCCGACAGGTAATGTCCTCCTACATGACCATCAAGTCCGGCCCAGTTAGGGTACAGGCTTGCTTTTTCCGGCAGTCCAGCCTCCTTGCGGAAGGGAGCGATCAGCCTGTCGGTATCATATTCGAGAAGAACTTTAACATTAAGGTCGCGGGCATGTTTAAGTGGCCCCCCGGTGATTGTTATATCACCGAGGGGGAATTCATTGGAGTACAATGCGTTTTGGGCTGTTAATGGTTCTGCCATAAACAGCATGACGCTAATACCAAGTACAAATAAGTGCCGGGATCTGTTGATTACCTGTATCTTCATTTCTAAAGTATTCTAATAGGTGGGATATTCTTTTTCTATTCCCATCAGTGATAGCATTTTAGCAGCATAACGTCTGCCAAGTTCCCTGTAGCCGGCTGCACTGAAATGCAGGTTGTCGGGTCCGTCGGGACAACCGGCCGAAGATATCACATATGAATTGGGCAGAGTCTGGGGAAGAGTTGCTATGACTGAATTCATGCCTGCGCAAACACCCTGCTGGTCGGCGTTGACTGTTTCTCCTGCCAGAAGCGGAACCTCTGCAGGGTTAAGGCCAAGGTCTTTCATGAGATTGTCATAAACAACCTTTACCTTGGCTGTCCACAGACTGTCATCAGTATTTGATTCACCCTGATGAAGAAGGATACCCTTTATTACTCCGTCTTTCTGGGCGAGTCTGGCTGATTCAATAAGCCTTGAATAAGGATCTCCCTGGTATTCATCAATCCATCTTTTCATCCATCCGGGGGCTGTTTCAACATATGACTTGTAGTTATCCTTGTCGAATAGTTCGATCTTACATCCACCAACGGCAACAACTATCACACCGACCCTGACGTTTGAGGGAAGGTTATTGACCATGGTCCTTCCGAAATAATCGACCGGACCCATATTTGTCCTGCACCTGCACAGGGGCGGAGTTGCCGGATACCAGTTTCCTTTTGTACGGCCCAGGTTCTCACAATCGAGCACCGACATGACCTGAAAACGCGGATTCACTGTTGAATCCTGAGATTCAGCCCTTCCGGCTCCTTCCATATTGGACTGGCCAATGCATAGGTAGATATGGAAATTAGGGTCCTGGGCATAGGAACCTGCACTCATCAGCAGAAGTGCAGAAAGAAGAATTATGTACGTCCTGGTTTTCATTTTTATTGTTTTGGTTAGTTTGTTGGGTATTCAGTTAATCCCGGCAATATCCCATGACTGAAATTATGGAAGATCAACCGGTTTTCGATTCTAAATAATAAAAGTAAGGTTAATCATATTTTCGAAAATCTATTTGAATAACCTGGGAGCAAAATCGTTGAGCGACCTGCGCCATGTCAGCCATTCATGAGCTGTAGCTGGAGATTCGAAAAATACATACTCTATACCCTGTTTTTCAAGCATCTTACGGAAGACTCCCACTGACCCCGGAAAGGGATCCGGTTCTTTTGTGCCCAGTCCGAGCCAGAAAAGCCTGGTTCTGCTGTTCACGGCAGCACCATCTTTGAAAGCCCCGTTAAGGAAGGTATTCACATCAATTTCATTAACCGAGGGATAGTTGGATGTACCGCTGAAACCGCCGTAATAGGCAAATTTATCAGGGTTATTCATGAATATCCTCATTGTCTGGTTTGCACCCATTGATAGTCCGGCAATAGCCCGGTGTTCCTGGTCGGCAATAGTCCGGTATTTTGAGTCTATCATCGGTATAATCTCGCCTGTCATCACTTCTTCGAATACTGACATGCGGGGACCTGCATTGCCTGAGCCAGCGGACGGCTTGTATGCGTAACCGTTATCCATTACAATTATCATCGGCACTGCTTTCCCGGTTCCTATAAGATTGTCAAGGATAAGGTTGGCCATTCCCTGGGAGGACCATCCGGTTTCGTCCTCAAAACTTCCGTGCTGGAGGTAAAGAACAGGGTAGCGCGCTTCAGGATGTTTGTCATAGTCGGGAGGAGTATAGACATAGCAGGTTCTCCAGGCATCTGTAAGTTCCGAGAAATACAGGGTCCTGTTCACAAGACCATGAGGAAGGTCCTTCAGGGCGTAGAAATCCTGGTCTTTTGCCGGTACCTCTATACCGCTTCCCCAGCGTCCGGCACCATAAAAAATACGGGTTCCGGGGTCAGGAACTGAAACCCCGTCGATATTTAACTGATAGTAGTGGAATCCTTCATCCTGAGGTGCTGATTCTCCTGTCCATACACCCTTGTCATCCTTTACCAGATCGTATCTGACACCACCTATATCGAGCTGCACCTTAGTGGCAAGAGGCGCACTAATACTTGTTCTGACACGTCTCTCGGAGTTAACCTGGGGATATTGTTTGTCAGGCTGGTTAAGCGATGAAGGTTTGAAATCTTCAACAGGTGGTCTGGCTGGCTGGGCAAACGATATAGCATTACACAGAAGGAATGCAGAAATGCCCAGAAAGAAATTTTTTACCATGGCTTTATACTTTGGTATGAAAAAGTATGGGGCACGAAGCCCCATACCTTAAAATATTTATTTTTTAAAAAGAAGCGGAGCAAGCTGGTATAAGCTGCGCCTCCATGAAAGGAATTCATGAGCTGTACCTTCCGAAACAAATGATACGGCATTGAAACCTGCTCCCTTGAGAGCTGTTGCAGCAGCCTTGACACCGTCGGGGTTTTCTTTGCTTCCGCAACTGATGAAGATAAGTTTCACACCCGATTTGTCCTTGATCTCGTCAGGCGTGTAGGTGCCGCCACTGAGAAGGGCATAATGTGAAAATACTTCAGGTTTGTTAAGGGTGATGGTTTTGGTCTCCATTCCGCCCATCGACAGTCCGGCCATGGCACGATGCTGTTTGTCAGCAATGGTTGCGAAGTTGGCATCTACATAAGGAATGAGTTCATCAACAAGGACAGTCTGAAAAGGTTTGATATCGAAATTTTTCATACCGCCTATCCTGACATCATTGGTCATACCATAGGTCATCACTATGATGAAAGGCTCTATCTTGCCGTCAGCAATAAGATTATCCATTATCAGGTTTGCACGTCCCTGGTTGCTCCATGCTGTTTCATCCTCACCCCAGCCATGCTGAAGGTAAAGCACGGGGTAACGTTTGTTTTTATCCTTTCCGTATTCGGGAGGAGTGTAAACAAATGCCCTGCGCGAGGTACCGGTGCTGGGAGACGGGAAAAGTATCTGCTGTACGAAACCATGGGCAACATTCCTGAGTGCATAGAAATCCTGGTCTTTTGCAGGAATTTCGATCCCGCTTTCCCAACGTGTTGAACCATAATAGTTAAGGGTTCCCGGGTCGTTAAACACACCACCGTCAATAGTCAGATGGTAATAGTGAAAACCTTCATCTAGAGGTCCATCGGTGGTTCCTGTCCACACGCCGTCTGCTCCTTTGACAAGTTTTGTGCCGCCTTTGCCACCAAGGCCAAGACTTACAGCAATACTCTGTGCATCAGGTGCTTCAATACGGAAACGTGCATAACCCTGTGAGTTTACCATGGGATATTCCTTTCCTGGCTGGTTTAAAACGGAAGGTTTAAAGTCTTCCTTAATGGCTGCCGGGGTGTTCTGTGCATTACACACAGATGCAGACAGACCGGCCACCAATACTAAACTGATAAACAAATGTTTCATTTTAAAAAATAGTTAATGGTTGAATTACAATAATTTATAGAGCTGTATTATTCTTCGACCCAGGGGCATCCTGAAAAAGATCATTTTTAATTCACTTCCCGGAAGCTTGTTATTCCTGGTTTTTAAATGTCAGTTCTACACTTTTTAAAAGTAGTAATTTTTTTTTATCTGTACTTTTCCGACAGGATTTTCTTTAAGGGGCATTAAGCGGAATTTCTGGGAATTTAAAGATTAAACTTACACCAGAGGCCTTCTCCCCAACTTTTGTGCTTGATCCCCCGAAGCGGACCGGGCTAAAGCCCGGCAAAAAAAAATGAATTAAAAACGATGAAGATGAAAGGTTGTAATGTTTATCCTCTACGAGGAATAAACATATTATTTCTGCAATGTGCTACAATACTTTATCGCCTACGGCGAAAAAATGGTTGGTTATTTCGGTGCTACAATACTATATCGCCTACGGCGAAAAGAATGGTTGGTTATTTCGGTTCTTTAGCCCGTAGGGCTTAAAGTGTTGTAGTTGTAGCATGCGGTTTCCATCAGGTTTTTTACCTCGTAGAGGTTAAAGAAAATTCTCACACAGAATATTCCCAGAAATAGGGTAGAAATTCTTCATCGAATTCCATTACAATACCATATCGCCTACGGCGAAATAAATGCATTAATATTTTGCTCAGGATCCTCATTTTGTGAGATGCTCATAGTCTATAGCCCGTAGTGCCATGAGAACCTTCCCTTACATAGCATGTTCTTATTGATAAACAGAGAGGAGCTTCTCTTTAATTCATGAACCGTATCTGACACAGAGACAGAAGGATTTAATCCAAAGAGAATATGAACATGATTTGAGACGCCATTAATAATAATGGATTTATGCCTTTGATTTGTTAATATACCACTCATGCCACCAGAGGCCTTCTCCCCAACTTTTGTGCTTGATCCACCGAAGCGGACCGGGCTAAAGCCCGGCAAAGAAAATAAAGCAAAAAAAAAGCAGTCGTTATGACTGCAGTGTGATCCAGCTGGGGCTCGAACCCAGGACCCCATCCTTAAAAGGGATGTGCTCTACCAGCTGAGCTACTGAATCCTTTTTTCTGTTTTTGCGAGTGCAAAGATAATTTAAAAAATTTCCCTTCCAAAGAAAGTTTTCATTTTTATTATCGCTGTTTCCAATTCATATTTCTCCGTAAGAACGAAAAAATCTTATTTTAGCAGGTATTATCAAAGCGGCCGGAAAGATGAGCAGTTTTTTTCATGGAAAAACAGTTATTGTAACCGGTGCCTCTTCGGGTATCGGAGAAGCAGTTGCACGTGAATTTGCCAGGAATGGAAGCAGTGTGATGCTTGCAGCAAGATCGGAAGACAGGTTGAAAAGAATAACAGGCGAACTGAGGGATCAGGGTTATGATGCCGTTTATATGGTTACCGATGTCTCGAGGGAGGAAAGTTGTAAGGAGCTGATAGCTGCCACAATAAGCAGGTTCGGAAGGCTTGACATCCTTGTCAACAATGCAGGAATATCCATGAGAGCCATCTTTACAGATGTCGACTTGAAGGTGCTGCACAGGCTTATGGAAGTGAATTTCTGGGGGACAGTGTATTGCACAAAATATGCAATCCCTTATCTTATCGAATCAAAAGGTTCACTCGTGGCTGTCTCTTCAGTAGCCGGATTCCATGGGCTGCCCGGAAGGACGGGCTATTCAGCTTCCAAATTCGCCATTCATGGTTTTATGGAGACCATCAGGATCGAGAACCTCAGGAACGGTCTGCATGTGATGGTCATTGCTCCCGGATTCACAACAAGTGAGATCAGGCGACATGCCCTGACTGCAAACGGATCTGAGCAGGGCGATTCGCCACGACCCGAGGAGAAACTGAAATCACCCGGCTTTGTCGGGCGAAAAGTCCTTGCCGGCATACGCCATAAAAGGAGGAATATGATACTTACATGGGATGGTAAACTGACTGCCCTGTTCCAAAGGATAGTCCCGAGATTCGTTGACTGGGCCTATTATAAGGTGATGTCAAAAGAACCCAGATCCCCCTTTAAATAGACCTGCACGGAATCCTGTTTAATTTTTTCAGGAAATTTCTGTAATGCTTTGTGTTTTTATCCGTCATGCAGTAAAATGATTAATTCAAAAAAGACTACTGCCATGAAAAACTTATGTCTGACAACTTTGTGTTTTTTTCTGCTGACCTGCTCCCTGAGAGCCCAGAGAACAGTGGATGCTGTTTTTGAAAAATATGCAGATAAGGATGGTTATATGACCCTGAAGCTTGACGGGAACCTTCTCAGGTTCACCGGATTGTTTGAAAAAGAATACGGTGATGACGGTATTTCCGGAGAGATAACGCAGGTACGTATCCTTTCACACGAAAACAAGGACCATGAATGGGAAAGCTTCAGTAACGACCTTACTGATGAAGTCAGTACAAGAGGATATGAAGAGTTTATGAGCGTAAGGGAATCTGACGGCGATTTCAGGGTGCTTGTAAAAAGCAGGGGGGGAAACCTTGCAGAACTGCTTGTACTGGCCGGAGGGAAAGATAACCTGATAGTCCAGGTAAAGGGCAATATTTCAAAGAAAGATGCCAGACGCATCTCTGAACATTTCAGATATGACCGGAGTTGCCATGAACACGATGAAGATAACTGATATCTTTATCTGATAATTCATTAATTTAAAAATGCCCTGATAAGCATGACCGGAGTTGAGTTTAATGATTTTATTCGCTTATTGAGCCGGAAGCTCTACGGTTATGCCTACAGGATCATGCGAGACAGGAATGATGCCGAAGATGCAGTTCAGGAAGTTTTTATAAGACTCTGGCAGATGGGCGACAGGCTCGATGAATATGCAAGTATTGAAGCTCTGGCGGCTACCATGACCAGAAATTATTGCATCGATATGCTGAGGAAGCAAAGACCGGGGGGACAGGCGGATAGCTCAGAGCTTCCGGAACAGCCAATGGAAGGACCCTCACCCCATGAACTGATGGAACGTGAAGAAAGGGCTTCTGTACTTCAAAGAATACTTATGCTTCTTCCAGGCAATTACAGGGAAATAATCCGTCTGAGGGAAATTGACGGATTCTCCTACTGCGAGATAAGTGAACAGACGGGCCAGAATATAAATACATTAAGGGTTACAGTATCAAGGGCCCGCAAAATGATAAGAGATCAATATAACAATTATCTGGATGACAAAAGATGAAGTCGGGAAGTTGCTGGAGAAGTACTACAAGGCCGAAACCAGCGGGGAGGAAGAAAAAATGCTGAGAAAGTATTTCAGCAGCATGGGCCGGCTGCCTGAATACCTGCCGGAACAGGATATATTCAGTTTTTATTCCGGAGAAGAAGATATCCCGGAACCCTCTTCTGATTTCGAGGACAGGATTATTGCAGCCGTCGGCAGGGAGGCAAAAAACAAAGGTACGCGGTTGCGCATAAAAGTGATGTATTCCCTTTCCGGCCTTGCGGCTGGAATTGCCCTGCTGGCTGGTGCTTATTTTATGTTCAGGGACAGCGGAGAACCCGTTGATACATTTTCAGATCCGGAACTGGCCTACGCTGAAACCATGAAAATCCTTCACCAGGTTTCCGAAAAGATGAATGCCGGCATGAAGGGTCTTGAGCCGATAGGAAAGATGAACAGTGCTACCCGGATGGTAAAAGGGTCGTTTTCAACGATCAGGAAGGAAATGTCGGCTGTTTCCGACCTTGAAAAGAAACTGAGTTTGATTGAATCTGTTGATAATGAATAACAAAAGAATAGTTATGGAAAGTATTGGTTTTTCAGAAAAGAAAGATGGTTTAGGGTATTCTGCGGGCAGATGTTCCCTGATTAAACCATGCGCCGGCTACCTGCACAAGGCAGTAGTGAGATACGGTGTAAAAACAGTTCTTATGCTTATCCTGCTTTTGTATGCCTCACATTCATATTCACAGACAAATGCCACAGATGCTCTTTTCGAGAAATACTCGGGGAAGGAGGGATTCTCTTCTGTTTATATCTCGAGCAGGATGCTTGGATTATTCTCACCCAGGGAGGAGGGAAAGGAACTGATAAACAGGCTTAGCTCAATAAGGATACTGACAGTCGAAAATGACGGAGCCATGAAAGGAATGGACCTTTATTCCGAGCTTAGCCGGAACACTGATCTTTCGGTTTACGAAGAGCTCATGGTTGTAAAAGAAGCCGGACAGACCACCAAATTCCTCATATTGCCAAAAGGAGAAAGGATAGCTGAATTACTCGTAATATCAGGAGGTAAGGATGATAACTCTCTGATTTCAATAAAAGGAGATTTTGACCTGAAGGCACTTTCGGGTCTGTCGGAAAGTACCGGTATAAGCGGACTCGAACAGCTCGACAGCCTTGAAAACAGGTAGGGGAGACAGCAGTGAAATAAGTCGGAAAGACCTTTGGCGGGCTTGTTGCTAATACGGATCTGATTGTTTATTTTAGTGATCCGGAGATGTCACTTATGGATCAGAGAAAGATACAAACGGGATACAGGGCCCTGCTGAAGGCGGCAGCCGGTACTGTAGCAGCTTCCGATTCAGGGAAGATAAGAAAAGCGCTTGATCTGGCGGTCCGGTCATGCGGCGGTTGCACCACAATAACCGGAGAACCGGAAATTATTCATGTATTGTCAGTTGCCAGGATAATTGCCGGTGAGATGGGACTCGGACTCACATCGATAATAACTGCCATCCTGCACGATTCCTATGGCCGGCTTGAGCTCTCCGACGAAGAACTGAAGAACCTATTCGGCGAAAAGGTTGTCGATATTCTGAAAGGTTTTTCAAGGATTACAGGGATAAGCTCTTCAACGTCTGCCTACCAGTCTGAGAATTTCAAAAAGCTCCTCCTCAGTCTTGCCGACGATGTAAGGGTTATCCTTATTAAGCTGGTTGAGCGGCTTGAATACATGAGGGACCTTGACAATGCTCCGGAACCGGAGAGGCTGCCTCTTGCATCTGAGACCTACTTCCTTTATGCACCCCTTGCACATCGCCTCGGCTTCTACAATATAAAGTCGGAGATGGAGGACCTTTCCGTAAAGTACCTTGAGCCGGAGCAGTACAATTATGTTGAATGCAGGCTGAAGCAGACCACTGCATCAAGGAATAAATTCATAAGGGAGTTTTCAGGGCCCCTTAATGAAATACTTGAAAAACAGGGATTAAAGTTTATAATAAAGAGCCGGACAAAATCAATTCATTCCATCATGCTCAAGATGAAGAAGCAGGGAGTTGAATTTGATGAGGTTTACGACCTGTTTGCCATAAGGATTATTATTGATACGACTTCTGAGAACGAGAAGTCGGATTGCTGGAGAGCGTATTCCATAGTTACCGATCTGTACCAGCCAAACCCCAGCAGGCTTCGCGACTGGATCTCGGTTCCCAAGTCTAATGGTTATGAATCGCTTCATACAACCGTCATTGGGCCAAGGGGTAAATGGGTAGAGGTTCAGATAAGGACGACAAGGATGGATGAGATTGCCGAAAAAGGTCTGGCTGCTCATTTCAAATACAAGGGGATCAGGGGTGAGGGTGGACTTGAGACCTGGTTGTCGAAGATGAGAGAGATTCTCGAATCGCCTGAAAAAGAAGAGAGTATGTTTCTCGACCAGGTAAGGTCGGGACTCTATACGGATGAAGTATTTGTATTTACACCAAAGGGCGATCTCAGGCAGCTTCCTGCAGGAGCAACACTTCTCGATTTTGCCTTTGATATTCACACCGCGGTTGGATCGACCTGTGTGGGAGGCAAGGTAAACGGCCGGAACGTCACAATAAGATACCAGCTTCAGAATGGTGATCATGTTGACATAATAAGGTCGAAGAACCAGAAGCCAAAGCAGGACTGGCTCTCGTTTGTGGTAACCAACAAGGCCAAGACCAAGATCAGGCAGGCCCTTAATGAAGAGAAAACCAGGGCGGCAGCCGAAGGTAAGGAGATGCTTATGAGGCGTCTCAAGAACTGGAAGATACCATATGGTGACCAGGTGATTCAGAAACTTATAAATCATTACAATTTCAAGACAGCCCAGGATCTTTATTATCTTATTGATACAGGGAAGATTGAATTGCTTGAGATAAAGGATATCCTGCTTGAGACAGAAAGTGTGGTATCACCTCAGGCTGCAGCTCCCGTACAGCCTGCAGCGAAGGAGACAAAGGAGGTGCAGGAGGTCCAGTACTCAGATTACCTTATAATTGAAGATAGGGTAGAGGGTCTTGATTATAAGCTTGCAAAATGCTGCAACCCGGTCTTCGGCGATAACATCTTTGGCTTTGTGACCATCTCGGAAGGGATAAAGATTCACAGGAAAGGTTGTCCGAATGCCCACAATATGATGTCGAGATATCCATACAGGGTCATCTCGGCAAAATGGACCAAGACAAAGACAAGTCCCTCGTTCATCGCCTCGGTAAAGATCACCGGGGTGGAGGAAATAGGCATGGTAAACAGGATTGCCGATGTTCTGGCTGCCAATAATGTTGCAATCAGGAGCTTCAACTACAATATGGAGGATGGGATGTTTGAAGGCATCCTCTCGGTGATGGTACCAAACAATGACATTCTTTACGGGGTACTTCGCAAGATGCTGTCAATAAAAGGGGTGCTCAAGGCGTCAAGGCTGGCGGGAGAATGAAAGGTCAATATCTGGTATCAGGTTTTACAGGCAGTTTTGCAAGCTTCTCGACTTCCACAGACGGAAATCCGAATTCTTCGACTATGGTTCCCAGGATGAGATAGGTGCCGCTTCCCTTGAACGGATAGTTGGCAAGCGACGACGAGAAATGGGTTGTATCGAAGTAGTTGCCCTCACTGTCGATAAAGCAGCCGAAATTCATCATGTCACCTTTTATGGTCCGGATATACTTTATTGTGACAAGATGCCCAACCATTCTAACCTTTCTGCCCTTGTACATCAGCATGTTCCGTGCCTTCACCTCTCCCCTGAAGGAAGTCATGAGCATGTCGAACCATGAGATCGTCACAGGGAATCCCAGCAGTTCGATCTCGTCGTAAGCGTCTTCCACTGTCCCCTGTGACAGCTCGGGAAGGATGAAGTCCCTGACAGGTGGAGAAAACAGCGGGCGCATGGCCTGCGGGGCCTTGCGGTTCAGTATCATGTGGGCCTCCCACATCAGGTGCGCCTTGTTCTTCCCGGTGAACCTGAAGGCTCCTGCCCGTATAAGTATAAGTAGCTGTTCGAGTCCGGGGCATACCCTGGTCACAAAATCGTTAAGGTCCCTGAAATCCCCTTCTCTTGCGCGGATCTCTTCTATTGACATGGCAAGGTCGTGGTTGATGCTGAGGATATGGATGAATCCGAGGAAGATATCGGTACCGCTGACCGAGGTCTTGTACCTGCCTCTGTTGACGCACGGCAGTTGTATCGTGGCGCCGTATCTCTTTGCTTCGTGGACATATACCCAGGTCCTGAAGAATCCGCCGAAGTTATTAATGACAGCCACCATGAATTCGAGAGGGTAGTGGGCCTTGAGGAAAATGCTCTGGAAGCTCTCGATGGCATATGATGCCGAGTGTGCTTTGGAGAAGGAGTATCCGGCAAAGGATTCTATCTGTCTCCAGACCTCCTTTATTATCTCTTCATCGTATCCTTTTTCACGGCAGTTTGAGAAGAAACGGTCGACTATCCTCTGCATCTCCTCCTTCGACCTGTATTTTCCGCTCATGGCACGCCGGAGGGTGTCGGCATCGGCAAGGTCAAGGCCGGCGAAGTGATGGCACACCTTGAGAACATCTTCCTGGTATACCATTACCCCGAAAGTCTCTTCAAGCTGTTCTTTCATTACCGGGTGTATGTATTTAAATTTCCCGGGGTTATGAAACCTGTATATGAACTCTTTCATCATGCCTGAGCGGGCCACACCCGGACGTATCACCGAGCTGGCTGCAACAAGGGTTTTGTAGTCCGTGCACCTGAGCTTCTGAAGCAATCCTCTCATCGAAGGGCTCTCAATATAAAAGCATCCCTTTGTCTCGCCTGTGCTTAGGAATTCCCTGACCAGGGGGTCGGTTTTGAATTTCTGGATCGCGTGAACGTCAACATCTTCACCCCTGTTGGCTGATATTATCGCGGCACACTCGCTTATATGCCCGATGCCTCTCTGGCTCAGTATATCGAGTTTTTCAAAGCCTATCTCCTCGGCTGTATACATATCCCATTGTGTCGTCGGAAACCCTTTTGGCGGCATGTCAAGGGCAGTGTAGCAGGTTACGGGTTCCTCGGATATCAGTATCCCTCCGGCATGGATGCTTCTCATGTTGGGGAAATCGGCAATCTTCGATCCGGTTGAAAAGATAAGACGCGTTATATCGTTGCTGTTCGTTTCTGCCGAAGGATCGTCGATGATGGCATCTATCTCTTCTTTTGGCAGGCCGTGGATCTTCCCCAGTTCCCTTATGATAGACCTGCCCCGGAATGTGCTTATTGTTCCCAGGAGAGCCGTATGCTTTAAGCCATACCGTTTGAAGATATAATCTATAACCTCATCCCTTTCCTTCCACGAATAGTCAATATCGAAGTCGGGTGGAGAGCTTCGCCTGGGATTGATGAACCTCTCAAAGTAAAGGTTTAGGTCAATAGGGTCAACGTTCGTGATTTTAAGGCAGTAAGCAACGATTGAATTAGCTCCGCTTCCTCTTCCTACATGATAGAATCCCCGCGACATGGAATACCTTATAATATCCCACGTTATAAGGAAGTAGGCTGAGAATCCGAGTTTATCGATGATTTCAAGTTCGTGCCTTATTCTTTTTTTTGCCTCGGCGTTGTTTTTTCCGTATCTGTAAAGCATCCCGTCCCAGGCAAGTTTTTCAAGAAGCTGTTTATCGTCATACCGGCTGGCTGAAAACACCTTTTTATTTTTAAGACCATCGGTGTCGAAGCTGATACTGCATTCATCAGTTAGCCTGGCAGTGTTTTCAAGTATTTCCGGGAACCTTTGCATGATATCGTTGTAATATCCTGAAGGTCTGAAGAATTCGTCTTCTCCGGCATGCTGGTGCGATCTGAGGTGGCTGAGAAGGATGTTGTTATCGACTGCCCTGAGGCTTTTATGGATGAAAATGTCGTCGGCTTTTGCAAAGGTCACAGGGCATTGCAGGATAAGGGAAGCGTGTTTTATTTTTCCGGAAGGAGAGAGGGAGATGAGTCTGTTGATCTCATCAGGTCTGATCCCGATAAGCTCATTGTCAAACAGATCCCTTTCGGGTATCCTGTTCAGTGAGTACACAGTGTAAGTATCGTTGAAACGAGGAGCCGGAAAGGGGATGGGGATTTTTTCGAAGTTACACGTTGTAAGAAACTCGTTCAGTTCTCTCATCCCGTTGTTATTGCGGGCTATGCCCGTATATTCGTAGCAGTCACCGTTCCTGAATTCGATCCCCCCGATTGGTTTTATCCCGTTTCCGGTACATTCGCTGCAGAAACCGGGGATTGCGCTTGAGTTGTTGATATCTGTAAGAGCCATTGTTTCGACCCCGGCAGCTTTCGCGTTCACGACAAGTTCTTCCACCGACATCATACCGTAGCGGAGACTGTAATATGAATGGCAGTTAAGATACATGGTCTGCATTTTTTTGATTTACGCCCGTAAAGAAGTCATTTTCAGAAACCCCAGAATCTTTTAAGTCTGTCTTCCATCATTTTCTGCTCGTTAAGGGTATTTTCGAGCTGTCTGAGGGCCTTTTCCTCCCTTTCGGCACCTGTCATAACCCCTGAAGCCCGGCGCACGGCATCGCGTCCGAAACGCATTCTTATATTATCCATTGCCAGGTAGAGTTTTATCTTCTCGGGAGTGTCGTCAAAGATGTCGAGTTGCTGAACACCGCGGACAAGATGGCTGAACCTGACCCCGACAAGACGTATGAGCATGCGCCGCTGGTAAAGCCTGCTGAAGAGTTCCCGGGCAGCATCTGCCAGTACATGGTCAAAGGAAGTATACGGTATTCTCTTCTGCAGTGTGTGGGTGTCAAAGTTTGAGTATCGTATCCTGACCGTGACGCAGGATGTCAGTTTCTCCTGTTTCCTCAGTTCATAGGCATTTTTTTCAACCATGCCCGAAATGAGCCGGTTAAGCATTTCAATGTCGGTGGTATCCTTATCAAAGGTGTGTTCGGTGCTTATTGATTTCCTTTCAGAGTAGGATGTCACAGGCGTGGAATCGATGCCGTTGGCTCTTTTCCATATCTCAATGCCGTTTTTGCCCATGAGTTTTTCAAGCATTTCTGCCGGGATGTTCCTCAGGGTATAGATCGTTGAAATGCCCATTGAACGGAGTGTATGATATGTTTTCTGACCTATCATGGGGATCTTGCTTATTGAAAGGGGGTCGAGAAAGGGGTGGATGGCTTCTCTTTTTACCTCTATCTCACCATTGGGCTTTGCTTCTCCGGTTGCAATCTTTGAAACCGTTTTGTTCACTGAAAGACCAAGGGATATGGGAAGTCCCGTCTCCCTGATTATGAACTCCCTGAGCTCATGCGACCATTTGTGGCAGCCATGAAAACGATCCATCCCTGTAAGGTCAACATAATGCTCGTCAATTGATGCCTTTTCAAATAAAGGCGCCCTTTCCGAAATTATTCCGGTGACAATCGCGGAGTACTTTGTGTACATCTCCATGTCGCCCCTTATGATTATGGCATCAGGACATAATATCCTGGCCATCTTCATGGGCATCGCCGAACTTACCCCGTATTTCCTTGCCTCATAGCTGCAACCCGATACCACGCCACGGTCAGACATGCCTCCGACTATCACAGGCTTTCCGTTAAGCCTGCTGTTCTTAAGCCTCTCAACCGATACAAAAAAGGTGTCGAGATCAAGATGAAGAACAGTCCTTTCCGTGTCTCCCGAAATCAGCATCTTCTGAATTTTTTTATGTTTTGTCCGCCGGCCGGCCCAACCCGACAGCCATTGATGGAGGATGGAATTATTTCGTTCCGGCCTGCAGATTTTTTCATGTTAATTTGTTTATTTCAATATTTTAATTTATTTTTGATTAAATATTAATCAATATTGTGATTACAATA
Source organism: uncultured Rikenellaceae bacterium (assembly GCA_964494045.1). GTDB lineage: Bacteria > Bacteroidota > Bacteroidia > Bacteroidales > VadinHA17 > LD21. The sequence goes on from CAZBQM010000020.1 coordinate 35,896, forward strand.
TAATCAAAATTTCCGATATGTATTTTGCATCGAACATAAAATTTTTAAGAAAAAGGAAGGGCAGGACCCAGGATGAAGCAGCGGCAGGGCTTAACCTGAAACGTTCTACCCTGAGCGGTTACGAGAACGGGGTGGCACAGCCGGCGATAGATATCCTGGTGGCTTTCTCGGGCTATTACAATATTTCAATCGATACTCTTCTTAAAATTGACATCCCGCGCCTTTCAGAGAGTCAGCTTGGGGAACTTGAGCGCGGTTACGATGCCTATATAAAGGGGAGCAACCTCAGGGTTCTGACCACAACGGTTGATCATGGGAACAGGGAAAACATTGAACTGGTTGCCGAAAAGGCAAAAGCCGGGTATGCAACAGGGTATGCTGATCCTGAATATATCGGGGAGCTGCCCGTGTTCACTCTGCCTTTCCTGTCGGATAAAAGAAAATACCGCACCTTCCAGCTTAAGGGCGACTCAATGCTTCCTATTCCAGACGGATCATGGGTTACGGGTGAATTCGTAGTCGACTGGAGGGAAATAAGAAACGGTCAGGCTTATGTGGTGTTTACATTCAATGACGGAATAGTATTCAAGATAGTTGAAAACAATATACTTAACGAAGGGAAGCTGATCCTCTATTCCCTGAACCCGATATATGAGCCATATGAGGTTCATATAAGTGATGTCCGAGAGATATGGAAGTTTGTGAACTATATAAGCAATGAGCTTCCTGAACCCGTACTGCCTGGGAATCAGATAATAAAATCGATAGAGGTCATGAAGAATGACCTTGAGAAGATAAAGGCAAGGCTTGGCGGAAGGGATATCTCGGATATAAGTGAGGTCGTCTGATTATCCGTATGCCTCACCGCTCTGTTCTGACTGTGTAAGCGGATAAATATCCGCCTATTCCTTTGTCAGGTCGATGATGAGCTGTACTATTTTCTGGTTCTCCGATTCAGGGATTTTACCCTTGAAGATTGCGCGGCAGATCCTGTCCTTGTCGAGAATAACCACACTGTAGCTGTCTTTTGGCAAACCCCAGGAATCCTGAAGGGTCCCTTTATAGTCAAATAAAATGGTTGTGTCGTATTTTTTTGCCTTGTTACCGGCAATCATCCTTATGAGTCCATTGGGTTTCCAGGTCGATTTGGTGTCAACTATTCCAAAGCCTTTAAAATGATCGCGGTCGATCACTTTGTCAACATCGGTAGCTTTGTCGATTGCATCGTTGAAAGAATCATTAAGATCCGATTCATCGGGGTCCACATAGTTGATCTGCAGGACTTTTCCTGCCCATGAATTCATTGTGAACTCTTTTTTGTCCGCATCCTGGAAGGTCCATTCCGGTGCCTTCATACCAACTTCAAGCCTGCCATTCTGGGCAACAGCCTGATAGAGTGAAAGCGTAACAAGAAATAAGGTGAAGATCAGTTTTTTCATTTCAGCGGTTTTAAGTTTACCGAAATATAGGAATTTTTTGTTTCAAATTAATTTTCAATGTTTTTTACATTAATCCGCTCAACAATATTACTTTTGCACGTTTTAATTATTCATATGCAATCAATCAGAAATATTGCAATCATTGCACATGTCGATCACGGCAAAACAACCCTGGTCGACAAGATCATACAGGAGTGTAAGGTGCTTGATCAGAGGAAGGATGCGGGAGAGCTTATACTCGACAGCAATGATCTCGAAAGGG
>CAZBQM010000021.1:0-2674 GCA_964494045.1 uncultured Rikenellaceae bacterium
AAATTTTCTCATATAAATAATGTTAACAACAACTTTTCAGATCTTCCATGTATTCCTAGGCAAGAAACTCAAGCGGCACATCCCTGAGTCTTGATATGTCGGCAACCCTTCCCTTTATATCAAAGCCTCCGTAGCAATCAACACTACATGAAGAGCAGGAGGCACAGGGGTCGGAATCAATACCAAGCTCGCACAGAAGGTCGTGTGCCATAGCCGGACTTGCATAGCCGTAAGCATACATGTAGGCTCTCATCAGGTCGCGAACCGGGACATGCTCAGGACAAGAACCAAGGCATCTCTGGCATCCCCTGCAGAAAAGACCCTGTGATGCCCCGGCGATGAACAGGTCTTTTCTTTCCTGCTCCGACAGCGAGGTGTCTGCCAGAATCCTGAGGTTAAGGTTAAGATGCTCGAAAGTGGTCATCCCGGGGATTGTTGTGTGGATATCAGGGTTTGAAAGCACCCATTTAATTGCAGCGGTGGTGTTTATGGGCTTTGATCTTTCTTTGTCAAGGAAACCGCCGCCGGCAAGCGTCTTCATGGCAACAATTCCTATCCCTGCAGCAGCAGCTTTTCTGACAGCAACATCAAGTTCTTTCCTGTATGCCTGCTGATAATTATATGATGTAAGAATCACATCCCAGTTACCTGATGATGCAGCGGCTTCTATCACCAGGGGTTCATTGCGGTGGGTCGAAAAACCAATGAATCTGGCTTTACCCTCTTTTTTCAGTTTTCTGACAGCATTAAGGATAGCTTTCGATTCAAGCATTTCAATGGTACTGACATCGTGAACATACAGGATATCAACATAATCCATCTTCAGTCTTGCCAGACTCAAACTGAATTTCTCCAGGAAATCATCAGTTGAGGTTTCTGATGTCGGCTTCCCTTCACTGTTGGCTCCCGAAGGCTTTACTTTTGTTCCCAGGTAAAAAGAGTCGCGCGGGTAGTCCTTAAAGAGATTACCGAGCATGGTCTCGTTGTTACCGTTCTGGTAACCGTTGGCAGTATCAAAAAGCCTGATACCATTTTCATAGGCTGCTTTGCACAGGTTTGCATTGTCGGCCCTCATTACACCAAAACTGATGACGGGTATCTCGAGGCCCGTATTTCCCAGTCTCCTGCGAATAATCTCCCTGTCCGGGATAAACGCAGGTACTGCTTCCACCACAGGAGCAAGCGCAAGACCCGCTACTCCTGTGGCTCCTGTCCTTAGAAATCCTCTCCTACTGATACTTTTCATAAGTGAAACATCCTATTTTAAAGTAACAAACAGACATTGGGCTACAGTTTTTTAACCCTATTTAAGATCCCTTATCCTGACATCTATTCCTGAATCCTTAAGCAGATCAGTAAGGACAGATGTTTTGGTCCCACTGAAGTGATAAGGATACAGAATGGCTGGTCTGAAAGCCTTTGCTGCATCAGCAACCATTTCAGGTGACATGGTATAAGGAAGGTTCATAGGAAGAAAAGCAACATCAATATTCCTGAGTGATTTCATTTCAGGAGTATTCTCGGTATCACCAGCCACATAAAATCTCTTGTCCCCTATTGTGAGAATGAATCCCAATCCCGATCCTTTAGGATGAAATGGCATTCCCTTTGACCTCTCATTAACAATATTATAAGCATAAACAGCTTCAACGGTGACATCTCCTGCCTTAGCCACATCACCAGGCTTCATGGCGATGGCTCCGGGAACTGAAGGGGCCACAGCAGCACTTGTATACAAAAAGGTAGCAGGCTTTCTCAGCTCCTCAATCAGCTTACCGTCGAGATGATCGGAGTGTTCATGAGTAACCAGAATCAGGTCTGCTTTGGGCCTTCCTGTATAATCACCCGAGCTTTTTACAGGATCAACATCGATCACAAAACCGTTGATCTCAAACATCAGTGAACCATGACCGACAAAATGCATTCTGACAATGCCTGCAGAAGTGGGAATATCATCCACTGCCGGCAAACTTTGTGAAAGTAACTGGGCTGTCATAATTAATATCAAAGAATTAATTAAGAATAGTTTTAAAAACTTACTTTTTCCCATTTTCATCCGTATATAATTTATACCATGAGGTTGATTAAAAACACACCTGATGCGGAAAAACAACTCTGACGTTGTCCGTTATCCGGATCAATCATGCGGTTCATAAATTAACTATACCAAGATACAATTTTTTTTCATCGTGAGGGGCCTAGAAGGGAAAAGCCTTTTATATATTCAGATTGAAGTGAATTTCCGGATCTCCTATACAGGATGTAATAAACTTTACATTACATACATTATCACCATTTTTTTATAACTTGCCACAGAATTTGGGTATTCAGCGTTAATACTTTAACACTGATGCGATTAGGGTTTCGGACATATATTTTTCTGCTGTTATTCACCATTTCTTCACTCTTTGCCGGTGCACAACCGGGAAAGAGCCACAGGTACTCTTTTGGCCGCAAATCAGATACTGCAAGAATAGTCAGGGATGATCTCTCTTTAAAAATCCATCACAGGTTGCCCGGAATCACTCTGAACAGCATCAGTCTTGATGAGGGGGATTTTTACAGAATCCAGGCAGAAGGATATTCAATGACCAGTGATGCCGGCAAACCAGAGTTGCCTGTTATAAGCTGGCTAATCACCATTCCCGGGGATTCAGAGCCTGAAATAAGTATA
>CAZBQM010000021.1:2774-24579 GCA_964494045.1 uncultured Rikenellaceae bacterium
TTCAGATATGACCCTGATTCGAACAAGCTTGAGATCATCACCTCTATGGATATTGAGATTAAGTTCAAAGGTGAAACCGTGCAGCTTCCGGGAGTGACTGGGGAAGAATCCCTGCTCTTTGGTGAAACTCTGAGCAAGGGCATTCTGAATTTTTCTCAGGACGATCTGATCACAGGATATTCAGACGAGCCTGTCAGGATGATAATAGTAAGCGACACCATATTCAGGAAGCAACTCCAACCATTCCTGAAATGGAAAACCATCAAAGGGTTCAGAACAGATGTACTCTACAAAGGCAGGGATTTTGCCTCCGGTTACATCCCGTTAAAGGACACTCTTCAGAGACTCTACAACTATTACTCGGCTACTTCGGTGGCACCTGAGTATCTTTTGATCGTTGGAGATGTCAGTAAAATCCCTTATTACGGTACAGGTTATGTGACTGACACCTACTACGGGGAATTCGACGGCAACGGAGATTATATTCCCGATATGTTCATCGGCAGGCTCCCGGTGAAAGACACAGCTCAGCTGAGTGGAGTATTGCGTAAAATCATTGAATATGAAATGTTTGAATTTGACGACACCAATGATTTTTACAAAAGGGCCCTGGCTACCACAGGCAAGGATGAAAATTATTCAAATCATATGAACGGACAGGTGAAGTATGCCGTCACCAACTACCTCAACAGTGATAATGGTATTGATGGATATCATTTCTACTACCCTGAATCCTACACCATGAAAGATTCCATCATCTCACTGATAAACAAAGGATTATCATTTCTGAATTATTCAGGTCACGGTGTTGCCTCAGGATGGCAGCATGTTGAGATAAAAACTCCCGATATTGCAAGTATGACAAACCGGAGCATGTACCCGTTTATCATAAGTAACGCCTGCAGGACAGCACAATATGACGATTCCCTCTCGTTCGGGAACAAAATGGTTGTAAGTCGCGGCAAGGGAGCAATAGGATTTATTGGCTGCACAAACGACTCGTACTGGGACGAGGACTTCTACTGGGCGGTGGGTGCCGGTAAACCTTCTTCTGACCCCGGATTTTTGACTACAGGACCCGGTGCATATGACAGATTTTTCCACACCCACGGAGAGCCTGCTTCTGAATGGTATTATACCATGGGGCAGGTTAACTTTACCGGAAATCTTTCTGTAACGTCAAGCACCTCATCGAGAAAAAAATATTACTGGGAAACATATTCCCTTCTCGGGGATCCCAGTCTTGTTCCCATCATCGGACAGCCGTCACCTTTCTCAGTAACACTGCCTGATACAATACCAAACGGAATCAGAACAATGTCGCTGATAACTGAACCATTTGCATACGTGGCAATATCTCACTCCGACACCTTATGGGATGCCTCCTTTGCTTCTCCTGCCGGTTCAGTTTCACTTGATATACCCTCAGTTTCAGATGATTCCTGCCTTGTGGTTATCACCGGGCAGAACAGGATACCTCTGTTTAAAACCATATATATCTCAAACGTCGATAAAGAGTTTATAAATTATACGTTTTCAGGAATCAATGATCCAAAGGGCAATAATAACGGAAGAGCTGATTTCGGGGAAACCTTTTATCTTGATCTTAAACTGGGTAATTACGGGGGCACTGATGCTTCAGGGATACGTGCAGTCATTTCGTCCGACTCTGAATGGATAAATATCCTTTCCGATTCAGTATACATTGGTACCTTACCGGCCGGCTCTGAAATTATTCTCGATAATGATTTTGAAATAAGCCTCAGCGAAAAAGTTCCTGACCAGGGCATTTTTTCAGTTAATCTTTATGTCAGGGGACCCCATACCAACAAACATTTTATACTGACAGTCGAGGTTCATTCTGCCGTCCTTGAAATTCTTAGCTGTACAATTGACGATACGGCAGAAGGTAACGGCAACTTCATTGCCGATCCGGGTGAAATGTTCAATCTCATATTCAGGATCGTCAACAGGGGCACAAGCAGCACTGAAGGTAACCTCGACATAGCGGGCTTTTCAGATAACCTGGCCATCCCTGACCCCAGTGTGAAATCAGGTCTTCTGGAGTCAGAAAATTCTTCTGAAATAAAAGTCACCGTGAGACTTTCAGAAACTGCATCAACAGGTGATTTTTTCAGTATAAACTCTGTTCTCAACTGTCCCCCCGATTACGTCAGCAGGGACTTTACATTCAGAACAGGCCGTATACGCGAAAGCTTTGAATCGGGTACTTTCATAGTCTTCCCATGGATAAATACAGGGAACAAACCATGGATAATCAACAAGGATTATGCCCTTGACGGAAACATTTCAGCACGATCGGGCATGATAAACCAAAATGAAAAATCGAGTCTTACCATCAGAAGTATTTATGAAATGGCTGACTCTTTAAAATTCTGGTATAAAGTATCCTCTGAGCAGAGCTATGACTTTCTTTCCTTTGTTCTCAACGGGGAGGAATTACTTAGGAAATCTGGCGAGACAGGCTGGGTAAAGGCTTCCATTCCGGTACCGAAGGGGACAAACAAGATGGAATGGATATATAAAAAAGACAACTCTGTGTCGAATGGTTCTGATGCAGCCTGGATTGACCTCATTGATTTTTCTGACTCTGCTCCTGTAAGATATATTACAAAGGATCTTGAGGTATCAGAGATAGTATCTCCCGTTGTAAAGGACAGTTATGGGAAAGAACTGGTAACTATTAAAGTACGGAACACTGGAAGCACAATAATCAATGGATTTTACCTGGCATACAGGACCAACGAGAATTCACTGATTGAAAAAGAGTTCTTCAATGTCCTTCTTAAACCTCTTAACGACTCGGCCTTTTTAACTTTCGCAAGGAGGGCTGACATGTCGAGGTTCGGGACCTACGATTTCAGGGTTTATTCTCTGGATAACAATGATGAGTTCACTTCAAACGACACAGTAAATGCAATATTCGACAATAAGGTACTCAGAGAATCTGTAAATGTGTATCCCAATCCCTTTACCGGAACTCTGACAGTCGAAATTGCCTCTCACTCCTCTGGTGAGATCAAAATGACTATTGTTAATGCTTCTGGACAGAAGATATATGAGTCAGATCATTATATAGAAGAAGGTGAGACAGTTATTTCGATAGATGATTTGAAAGCAGCCCCTTCCGTAATGTACCTCAACATTAAGGGAGATGGACTTGACAAGACAATTCCAATAGTAAAAATAAGGTAGTATGAAAGAGATGGTTCCAACGAGGGAACAGGCTATTGAACTTTTCAGAAGATACAACAGTTCAGACAGCCTTTTCAGGCATGCTCTTGCTGTTGATGGAAAAGACATTGTTTGCCATGGATGAACTGACCGGGCTGGTGGCCACAAGTGCGCTTGTCAGGCCATCGAAGAGTGTACTCGACATGGAAGCACGGTCGGTCAGAAAGAAATGGAACGACAAGAGGTTTGCAGCCGGTGTCGACAGATCTGTCATCGAGAAAGGAGCTAAGCTTCTGGGTGTTTCGCTCGATGATCTGATCACCGACTGTATAATGGGAATGAGGACTGTAGCCGGAGAGACGGGTCTCATGGGTGAGGCTGCCATATAAACGAAGATCGGGGACTAACGTCTGAACGTGTCCCCGATCCAAATTTTTCACTGCTGAAATCTAGAGTTCCTTTATCCTGATGTTTCTGAACCAGACATCATTCCCGTGATCCTGCAGGCCGATATAGCCTTCTTTTGCCGGATTGACGAACCATTCCCAGTCTTTGAATTTCGAATCCATCACCATTTTCTTCCAGTCGTCAGTCCACAGATGAAACTCAAGTACATTTTCTCCATTGGACTTAAAGACAACAGTACCCTGGTAACAAATGATACCTGCCTTATTCCATTCTCCGGCAGGTTTGGTGTTCTGCGGTTTTGCAGGGATAAGGTCGTACAGTGAGCCGGCCATCCTGTTCCCGTCCTTTCCGAGTTTTGCATCGGGATGCCTTTCATTGTCAAGCACCTGCATCTCGGGAGAACCCTTGTAAATAGGTTCACCCGGAATTTCCTGGGCAAGGATAAAAACACCGCTGTTTCCTCCCTGACCAATTTTCCATTCGAGGGACAGCTCAAAGTTGGAGAATTTCTTATCATAAATGATATCTCCTCCAAGGCCGGCTTCTCCGGTTCCTGATTCCATACAGTGAAGAGTGCCGTCAACAACCTCCCATCCCTTATCGGGAAAAGCGGTCTTGTTATAGCCTCTCCAGCCTGCTGTTGTTTTACCGTCAAAGAGAGAGATCCAGCCCTCTTCCTGTTTTTGTGACCCTGTCATACTTTTTTTTGAAGAGCCGCACGATGCAGCCATCATTGTTATTAGTACACAAGATATCAGAATATTTGCAAACTTCATATGAGAAATATTAATTATTGAAAACCATATAAAAATACAGGTAAATATCTGACAACATGTTATGCAGGCATTTCAGGTAAAGACCATCCCTGTCTGTAGTTATGTTTCACCATTTCTGCCGCGAACTGTCTGGCATTGATGGGATCGGTCCATTTCTTGTTGAAAGTCGGATGACCGTCGGAAATTGTGAAGGCATCTTCAAGGCAGATCTTGAGAGTTTCGGACTCACTTATATTGGTAAATTCCATTTTCTCTCCATCCCATTCCAGTGTTTTATTAAGAGCCTGAAGTCTGACGGCCAGGACTCCCATAACAACCATCTCGTTAAAGGGACCCGATTCAGCGAAGTCAGCTTTTGAAGGCACCCTGGTTTCAGGGCTTTCTTTACAGGCGCGAACCCAGTCCATTTCATGGCTCATATCATCAGGAAGCCGGCGTTCTGTCTTCGGAGAGGCAGGAACTCTTCCCGAAAGAAGCCATGGATCCCTTCCATAGCAACCGTAGATGAGTTTGTCTTTTGTTCCATGAATTATAACCCCTCCCCCGTTGTTATTCATATCTTTTCCAGCGGGCCAGCCAGCCGGTTTCACAGGCTGAAGTCCGCCGTCATACCATGTTATCTCAACCTGCGGGTACTTAATCTTTGATCCTTTTGGAGCCACCCTTTCCGGATAAACCAGGTTTACCATCTGGGCATTCGGAGCACAATCCTGAAGCAGAAGGGTTGAGCTGCCCTGAGCTTTGACAGGATATTTCAGATTAAGTCCCTTGAATGCTCCGTGAAGGATATGGCAAGCCATATCACCAAGAGCTCCGGTTCCGAAATCCCACCAGCCTCTCCAGTTCCATGGATGGTAGATGCTGTTATAAGGCCGCATCGGAGCGGGTCCGATAAAGAGGTCCCAGTTGAGTGTATCAGGTACCCATTCTCCTTTTTCAGGCCTGTTGAGACCCTGAGGCCAAATGGGGCGGTCGGTAAAGGCTTCTACCTTGTTCACATCACCAATCTCGCCGTTCCGGAGCCATTCAACGATCAGGTTTACTCCTTCGCCTGATGCTCCCTGGTTACCCATCTGAGTGGCAACCCGGTATTCCCGGGCAAGTTTTGTAAGCAGCCTTGATTCATAAACAGTATGAGTCAGGGGTTTCTGAACAAATACGTGTTTTCCCATTGTAATGGCTGTGGCGGCTATTATTGCATGGGTATGATCGGCAGTGGCCACGATGACCGCATCGATCGATTTGCCCATTTCATCATACATCTTACGCCAGTCCCAGTATGCTTTTGCTTTGGGAAATGCTTCAAACTTATCCTTGGCGTATGCCCAGTCGACATCGCACAGTGCAACAATGTTTTCGGTCGGAGCAACTGCTTTCAGGTTGGAGTTTCCCATTCCTCCGATACCCACAACCGCAATATTAAGCTTGTCACTGGGTGCCTTATGTCCAAGTCCGCTTACAACTGTATTCGGTACTATCGTAAGACCGGCTGCCACCGCTCCTGTAGTCCCAATAAAGGAACGGCGCGAAATAGTTTTTATGTCTTTTCCCATGGTCAGGTTGTTTAAAAGGTTTTAATTATGAAATTGTTCAGTAAATATAATAAACTCCTGCCTTTAAATCCAGAATTATTGACACCTTATTTGTTTAATCCCTGTCAGGAAACCGGAAATTCAGGGTATACTTTTCACCAAAAATGAGAGGCGTTTCCGGATAAGTAAGATGACTGAATAAACATAAGGGAAAGTGCAGTTAACCCGGTCAACGGTATGTCTGCACCCTCCCTGAAAGATCAATTTACTCTACATATAAAAAGATCAGGTATTCTGTCTATCAGTACCCCGGGTTCTGATGAAGGTTGGGGTTCGAGTTGATCTGGTTCTGAGGAATCGGGTATACGTTTCTGGTATCACTTTCTGCTGAACGGTCAAAGAACTCCCATGTACCGCGGACAAATTTACCCCAGCGTACAAGGTCGTTGCGTCTGAAGCCCTCATGGTAAAACTCCCACGATCTCTCCTGGAGCAGCTGATCCATTGTAAGGGTCTCGGTTGTATAACGTTTTGTCACATCATTGTTAAATGCCCTGTCGCGGATCTGGTTGACAAGATCAACAGCTTCCTGGGTTGCAACTCCGTCGTTCTTGCGCATGAGAGCCTCTGCTTTCAGCATGAGAATATCGGCATAACGAATATAGGCGTAGTCATTTGACATCGCGTTTCCATCATAATCAATCTCATATTTTGCAAACCTTGCACCCTGATACTCAAGTGAGTTCTTGTGGTCATAGGTAATACCATCGTCGGGATCGAAGATGTTTATAAAATCGATTGAATAGATGAGCGGATTGGGTGCGCTCTCTTCGGTGCAGGTGAGTGGCTCACCGGTTTTTTTATCATACTGTTGTCCCACCATCCAGCCGTTTCTCCTGATGTCTGTCTCATCGAATGAGCGGTAATGTGAAGGCAGAGCCGAACTACCGCTTGTGGACTTATGGGGAACATCGAAGATCTTGTTTCCCTGGTGATGCTGTCCGCAGAGATAGAACATCGCTGTAATATAGCTTTGCCAGCCGATCCCCGTACGGTACTCATCGTAGGGAACAACAAAGATATTCTCCTTCGATCCTTCATTCCTGGAAATAAAATTATCAAAATAGTTGGCTTCGAGGCTGTAAAGATCGGAATCAATGATCATATCTGCATAGGTGATGACATCATCCCAACGCGGGGTTTCGGTCCATACTTCAGCATTGATATAGAGTTTGCAAAGCAGGGCGGCCACGGCATATTTATTGAAGCGTCCATAGGTACTTGAGTTCTTCTGGTCACTTACCTTATCGATATTTTCGAGCAGATCATTTTCAACAAACTCAAAAACCTGGGTCCTGCCAGCCTGAAAGTCGGCATTATTTGACGGTCTGAATCCAAGTCCAGCATCAAAGCGGTCAACAATAGGAACGTTGCCGAAGTTGTTGAGAAGATGGTAATACCCAAGGGCACGGATACACTTCAATTCGGATGAAAATGACTCCCTCATGACAGGATCCATATCGGGAAGATTGGCAAACTGGTACATAAGCATATTGGCACGGTTTACCATCTGAAATTCCTCAGTCCACGACTGGTTGAGGTATACCACTTCGGGCGTCCAGGAATGTTCGCTGAAACGCTGGAAGTTACCGCCATCGTACCAGTGTCGTCCCCTTGTCGGAAGCAGAGCTTCGTCAGTTGATAAAGCCTCCATTGTAAATGTACCCCTCAGGTTTGTAAGGATCCTGAGGTCACCGTAAGCGGGCACAAGGGCAGAGATTATTTCGTCTTCCGTCCCGTAGAATTTCGATGATGCAATGCTTGAATACAGGTTCTCATCAAGGTTTGTGCATGCCGGGGCAGTGAATAAAATGATCACTGCCATTATATATAATGTTTTTAATAACTTATTCATAGTCTTAAGTTTTTAAAATTTAACATTCAGACCCAGTGTGAATGTCCTGACACTGGGATAAACCCATCTGTTGTCGATGCCGGGTGCCAGTCCGCTGATAGTGATCTCAGGGTCCATTCCCTTATATCCGGTAATACAGAACAGGTTCTGACCACTTGCATAAATCCTGAAACTCTGAACAATCTTCCTGTTTTTAAGCGGAAGGTTATAGCCGATTGTGAGGTTATCGAGCTTCACATAGTCACCTTTCTCAATGTAATAGTCTGAGTACTGCGGGTCGGCAATAATTTTTGCATCAAGTGTGCTGGAAAGAAGGTTAAGCGGCACCATAACCGGGTTCTCAAAGAAGAGCCTCTGGGTATTCAGCAGCTGGAATCCGAATGCACCCCTGAAGAATATTGTCATGTCGAAATTACCGTAACGGAGGGTATTTGTGAATCCCATAAAACTATTGGGCAATCCGTTGCCAAGTATGGCCTTGTCTTCCATCTTAACCTGCGCAGCTGTAAGTTTTGCATCATGGGCAGCATTCCAGAATCTCCATGATCCGTCTTCAGCTATCCCGGCAAACTGATATCCGTAAAAGTTACCGATAGGTTCACCTTCCTGCAGCCTGAAAGCAGGTGTGTTGTTCAGTCCGGGAGCCCCTATATTCTCGAGATCAACATGTTTTGTCTCGTACTGGTCGTTTGACAGGGAAACCAGCTTGTTCCTGTTATACGAAATATTGAAATCAACATTCCACTGGAATTTCCGGGTTTTGACGGGACTGATTTTAGCCGAGAATTCGATCCCTTTATTACTCATCTCCCCGACGTTCAGCCATGTTGTGTTATAGAGATTTGGCGGAACAGGTACAGTATACTGGTATAGAAGGTCTCTTGTAGTACGCTGATAAAGGTCGAGGGTAACGGTGAGAAGGTTATTGAAGAGTGTGGCATCGATACCCAGGTCGGTCTCGGTTTTTTTCTCCCAGCGGAGATCAGGATTCGGGTTGCTTGCGGGAGCATATCCCGGGATCCACTGACCCTGGTAGAGCATCACACCGAAAGTACCGAGTCTCTCAAGGGATATATAGTTACCTATACCCTGGTTACCGGTAACACCCCAGCCGAGCCTTAATTTAAGGTCGTTGATGAAATTAACGTTTGCCATAAAGCTTTCACGACTGATAGTCCATCCGACCGAAAGGGCAGGGAACAATCCCCACTTGTTATTGGCACCGAAACGTGATGAACCTTCATTCCTGAGGCTGGCCGATAACATATACTTGTTACCATAGTTATAATTGAGCCTTCCGAAGAAAGCGATCAGGGTATTGGATTCCTTGCTGCTTGTTATATCACCTGTGCTGTATTTCCCGTCAGGGACCTGAAGTCCGGCACCAAGGTTGTTAAAGCTGAATACATTTGATATAAAATCCCTGTTTCGGGCACCGAAAGTCTCAGTCATGAAATCCTGATAGCTGTAACCGACAAGAGCATTGACTGTATGGAGTCCGGCAAACTGGTTTGTATAGTTGAGATTCGATTCAAAAGTGCGGTCGAGAGTGGCGGTGGTAGTTCTCTGGGCTGTACCACCATAGCCACCGTTTACACTGGAGAGGGCATCGATGTGTTCAAAGTATCCGGTGATTGTGTTTGATCTCTGAAGAGCGGTTGTGGCTGATGCCTTCAGGTTATTGGTTATCCTGTATGAGACCTGTGTGTTTGCAAGCACCTGGCTTCTTTTATTTTCACGGTCGTACTGCAGCAACAGGCCCAGGGGGTTTGAAGACTCAAAACCTGCATCTTCGTAAAACGTGCCGTCTTCCCTGTAAACCGGAAGTGTGGGGTTTCTCTGTAGAGCCTGCCTGTATGACTGGTAGTTTACTGGATTCTCTGTTGTGAAGGTATTGCTGAGTCCCATCAGGACAACAAGTTTCTTGTTGAGACTGGTATGGGTAAGTGACAACCTGCCGTTCAGTATCTGGTTATTTGATTCCCTGATGAAACCATTAAGGTTCCTGAAGTTAACGGACCCATAGTAGTTGGTGTTTTCGTTTCCACCTGAAATCGAGAGGTTGTGGACCTGGCTGAGGACATTCCTTGTTATCTCATTGAGCCAGTCGGTATCAGAGCCGAAGTCAATTATCGAACCGGCTTTACTCCTGAGAAGCAGGCTTTCAGAATTCTGAAAATCCGATTTCAGCTGCTTCCACTGCGCTGCGTCAAGAAGCACAGGTTTCTTTAGCCACGATTCAGTATAGATGTATGAAGAGTAATTAACCTCGGCTTTACCTGTTTCACCCTGCTTTGTAGTTATGATGATAACCCCGGCGTTACCACGAGTTCCGTATATGGCAGCGGCGGATCCGTCGCGGAGGATGTTGATCGATTCAATATCTTCCGGGACAAGGGTATTCATATTACCTCCCGGGACACCGTCAATGATGACAAGAGGCTCAGCATCGCCCCTTACAGTCGATACTCCGCGAAGTTGCATCTGAACTCCTGCAGTGGGGTCTCCTCCCGATGCCCTCGATATTGCAAGACCTGCAACCTTACCCTGGACCATCTGCAGAGGCGACTGCGTAACTGCACCCTTGTTGAAATCATCTTCAGCAACACTGGCAATGGAACTAGTAATCTCTTCCCTTCTCTGGGTTCCGTAACCCACTACAACAATCTCCTGAAGGCCTATGGCTGTTTCAGCCAACATAACATTGACCAATGATTGTGTACCGACAACCACTTCCTGTGTCGAATATCCTACGAATGAAAAAATAAGCACCGATGACGGACCGGCTACCGTAATTGAATAGCGACCATCGGCAGTCGACATCACACCATTGACTGTCCCCTTTTCAAGTATGTTGACACCTGGCATCAGCTGACCTGACGGATCAAGAATCCTTCCTGTCACCACCTTTCCATGTAGTACTTTGTCTGTCAGAACTTTTCTGGCGTTTTCATCCAATACATCAGTCGTCAGGAGAATCTTCCTGTCGAGAACTATATAATGGACATTTGTGCCGGCAAAAAGTTCCTCAAGGATCTCATCGATCAGTTTGTCCTTAACCTGAACATTAACAACCCGTTCGAGATCAATCTGTTTCTGATTGAGAATGAAGTAGTATTCGCTCTTGCTCTCTATCTCATCCATAACCTGTTCAAGGCTTGTATTCTCAAGATCAAGAGTTACTTTTGTAACCTGAGAATATGAACTTGAAGCGAAAATATTTGTTATTGTAACAAATATGATCAGCATACCAATCTTCAGTTTCATAAGTAGGTTTTTACATAGGGATATAGTACTATCCTGATATCAGATCTTTTTTCATAACTTTGAAATGTTTTGGTTTAGGTTATTATTCACTGATAGTAACTAAGCTACGGGCAGGAGAGTGTGCTATCACTTTCCTGCTTTTGCTTTAAAAGGCTTTTTTATCAAAGGCAGTACGTTATAGATTAATACGACAGTCAGGTCACATATTTGTCTCAACAAGTTTCTGTGTTATAATAACTTTCCTTCTTGAATATACCTCCCCTGAAATAAGGTTCTTGTCGAGAATAATAAAGTCAATGCTAAGGCTCTTCTTAAGCAGACGCATCACCTCATCGAGGTTTTCATCAAGGAAGGTGGCCCTGAGCCTGAGATCGCTCCTGACCTCCCCTATTATCTCAACATCAACATTATACCATCTTCCGATTCTTCTTGCCACTATATCGAGGGGATCATTCCTGAACACAAGCCGGCCATCTTTCCATGCAAGAAATTTCTGAGGGAGCACCTTCTCAGTCGATATTCCTCCGTTTTTCTTGTTGTATGTAACCAGTTCATTTGGTTCCATTGTATACGAATTCTTGTTTTCCCTGTCGCTGAACAGAATCTTCCCTTCTTCAAGTACGACTTCAACATTCTCCTCATCGTTGTAGGATGCTATATTGAATTTGGTTCCCAGAACCTTTACAACCACATCACCGGTGATTACAGAAAGCGGTCGCTTCTCATCTTTTACCACATCCAGATATGCTTCACCGTCGAGAAAGAGGGTCCGGTCTTTCAGATAATCACCGTTATACCTCAGACTTGAATTGCTGTTAAGCCAACCTGTCGAACCATCAGGCAGTGAAAACTGAGCCCTTGTCCATGCCGGAGCCTTAATGTCGACCCATGTCATCTTTTCAGGAGCAACAGATTTAAACTGCTGTATACCAAGATAGAGAACAAGAGGCAAGGCAAGAATTGCAGCAACACGTGCACTCCATTTAAGAATATTCTCCAGGTTGAATTTTTTCTCCTTTAGTTCAGAGTTAATTTTATAATGAATTCTGTAAAGTATATGATCAAGATTCAAATCATCCTCATTACTCTCATTTAAAATTCTGAACCACTGTTTCTTCATTTCATCCTTAAAACCAGACTCTGATTTTTCATCACGAAACATCTGTCCGATATAATTAATATCAGGTGAATTATCCTTCCCCTCAAAAGACTCCTCTGGTTTGTCCGTGTTTTTTTTAAAATCTTTCATTACATAAAACTTTTCTAATCTTCCTGTGCAAAAAATGATATTATCTTTTCAAATATTCAAGCAAGGCCATTAAACAGAACTATGCGGTCAAACCGACCAGGGCTTTTTCATACTATAGCGCCACTTTATCCGTTAAGCACCCGGATCACCTTTATCTGTTTATATTATTATCCTTATCTTCATTGGAACACCTATCTTATCCATTAAAAATCAGGGAATCATGTCATGAAAGGAAAAGCAGAACAATATCCCCGCATAAGGCTGTCTGATCAACCGATTCAAAAAAAGAAAAGACTAAATAAAAGAATGGCAATATCCTCAGTTTTCAGTTTTCCCCTGAGAAATTTAAGGGCAGCTGTAAGCTGGTTTTCAACAGTCTTATGGCTTATTTTGAGTTCCTCGGCTATCTCAGTGATATTCTGACCCTCAAATCTGCTCCTTACAAATATCTCCCTTCGCCTTTCCGGAAGATGATCTACCAGATCGCGGATGTACTGCATGGTAAATTCATAGGAAATCTTTTCTGTAGTCTGCAGATCGAGATCGCTGTTAATCCTTGATTTGAGATATTCAGCTGTGTAAAACCTGGTTCTGAAATGTTTCCTGATAAGATTGAAGGCAATGGTAAACAGGTATGATTTGAACGAAAGTTCTTCCTTCAGATCGGACCTCTTTTCCCAGATCTTGGTAAAGACATCCTGTACAAGCTCTTCGCACTCAGGAGCAGACCTAAGGTAACCATAGGCAAACCTATAGAGTTTAACACTATAACATCTGAAAAGAGTGTTGAAAGCTATAAGGTTTCCCCGTGACAATTCCTTAACAAGCAAAGCCTCATCCTCTAACTCCGTGTTCCCATGCATCGCAAATCAGATAAGTCAAAGTTCAATTCAAGTTTAGGATTCACAATATATAAAATTTATCCAAAATGGTAAATGATTTGTTACTTTTATCCTGTATTAATGCTGTCAAATTCCCTTACACGATAAATGACAAAAAAATAGAAAAGCAGTTCTTTATAAACCAAAGAACTGCTTTTAACCCTAACTAACTAACTCCAAACTCCGACTACAAATCAACCCTGAACAATCATCAAACATAATATCCTTAGGGGAATATTTACACCTATTCATCTATTTGCTTTTCCTCTTAATATTCCGGAGGAATTACTGCAGTTTTGACTTTGGTTTGAAAAAGAATAAATTGCAAAAAAATTAATATATGGAGACATGCTTCTTTTCGCTCGATATCTCGTCAGGTAACAGGTTCACCAGGATTTTCCAGATTATCTTCGGTGTGATCTGCCTGGTTGTTGCCATCATCTGGCTGATCATTAACATCGGTGAAATAAAATCAACCGGATCATTCTGGATAACCATTCTTTTTCTTTCAGGATTCGGAGTCTATCAGATAAGGTCGGGCATGGGACGGGCTTCAAGGTTTATTGAAATCGGTAATGAAAAGATCCGTTTCAGGAAAAGCTCCTTTCTGAAGCCGGGCGAGCTTATGGCAGATGGCATAGAGAAGATTGAATTCTATCCTCTCAACATCATCTTCATCATGAAGAACAGGAAACCCGAGATCATCAGGTTCGGAACAACTTATACGGATATTATTGTTCCTGTCAGGGAAAAGATTGAGGAGTTCGCCAGCCTGCACGGGATTACTGTTGAAGAAAGAAGCGAGGAATTCTGAACACATTATCCCATGAATTCTCTTTTCGTCACACACGGAACCTCGGCAGAATGTATGCTATGTCCCCATCAGTGCAGGCTGGCCGACGGGAAAACCGGTATTTGCGGTGTAAGAAGGAACAATGGTGGAAAAATAGAACTCCTCACCTATGGTATTATCTCGGCATATTCATCCGATCCGGTTGAAAAAAAACCACTTTATCATTTTTTCCCCGGAAAAAATATCCTTTCAGCCGGGTCGTATGGCTGTAACCTGAAGTGCGATTTCTGCCAGAACTGGCAGATTTCCCAGGTGAGCCACGGGGAATTCGGGCATGTAACCACACCTGAAAGGATTGTATCAGATGCCATGTCTGTACAGAACAATGCAGGTATTGCTTTTACGTATAATGAACCGGTGATCTGGTACGAGTTCATGCGCGACGTTGCCCTTCTGGCAAAGGGAAAAGGACTTCATACGGTTATGGTAAGCAACGGTTATGTTAATCCGGGGCCCCTGAGGGAGATAACCGGATTTATTGACGCCTTCAATATTGATCTGAAGTCGTTTGACGAAATGAAGCATAAGAGACTGACCGGTGCAAAACTCGAACCTGTAAAAAAAGCTCTTTCCATAATAGGAGAATCCGGAAAACACCTTGAGATCACATCGCTTATCATCCCGGGCAATAACGACGATCCCGAAGATATGAGATCGCAGGCACGCTGGATAGCTGCTGAACTGGGGGAAGAGACCCCGTTTCATATAAGCAGGTATTTTCCTGTTTACAAAAGGGATGACCCTCCTACCTCACCTGAAACACTTCATCTGCTGTTCAGAACAGCCAGTGAATATCTCAGGTATGTCTACCTCGGTAATATCACGGGAAATGAAGGTAATGACACAGCCTGCAGCAGATGCGGTACGGTCGTTACAAAGAGGAAGGGATATAACACACGCCAGGTCGCAATTGATGGCCAGGGCCGCTGTACAACCTGCGGGAATCTGATTTACAGATATTTTATTTCCCCCTGACGGCTAGTGTGCTGAGTTTTTCAAACAGTTCATCGGTACCTGTAAAAAGGTCCTTCTTTATCTGCCTGAACGATTCCCTGACAGCCTTTGAATCAGCACCATTCTCAGGGTTGTTGATTCTGCTGATAAGTCCGTTTCTGAGCTGAACAGCATCTGAGATAATTGATGAAAGTTCTCCTGACTCGTCAAGATCATGAATCTCCCCGAATGCAAGGCAGTCTGAAATCAGTTCATATATAATATAATCGACATCCTTTTTAAGGTCCCTAATACTTGCCATATCACTTAAAATTATTGTTTCAGGGTACAAAGGTAATAAAAAGACAATTATAAACTATTACAGATCACAATTGAGCATAAAGAGACGTGTACTCTCATCTGCCTTCTTCTGGTACAGTTCTCTCAGTCTGGTAATTACAGGCAAGCCTACATTGTAATTATGATCTCCGATGCTGTAAAAAGGCAGTACCATGGGCGAAGTACCTGTCATAAAAACCGCATCACAGTTGTGAATGTTGTCAGCCGGGAAGCACATGAATTCAACCTTTATATCGTTTTCCCTGCATATATCAATTATATATTTCCTGGTAATCCCGTTCAGAACACAACTGTCAGGAGCTGTGAAGAGGCTTTCGCCCCTGATAAAAAAAATATTTGACCTGCTTCCCTCGGTGATACAACCCTGTTCATTCACGAGCAGGGCTTCGTATCCTCCTTCAAGAATAAGTTTGTGATAAATGGATGACCTGAGTTTGTGGTTGATGACCTTCGACTCAGGATCTTTTCTTTCAGCATGAAAAAGAACTCCCCTGACACCCTTCCTGTATTGTTCATCAGAAGGATAGATGGATTCAATGAAATAAATAAGATAGCCTGTCTTTCCCTCATTATAGTTAAAAACGAGCTTCAGGTTGATCTCCTTCCTTTTGTCTGTCTTGAGCAGCTTCATTATATCAAGCCTTAACTGAGCTGCATCAGCCAGGCCTGTCTTGTTCTGAAGCCTTACACTAGCTTCAAGCCGTTCCATATGATCATGGAAAAAAACCGGATATCCTTTTATGACACGAATTACCTCATAAATCGATTCACCCTCATATACCATTGAATTATCAAACGTTTCCGAAGGCTGGAGCTCTCCGTTCAGAATATACTTCCTTCCATAGCACTCATTCATGATCTTTTCTTTATCAACAAAAATAATAAGAATCGTCCATACCGTTCCCATTTGTGATTATATTCGTACAACGATTCAGTTCAGCTTTCTGGCAAATGTATGCTATTGTCGATATTGAGACCACCGGAGGAAGCGCACTCCTTGAAAAGATAACCGAGATTGCAATTTATCAGCATGACGGAGAAAAGATCACCGGGGAATTCACTTCTCTCGTCAACCCGGGGAAGAGTATTCCGCTTTTCATATCTAACCTTACAGGCATAACTGATGAAATGGTTGAGAACGCCCCTCAGTTTTATGAAATAGCACGTCAGATCATAGAATTTACCGAAGGCAGGATCTTTGTGGCACATAATGTCAGATTCGACTATTCATTTGTTCGTCAGGAATTCAAGTCACTGGGATACAACTATACAAGGAAGATCCTTGACACTGTTTCACTGAGCAGAAAACTCTTTCCCGGACACAGGTCTTATTCCCTTGGTAACATATGCAGTGATCTTAACATAAATATCAAAGACAGACACAGGGCCTCAGGTGATGCCCTGGCAACCTCCGTACTCTTTTCCATGCTTCTTGCCAGGGATGTTGAGATCAATGGGATACAAAGCAGTCTCATCACCAACACAAGAAACTCCAAATTAAACCCTGATCTTGATCTGTCGAAAATAGAAACAATACCCGATTGCCCGGGGATTTACTATTTCTACAATGAGAAACGGGAACTTATTTATATAGGTAAGAGCCGTAACCTTCAGCAGAGAATAAACACCCATCTGTCGAACAATACCACCGGCAGGTCGATGAAGATGCGCGATATGATCGCCGATCTCGACTGGGAGACTACAGGAAGCGAGCTTATTGCCCTGCTTAAGGAATCATCTGAAATAAAACAGAACAGGCCTCTGTTTAACAGGGCTCAGCGAAGGAGTAATTTTAACTGGGGTATTTATTCCTTCACAGATGCCAGGGGTTATATTAATTTCAGGTATGCAAAGGCTGACTCAGATGAGATTCCGCTTTCTCTTTTCTCATCAAGGAAAAAGGCAATCTCAAAACTGGAGGAACTGACCGGAAAGTATGAACTTTGCCAGAAGCTTGCAGGATTGTACGAAGCTGAAGGCGCCTGCTTCCACCATCAGGTAGGATTATGCCATGGCGCTTGCTGTTCAGAGGAGGCTCCCGGTGAATACAACATCAGGGCCGAAGCTGCAACCGCTGAATTTGTCTTTGAAAGGAAAAACTTCCTGATAATTGACAAGGGCAGGAATCCCGGAGAGAAAAGCGCTGTCAGAATCATTAACGGGAAATATACAGGTTTCGGATATTTCAACGTTAATGATGTAGGATTCGGACTTTCAGTTATACACGACTGTATCAAACCTTCTTCAGATAACGGCGACATTCACGTTATTCTGAAACAGTATCTCAGGAACAACAGAGTTGAAAGGATAATCGATTTCTGACATCTGAAAAGAAAAACAGGCAAAGCGCCATGGGCGATGTAAACCACAAGATATCACATTAAACTATTAAATAACAGAAATATGGCTCTTTTCACCAGGACCACACGGAATCTGATCACGAAGATAGATGAGTTCTTTGATGATATCGATCTCGGTCTTCTTGTATTCCGCGAAGGAATAAAGGCATATCTGGATAACGACATGGAGACCTTTGAGAGGCATGTACAGAAGGCTGAGGCTCTCGAAAACAGTGCCGACAAACTCCAGAGGTCGATTGAAAACGATATGATAACCCACTCAGTGCTGCCCCAGCACAGGGCAGAGGTCAGTACCCTCATTGATGAAATGGATGAGATAATTGACACTATCAAGAGTTCATTGAACGAGTTTTATATCGAAATGCCCGAGATACCGGCCTCCCTTAATAAGAGCCTTCTTAGTCTGACCGAGGTTTCCGTCAATGCCGGTGAAGAACTCATACCTGCTGCCAGGGCATACTTCAAGGCTCCGTTTACAGTCAGGGAGAAGCTGCTTAAGGTTTATTATTTCGAAAGTGAAACCGACAGGATCAGCAAGAGCGTGAAGAAAACTGTTTTTCAGGAGATGAATGAGCTCGATCTCGCACAGAAAGCACACCTCAGGTATATCATTCATCATATCGAGAAAATTTCAGACAATGCCCAGAAGGCGGCCGATCTTTTATCGACAATGGCAATTAAAATAATGATGTAGTAAATGTCCCCGGTCATATGATACTTCTTTTTCTTGTAAGCGGACTTTTTCTGGGATGGTCACTGGGAGCAAATGATGCTTCCAATGTCTTTGGTTCCGCTGTGGGATCAAAGATGATAAGCTTCAGGAGCGCTGCCATCATCTCTTCCATATTTGTCATTGCGGGTGCTGTGATTCAGGGAGAAGGAGCCTCGGAAACCCTGGGCAGGCTGGGTTCAATAAATGCCCTCGGCGGGGCTTTCACGGTTGCCCTGGCTGCAGCTGTTACAGTATTCATCATGACACGCGTTGCCATACCCGTGTCGACCACCCAGGCAATTGTCGGTGCTATCATCGGATGGAACCTTTTCACCGGCAATCCGACAAATTCACGTACTCTTTCCGAGATTGTCCTTACCTGGGTTTCAGGTCCGGTCCTGGGTGCTGTCTTCTCCATAATGCTTTATGTGCTTCTTAAGAACATAAAAAAAAGACTTCAGATCCACCTTGTCAGGTTCGAATCATACATCAGGAACGGGCTCATAATAGTGGGAGCTTTTGCCGCATACAGTCTGGGTGCAAACAACATCGCAAACGTGATGGGTGTTTTTGTGCCTGCCTTCAGGCTCGACGATCTTGATCTCGGATTTTTTGTCCTTTCATCAGCCAGGCAGCTTTTCCTTCTTGGAGGTCTTGCCATAGCAGCCGGTATAATATCCTATTCCCGCAAGGTGATGGATACTGTCGGATCAGGTATCATGGAACTCTCGGGAGAAGCTGCGCTGGTGGTTGTCCTGGCCGAATCTTTGGTACTGTTCATATTCTCATCTTCCGGGCTGTCAGCTTCCCTTCACAAAATTGGCCTGCCTCCTGTTCCACTGGTTCCTATCTCAAGTTCACAGGTTCTTATTGGTGCTGTTATCGGAATAGGGATTTACAGGGGTTCTTCAAACATAAACTTCAGGGTTTTGGGAGAGATTGCTGCAGGCTGGATTGCCACACCTGTGGCTGCAGGTCTTCTTTGCTTCTTTTCATTATTCCTTGTCAAAAATATCTTTAGCATTGATGTCGGACACGACAGTTCGCTGATCAGCTCCGGGAGTGACCAGGCTGCATATATGGCAATGGCGGGAGGAAAAAGAATCACAGAACTATTCAGGTACATACTGCTGGGACTTATGGCAACAGGGACTATGGCAGCAATACTCTATTTTGTTCAGGAAGCAAGAAAAAGCAGGGAACTGAGAAGATCAGAGGAGAAATTCTGGGGCAACCTCAAATCGGGGAAAAAAGACTTCCAATAGAAGATTATGATAGTTTATCCGGCAATTATTCCTTTCACTGGAACAGCAAAGGGTTCTTTCCCGGACCCGCTCCATTTTCCGCCGGTCTTCTGCAAGAATCAATAAATGACCTTAATAATATCTTAATCGAGCCAACAACATGAACATGAACCTTCTGAATGACCTGAGGGATACCCTGAGGAATCTGTCCGACGAGAAAGTCAGGGAATCCGGCAAGAGATACTTTAAGGAGTCTGTAATTCTTTACGGGATAAAGTCAGCTGAAGTGATAGCAACAGCAAAGGAATACAGGAAGAAAGCCGCAGATCTGGGGAAGAAGGAGATCCTTGACATGTGCGAAGATCTCTGGAGATCGGGATACATGGAAGAATCGTTCGTTGCCTGTGAATGGGCATACAGTCTGAGAAAGGACTATAAGCCGGCTGATTTTTCAGTGTTTGAAAAGTGGGTCGGAAGCTATGTCTCAAACTGGGCATCGTGCGACACACTTTGCAATCATAGCATCGGCACCTTCGTGGAGATGTACCCTGAATACCTGAAGGAACTCAAAAAATGGGCACATTCAGACAACAGATGGATGAAACGCGCATCAGCCGTTACCCTGATCATACCTGCCAGGAAAGGGCTTTTCCTTGATGATATCTTTGAAATAGCAGATATCCTTCATTCCGACAGCGACGATATGGTTCAAAAGGGTTATGGATGGATGCTGAAAGCCGCCAGCCAGGCTCACTGTGACAAGGTTTTTGAATATGTCATGAAGAAGAAGGATACCATGCCCCGGACATCATTACGCTATGCTATTGAAAAGATGCCCGCTGATTTGAAGAAACAGGCGATGGCCAGGTAATAACAGGTTATCCGATCCCAAGCAGATCCATCACCCCATTGATAAAAGTAAGCGGATGTGCAGGATTGCCAGGGACATACAGGTCAATCATGTGCTCACTGATGAAACGACGATCGATGGCCGGACTGTCTTCAAACAATCCACCGCTTATTGCATCGGTTCCGGCCAGAATTATGATGGCAGGCTGAGGCAAGGCATTGTAAGTTATTTCGACAGCTTTCGCCATATTCACCGTAAGCGGGCCGGTGATCACCAGTCCGTCAGCATGCCTGGGAGATGCAACGAATTCAATTCCGTATCTGCCAAAATCGAAATTCACATTCCCGGTAGCCGAAAGTTCCATCTCGCATGAATTATCTCCGCCTGCTGATACCTGTCTGAGTTTCAAAGCCCTCCTGAATACTTTTCTGATACGGCTCATCTCCTGCGTCTGGTCGAAAAAGACATGGTCATCTTCCCCGGGCTTTATAATCAGTCCTGCCCGTTGGTTTGAAGCGATCCTGTAGTCATTTGTAAACCTTATCTTCCCGGGGAGATGGAAGGAACACTCGCGGCAGAAAACACATCTTCCCAGATCAATGGCACCAGTGTTTCTGTCGATAGCGGCAACCGGACAAATCCGGCAGACCTTCTCCCTTTCGTCTTCAGTCATCGCAGATATGACCGGTCTCCCCCGGAACAGTTCTGAAACCGGCTGTTTCCTTAGGTCCGCAATATACTGTTTCCCATGGTGAAGAAGTATCCTGGTTTCCTTTATCATCTTAATCCAATTTGCTGTTACAGATCATTACCACAATAGGAGAGATTAAAACTCTTGTTGCATACCGGAAAATCTGATATCTCCTCGTTCCTTACAACAAGGGCAAGAGCCATCCAGTTATGGAACGACGGATCCTTAACCTTGTAGTTAAGAATATCTCCCTTTTCATCAGTAACCAGGGAATGGCAGATCTCTCCCCTCCACCCTTCCGTGAGCGATATACCAAAGGCCGATGGTTTCAGGCTGTAGTTATAAACAGGCCGTGGCTGGTCTTTCCTTATTGATTTCCAGACATCCAGCAACTCAGTTATTATCCTGACCGATTGGGCTGCCTCAAGGGCTCTTTGCCTCCCCCGGGCAAGAAGATCACCTTTCTCCTGGATCACAGGCTCAACCGGATATTTCATGAAATACTGAAAAGGATGTGTACTGCGGATGTCACGGGCAATTCCGCAAGTCCTTGCCGCCTGACCCACGGTTCCTGTCATG
>CAZBQM010000021.1:24679-35662 GCA_964494045.1 uncultured Rikenellaceae bacterium
GCCTCGCAGGTAACCTGGCCAAGCTGGTAAGCCACATCTCCGCAAAGTGCCGCTGTATCTCCGATATGAACCGCCAGTCTTTCCATCTCAAGGGCAATGCATCGTTCAATTGCCAGACTGTCATCGACCCTGATCCCTGCAACTGATTCAATAAGCTGTACATGGGTAAGCTCATGCCCGACAGAGGTATCCCCGGCAATACTCTCCGAGAGGAGACATCTTCTCAGCGGATTTTTTTCCTCTGTAAGCAGCTTTTCAATTCCCCTATGCTGATATCCCAGCTGTATCTCGAGATGAAGCACCTTTTCCCCGTTGCATATGAAGCGGAAATGACCCGGTTCAATAACCCCGGCATGAACGGGTCCAACACCCACTTCATGTAGTTCTTCACTTTCAATGGAATAGAATGGATAGTTTTCAATCACGGATGTGATATCGTGCCGGTTGTGAGGATACCTCACAGGCTTCAGCCA
Organism: uncultured Rikenellaceae bacterium; assembly: GCA_964494045.1. Lineage (GTDB taxonomy): Bacteria > Bacteroidota > Bacteroidia > Bacteroidales > VadinHA17 > LD21. The sequence goes on from CAZBQM010000021.1 coordinate 25,153, forward strand.
TGGATGGCCTGTAAAATACACTCCATGGTTCTCATAAAGCTCCCTTTCAAAAATATGTAACGCCGGAATTGCCGGTGTGAGCGATTGCAGAGCAACACCATCAACATCCGTTATATGGGAAAGAAGTCTGATACTTCCCGTATCATCATCAGCCACCGCACAGATAAACTGCAGCCTGCCGGTTCTTCTTACCGCATGGTATGTTACAACATGCACCGATTGTTTCATGAACAGGCCGGTCATTTCCTCTCTGAAACATGAATAATCCAGTACCGGGATTTCTTCCGCTGTAACAGGCGCTGAGTTGTTGTTTATCTCTATATATCTCATCTTGTACCCTTCCTCCCTATCATGGCAACATGGCAATGCTACGGTTAATCAGCTGAACAATAAAATCGGGCTGATAAAAGCAAAACATAGCCACAAGTCCAAGAAAAATAAACTGCGTGATGGTTTCAGCCGGATTTACATAAAAAGGTTCCTGCCGTTTATCTGAACTCCTGGGGGCTGAATACAGAATATGCATTATCCTTGTGCTCATAGCATAGACGACAAAACACAGAAGGACAATCGCCGCAATAAGCACAAACCACCTTTCGCCGTAAACCAGGCTTTTAAAGATCTTAATTTCAGAAATGAACAATCCTGAAGGTGGTATGGCAAGAATGGATATCATGCCCAGGATAAGGACAAGTGCTCCGGCCGGATAGAGCTGCATATACCTTCCGCAGTCGTCAAGGCGGAACGTATGCAGTACTCTCGACAGCTGTCCCATCTGGTAAAACAAACTTGATTTGACGAACGAATGCAGTACCAAAAGAAGCAGGGCAGCATAGTAACCCGATCCCCCTGATCCCAGGGCAATAGCAACCAGACCCATGTTTTCAAGACTGGAATAAGCCAGCATCCTTTTCACATGTTTTGCCTTCAGCATATAACCTGCCGCTATCAGCAGTGAGAGCATCCCTGACATAATCAGTACGTTGTTCATAAAAGAAAAGATGGGCGATGAAGAGAACAACATGTATACCCTGAAGATAGCAAGAAAGCCCACATTCATCAGTGTGGTTGAGATAAGAGCACTTATGGGGGGCGGGGCAACAGAATGTGCATCTATTGTAACCGTGTGCATCGGGAACAGGCCCATCTTGGTGCTGAATCCGATAACCACAAATACGAAGGCGATCTTGAGATACAGAGGATTGGCCTGGCTGATGATCCCTGCCAGTGATTCGAACGAGAGGCTTGCTGCATCTTCCCTGCCATAGATAAATCCAAGGAACAGGATTCCAAGGTATGCCAGGGCAATCCCTGTGGAACAGATAAAGACATATTTCCAGGTTGCTTCAAGAGCTGATTCAGTCCGGTCATGATAGATCAGGGCGGCAACGGCCAGGGTGGTGGCTTCGACAAAGATCCACAGCACAGTCATCCCGTTTGCCAGGTAAGCTCCGGTCATAAAAGTCATAAGCGCTATCAGGGCAGTATGATAAACATTGCATTTTCTGATATCATCAGCCAAAGTATAAATGAAACCATGATAGATTGTAGGCATCGCAAGAGCGGCCAGTACTGTAAGAAAAAGGACACCGGTACTGTCGAAAGTAAAATAACCGAGTTCGGTGGTATCAATGTTGAACCATGCATAAATGGCAAATCCAGCAAGCGAAAGACCATATAGCAGGGTTACTGCCCTGGTCAGAATCCTGCTTCGCGACAGGAAGACAGCGACACCGGCGAGTAAAGAGATAGAAAAAAACAATATCAATCCCATGGCCTAATCTTTTAATCTGGTGAGTTCATTGGTATGTGGCCTGAGCCGGAGCCCGAAAAATCCCAGGATGAGAACACCTACGAAAATATCGAGAAGTATGGCAATATTTATAAGCATCGGCATTTCGCTGCCCACTGCAAGGGAAAATATAAAAACCGCATTCTCAATGATCAGGAAGCCCGTCAGATGAGATATTATCAACCTGTGTGTAACAATAAGAAGCAGTCCGGTGAACAGGGTATAGAGTGCGATCAGCAGATAAATCGTATTTACAAACGGATTCTCGAGGGCATCGGCCAGCACAACACTGACAAGCAGGGCAAATATTGAAAAAAGAAGCAGGTAGAACCCTGGCATGGCCTGCCTGTGTACCTTTGATACCCCCGAACGGTTCACTATCCTGGTAAGCAAAAAAGGTATTAAAAAGGTCTTGAAGATCAGGGTCTCTGATACAATGAACACAAGGTTTGCGCTGTTTACCTCCTTCAGTTCAAGAATCGCAATCCCGCAAAGAAGTAAGCCCTGCATTCCAATGAGCCTGATATATGTCACCAGCCTTTCTGCCGGTGCGAAATAAACCAGCGTCACTGCAAACAATACTATAAGATAATTCACCATCTTCCTTTCTCAGATTAGTCTATCAGTAAGTATAAGTATCACAACAAAACCTAAAAGTGCAAGCGCCGAAACGGATAGAATAAACTTGGGATTCTTGTTCATTTTGTTCCTGGCCCTGAATGACTCCAGCAGTCCGATGGCAACAGCAAATACTACTCCGACAACCATGAAGAGCGCAGCCTGGAACCAGAAATTCCAGGAAGCCGGGACTATTACGTTGAACATAAGAGCCCCGTAAAGTGCAAACTTCAGATAAGAGGCAATATGTATCAGGGCTTTGTCGAAACCACAGTAATCAAGGATCATGACCTCATGAATCATCGTCAATTCAAGGTGAGTCTTCGGATCGTCCACAGGTAAGCGGCTGTTTTCTATAAGGGCGATCTGGAAGAACACAAAAAAGCCTATAATGCTGTATATCAATGAATAATGACTACCAGTAAGAAAGAGATTACCGTAAATGTCAGAAAAGGATGTATGACCGGTGAACATGGCCAGAGTGGCAAGAAGGATAAAAAAAGCCGGTTCGGCAAGCATTGAAAAGAATGCTTCCCTGTTGGCTCCCATCCCTTCAAAACTGCTTCCGGTGTCAAGGGCTCCGGCGATCATGAAGAACCTGCCAAGAGCAAGGAGGTATGCCATAAAAACAAAATCACCCTCAAAAGATATCAAGGCTTTCTGATTGGTGAAAGGAACAACAAGCATTGAACACATCACGGCTCCGAGCGAGATAACAGGGGCAAGCCTGAAAATCAGTCCGGTTGTATCACTGAACACTGACCTTTTTTTCATCAGGACAGTAATATCTTTCATCGGTTGCATTAAACCCGGACCTTTCCGGCCTGATGCTATGCTTTTTGTCCTTATTATAAAACCGGGAAAAACCACAGCCATAAGAACCATTAGTAATAATCCAACCATCTCAGATCAGGTTTAGGTAAGTCAGTAAGAACACTATAAGCATATAGACAAAAGCATAAAGTATGTAATGCTGAATCAGACCTGTCTGCATCATAGCTATCTTCTTCAGTATCCCTGCGACAAATCCTGAGGGTTTGTCGATAAGGACAGTTTTGAAAATATCTTCACTCCTGAATGCAAAACTTCTTTTTTCGGGGAACACTTCTTTCTCCGATATCTCCTTCATCTCCTTTTTGGTGTTCAGAACCGGTTTGGCAAGGTGATTATAGTTATAGGCATAGGAAGCACCTGTGTACTGAATCTTTGGTGAAGCAACAGTATAACCGCATCCCCATGTGGGACCCGATGACACAGGATGGGCTCTCAGGTGGAACGATCTCCATAGCAGCAAGCCTGAAACCGTTAAAATGAAGATTCCGCTTATAAGGCTTATTTCTGAAAGGTTGGCCAGAGTATTTTCAAGAGCAGGAAGGGGAACTCCATGAAGGAACATACCCGAAACCATTGTCATAACAGGTTTTACAACAAGGGGCGATCCCAGACCAATAAGAAGAATGAGAAAAGCACCAGCTATCTGCGGGAATATCATCGTGCGTTCACGCTCTGTTGCCACGGACGCTTTTTCAGACCGTGGTTCCCCAAGGAAAACAATCCCGAATGCCCTGGTAAAACCAAAAACAGCCAGACCTCCGATAAGGCAGAGTCCCGTTATTGATGCAAGAATTACAATTGATTGCTGAAGATTCGCGGCTGAAAGACTCTTAAACATCCCAAGGTAAATAAGGTATTCAGAGATAAAGCCGTTAAAGGGAGGAAGACCGCAGATTGCCAGTGAGCCAACAAGAAACAGAAGGGCTGTGGCAGGCATTCTCTTCATAAGCCCTCCCTGTTGTTCGATGTTACGGCTATGGGTTGCCTGGTATACCGAACCTGCACTGAAAAAAAGAATGGATTTGAACAGGGAATGATTAAGAATATGTAGCAGTGATCCGCTGAATCCAAGAAGTGTCAGGATGTTGTTCCCTGTTGCCGTTCCAATAACCCCCAGCCCGGTACCTGTTCCGATAATTCCAATGTTCTCAAGGCTCGAATAGGCCAGCATCTTCTTCAGGTCTTTCTGAACCACAGCCATCATAATCCCAAGTATACCTGACAGAAGGGAAACGGCAAGAATGATTAGGCCTATCAGAAGAAGATCGTGCTGAACAGATGTCAGCACCCTGATTATCCCGTATATGCCCATCTTTATCATTACACCCGACATCACACCTGATACATGTGAGGGGGCTGCGGGATGCGCCTGGGGTAACCAGGTATGAAGGGGAACAAATCCGGCCTTTATTCCGAAACCCACGAAGAAAAGCATGAAAAGGCCAAGGTTTTTATGTGTCAGAAAATAGGAAGACAGTGAGTCAAAACTCATGACCCCTGTCTCTCTTTCAAGAATAAGAAATGCTATCAGGAGAAAGAACATCCCGGCATGCATCTGTATGAGATAACTTATTCCTGTCTTCATTATTGAAGTGTCGGAAGCTTCGAAAGTAACAAGAAGGAAAGAAGAGATTGCCATTACCTCCCATGCGATCAGGAAGGGAAGGCCATCCCTTAACATTACAACAAGGATCATTGAGAGATACAGCCACAGATAAGCCAGGTAATGCAGTGAAAACCGGATGCTGTTCCCTGACTCCATATAAGGTCTCAGGTAACCGCGGGCATAAACAAATCCGGTCAATACTGTGAAATTAATGACAAGCATAAAGAAAGCTGACAGGCGATCAGCAACAAGTAGCAACGGAAGACCGGTCGGGCTGAAATCAATGGTCAGAACATCTGATTCGGGGGGCATTCCCAATGCTTTGATACCCCAGATGGATGTGACAATAATTCCTGTTGCCAGGATTATAAGAGAATAGTAATACTTCGATTTCAGCGGAAAAAAGAATACCCCGAAAGTAAGTAATAACAGTGCTAAGAATAAAATCTGATCCATCTCTGACTAAACATTCAACTGCATTTCAGCCTTTATCCCGGGTATCTCCAGGATTCCGGTTGTTCCTCCTGCCTTAAGTTCAATGTCGTGAGGTATGTTTGACACCCATGAACCACCGGTAAAGTCAGGCACGTCAATCGAGGCTGACCTGTTAGCCACCGACCATTCACTAAGGGGGGCGATACTGCTCCAGAGGACTCCGTCGTAGACATCCTGATCGGGAGGGAGCCCGTTCCTGAGACAGTCGATGAGCCTCCAGTCCATTATGAAATCCATGCCTCCGTGGCCCCCTACTTCTTTGGCCATCTCCCCTACTTTTTTTATTATTCCCGGAGTGAATTTGTCATTCACCTCCTTCATCTCATCGGCATTAAGCCACGAATGGCCAAGCGCGATGCTTTCGGATGGATATTTGACAGCAGCCCCTGAAGTACCGCTAATAAGATGTATTCTTGAATAAGGACGGACAGACGAAACATCATGCTGTACTATAATGGTCCTTCCATGAGATGTTCTTATAAGGGTTGTATTCATGTTACCCCTGAAACTTTTTTCTTTGAAAGGCTCATAAAACTGATCGGATGCGGCCAGTTCCACGGCCCTTTGCCCCATAACAAAATCATTTGTCGACATGGAGGTAAGATACTCCATCCTGTCTCCCCTGTTAATGTTCATGATCTGACAGATCGGACCGAGTCCGTGGGTCGGGTAAAGATTGCCATTCCTTTCAGAATTCTCTTTCAGACGCCACATGCCAGTATACGCACCATCGGTCTGCTTCGCGTCATCAGGCCTGGCAAAGTTCATCCCCAACAGATTATGGATATATGCACCTTCGCCATGGATAAGATCACCAAACATACCCTGACGTGCCATGTTGAGAGTGAGCAGTTCGAAGAAATCATAACAGCAGTTCTCAAGCATCATGCAATGTTTCCTGGTTCTTTCAGATGTACTGACAAGCTGCCAGGCTTCATCGATTGTTCTGCACAGAGGCACCTCGCAGGCAACATGTTTCCCGTTTTCCATCGAATAAAGTGCCATCGGAGCATGAAGGTTCCATGGTGTGCAGATATAAACCAGATCCAGATCAGGAAGTTCAGCCAGTTTTTTCCAGATATCCTCGCTGCCATAAAACTCGAGGGCAGCAGGTCTTCCGATCAGTGACAGATATTTCTGTGAACCTTTGACTGCAGCTTCCCTGAGGTCGGCCAGAGCCCTGATTTCAACTCCTTCTATCCTTGAGAGTCTCTCCACTGCACCCGCTCCCCTGTCGCCAAGCCCGATGAGTCCGATCCTTACAAGGGGAACCGCAGGGGCGGAATAGCCCGACATATTGAATACCTGTTTCTGATTCAGCTTTGCTGATTCAAGAATCCATGGCATGCTGGAAGTAACCTGGTCCTCAGCTTTACAGCCTGTAATGAAACTACCTGTCAGGGCCCCGGCTCCGGCTGTAGTGGCCATTTTTAAAAAATCCCTGCGATTGCTTTTCATGCTGGGCTTGTTTTTTTAGGTAAAAACAGATAGAGAAAATTTCTGCAAATGTGTAAAAAAAAATGAATCATATCAAAATTAGGCAACTTTTTAAAAAGGCTAAGCTTTTTGGCGCTGAAAAGCAGAATAAAAGGGTAGGTTGAATCTGTTTTGTTACCTTTGTCAATCAAAAAGTTATTTAAAGGAATGATACAGAAAAATGTCCCGTTAAAACCATACAACACCTTTGGTCTCAAGTACACAGCCGCCTGCATTGCAACCATCAGCAATGAGAAAGAGGCCGTGGAATTTACAGAGAACATCCATACCTTCCCTGCCCCACTGCTCGTGATCGGGGAAGGAAGCAATATTCTTTTTACCCGGGACTTTCCGGGAACTATTATCAGGGTTAATATTAACGACATTGAAATTAAAGAGGAAACCGGTGATGAAGTAATTGTTTCGGCCGGGGCCGGACTTAAATGGGACACTTTCGTGGAATGGTGTGTCAACCATGGTCTTAACGGTCTGGAGAATCTTTCGCTTATCCCCGGTACTGTTGGGGCGGCTCCGGTTCAGAACATTGGGGCCTATGGCGTGGAGGCTGCTGAGACTGTTACCCGGGTACGGGCTTTTGAAATAAGAACCGGCCAGATAAGGGAATTCACAGCTGAAGAGTGCTGTTTCGGATACAGGAGTTCAGTTTTCAAAACCATCTATAAAGGCAGATTCATGGTTCTGAAGGTATACTTCCGGCTTTCAAGGAGTTTCAATCCCCGGACCGCTTATGGCAACCTCAAAGAGGAGCTTAAGGCAAGGGGCGGAGACAGTCCCGCTGACATAAGGGAGGCAGTATTGGCAATAAGGAGAAGAAAGCTGCCCGATCCGCTGGTAACGGGGAACGCAGGCAGTTTCTTCAAGAATCCCCTTATTGACAATGTCACAGCCGCTGAGATGTTAAGTAAATATCCGGGTATGCCTTCATATGCTGATCCGTCGGGAAAGACAAAGCTGGCTGCCGGATGGCTGATAGAGCAGTGCGGATGGAAGGGAAAAAGAATCGGGGATGCGGGAGTGCATGACAAGCAGGCCCTTGTGATAGTAAACTACGGCAAAGCAACAGGCAGGGAGTTATATGACCTGTCAGAAAAGGTAAGAGAATCAGTCAGGGCAAAATTTGGAATATCTCTTGAAAGGGAAGTTGAGGTGCTGTGAATTACCTGAATATCTTCCTTCTATTCAGTTCTCTCTGATATTCAGCCGCATACCGGTTATGCTCCCTAAGGGTTACTGAGAAATTGTGATAGCCCGAAAAATCAGCTTTGGCTGCAAAGTAAAGATAGTTGTGCCTTTCAGCATTCAGTACCGCATCGATGCCCTCGGCTGAGGGACATGCTATCGGCCCCGGAGGAAGCCCTCTGTATTTATATGTGTTGTAGGGCGAATCAACAAGAAGATGCTTTTTAAGAACCCTGGTTATGGTGTTGTCGTTAAGTGCAAACCGGACTGTTGGATCAGCCTGAAGAGGCATTCCTGTCCTGAGCCGGTTAAGGTATACTCCGGCTATCCTGGGCTTTTCATCATTTCTGGCAACTTCCGCATCAACAATTGAAGCCAGGGTAGCCACTTCGGCCTGACTCAGACCGATCGATCCTGCTTTTTCAGTCCTGTTCTGATTCCAGAAGTTTCTGTATTCCCTTTTCATTCTTGAATAAAAAACTTCAGCGCCGGTATTCCAAAAGAACTCATATGTATCAGGAATAAAAGCAGATATAAGCGTGGCCTCAGTAAAACCATCGGACTCGTAGTTTGAGGGATCGGAAAGGTAAGCAACTATTTCTGCGGAATCGGTTTCAAGGACTGCCCCTGCCTTTCCGGCCAGTTCACCTATGGTTCTGATATTGTTGAAAGTCAGCATAACCGGATCCTGTCTTCCTGATCTCAACCTGTTGATCAGGGCATTATAACTCATTCTTTCATCAATCACATATCTTCCCGGTTTGATCATCCGAGGGTAGTTCTTTTTTTCGGCAACCCATTTCAGAAGAGTCATGCTGCTGATCCGCAGGTTTGAACCGAGGGTATCAGTAACCTGTTCCCATGAAGCATTTTCCGGGATAAGTATCTCAGCCTTCTTCCCGTCAGGTGGATTGACAGATTGTTCGGCAAACAGTTTCCAGAACACGAGAGATACTGCCATAGCGGCAAGAAGGGCCGCAACTCCGGCGATGAGAAAAAGTTTACTTTTCACTGTGAATCATTATGTGTGTAAAAATAAATTAAAAAACAAAGTCTGCAAATGTTCCTTTCATGGTTTTGGTACTGTCAGGTCACAACCAGTCGCCGAAGATCCGGTCAGATATCAGCAATGAGACAAGGTTATACCGTGGTTCTTTTTTATTCTTACTTTTATGCTCTGGAAATATTAATCAAATCAGATGAAAATGTCGACATCAATCCTGCTGCTGCTTATAGTAATCGGTATTATTACCGGAGTGATGGCCGGTATGCTGGGTATCGGAGGTGCGGTAATTATGATCCCCTCCCTGGTCTTCCTGATGGGCTTCAGTCAGCATATGGCCCAGGGTACAAGTCTGGCCGTTATGCTCCCACCTATCGGGATCATTGCTGCATACAACTATTATAAGGCCGGACAGGTGAACCTGAAGTTTGCCCTTATCCTTGCAGCCGCCTTTATAGTAGGATCATATTTCGGATCAAAACTTGCCCTTAACCTGCCACAGAACATTCTTAAAAAATCATTTGCCATTCTGATGATACTCATTGCATTAAAGATGCTCTTCTCCAAATAGAGAAAGCTGTTCATTCACAGCGGACTACTTCCTGGTGAATGAACAGCTTTTCCTGTTTATTTTAGACCCGACTTTCAGAACATATATCCAAGGCTCAGATGGAAAGCTCCCGGCCTGTCGTCAAGTTTTACCTTGTCTCCGGTTAAATTACCTATCTGGGTCTGATATTTATTGAGACTTCCTTCATACCTGAGATCAACAGTAAGGCTTCTAAGGATATCAACACCGATACCAGCCTGGTAACCAAAGGTAAGATCCTGGTACATGGCATCAAAGTCGGGATTATCAATCAGATCTGAAGGCGAATTAATAAGAAGTGATGCCGATGGTCCGACATTCAGTCTTAATGGTCCCAGATAAAATCCCAGCATCACAGGCAGGTCCAGTTTGTTGAACTGCTGTTTGCTTATTGTTTTAACCGGGGTTTCCGCAACCTCCGTGATGGTATATTCATTGGTCCTTGTTGAAAACAGGAGTTCCGGCTGGATAAAGAACTTACTGATGTCGAACCTTACAAACAAACCTCCATGGAAACCATAATTACCTTCCTCCAGAGCTTCTACAGTATATTCCGTCTCTCCGGAAGTGAGAGTCTTCAGGGTCTCCATTGAGAGTGAAGTTGTGCTAAGGCCGCCTTTCAGACCAAACCTGACCTGTGAAAACATTGGCAGACTGATAAAAAGAACAAGTATGACTGCAAGTAATTTTTTCATGATATTGCGTTTTAGGTAATAAGTAAAATAAGAACAGGTATTGTTTTTGTGACATTTCTATTATAACGTATAAAAAGGTCCAAAAGTTGCAGCCGGTCTTAAAAAATCACTATTGTCCGGAATAATGATGGTTCATGTTATTATAGGTAGATTTCTCTGATTAATTGCAAAATCATGTGGATCTGGAGATTCCTCACTTCAT
>CAZBQM010000021.1:35762-37246 GCA_964494045.1 uncultured Rikenellaceae bacterium
GTCGACCTTACCGTGCTTCAAGGGCCGAAAATATCACTTTCTTCATCCGGTCAAACTCCTCTCTTTCAAAGAGCCTTGTCATGAAGATTATATGACCGTTCCTGTCAATAACCACATTCCTTGTGACACCGGCCTCCTTCAGCGCAAACAATCCGAAGATATCTGCACCCGGATCGAGAGCCAACGGATAGCTGATCTTCATATCTTCACCAAACTTCAGAACTTTCTCGACCGGCTCATCCCTGTCAATTCCTACTACGACAAGACCAGACTTCTTACCCGGAGTCCAGATCTCCTTTTCAATAAATGGCATCTCAGTCCGGCAAACACCGCACCAACTGGCAGTGAACTGCAACATAACTATCTTCCCTCTCAGGTCAGATAGTCGGTATGATTTCCCCCCGGCCTCTTTAATAACAAAATCAGGGGCCATATCGCCTACCTTTACCAGGTAGTCGCTTTCATATACTTTTTTCTCCTGTCCGTCAACCGTCAGCAGAGTTGACAGTGTCAGAAGAACAATCATCACATATCTTGTCATTTCCGGTATTTTTATTAAAGTTAAAATCAGTTAAATTCAAAGCTCAGCTGAATGAAAAAACTGACGCAATTTAAAAAAATACTATTTTGTGGATATAAAATAATCACATGAGTCTTTTAAAAACTTTAACATTTGTCTCTGTATTATTGTTCAACACTCCGTATTACCTTGCTGCCCAGAATGATGATGCATCCTTTCTCAGGGCTTTCAACTCGATAAACGAAGATGTACTGAAGGCCCAGACCGGATTTCTGGCATCAGACTGGATGGAGGGAAGAAGGACCGGAGAGAGAGGTGAACTCATGGCTGCTGATTATATTGCAAGCATGCTTCAGCTCTATGGTGTTAAGCCATTCGGAGACAACCTGATTATGGGAGGTGTAGCCGGCCGGAGTTACTTCCAGAACTTCACCATACTTAAAACCCTTCCCGGTGAGGAACAGTCGCTTGAGATTATTGAAAAAAATGCCGGTAGCGTAAAAGTAACCCGATGTGTCCCGAATACGGATTTCATTATAAGCAGGCCTGGCCAGAATGTGATTATTGAAGCTCCTGTGGTATTCGCCGGTTATGGATTCAGGAACAGCCGGCTGAATTATGATGATTTCAGATCCATCAGTCTTAAAGGTAAAATCGTCCTTAAGCTTGCGGGTATCCCCGACTTTGCCAGTGCTTCTCTTTCCGCATCCGAAATCTCGGAATCAGTGAGGGAAGCTGAGGTTTTCATGAGAAAGGAAGGGGTAATGGCCATCCTGGAGTTTAACCCCGGACAACCTGTTGCCGCATCAGGCCCTGCCGCTGAATTTACTCAAATGTCTCCGGCTGAGTTACAACCCGAACCACCGGGTATCACTGCCTCTTTTTCACTGCCACCGGCAGTGAGTTCCCGGGAGCCCTTAAGGGTCAGGATCTCTGCAAGAGTCGCCTCGGCTATTTTATCAGC
>CAZBQM010000022.1:0-15936 GCA_964494045.1 uncultured Rikenellaceae bacterium
AAAGGCAGCGACGTGGATATGATCCTCAGGGAGACATCAGGCGGCCGCCTGTTCGGAGATGGTGAGGCATGTGAACTGGCCGGGTATATCTCCGGTCTGATGTCTGACTTTGCAGGAGGTCATTACCAGACAAGTCCGGAAGGTCTCGTGAAATACTCCCGCCGGTCGCTTGCAGCTACTATCGCCGGTATTCTGGACTCTCTTTAGTTTATATTTCTCATGCTGGCCTAAACGTCCTATATTTGAATCGATGAAAACGGACCTGCCAATAAAAATAAATTTCCTGCTCCCCATGAAGGGTCACTCCGAACGTGTACCCGGGAAAAACATGAAGATATTCAGGGGTAAGCCTCTGTACCATTCCATCATGACAGAACTGCTCCACAGCAGATACTGCGCGAGGGTTATTGTCAATACCGATTCAGAAATCATTGCCGGCGACATAAGGTTGAACTTCCCTGAAGTGATGATAATAGACAGACCCGTGGAACTATCTGGTGATGATGTCTCGATGAACAGGATAATAAGTTACGACCTATCGGTCTCGGAAGGTGAATATTTTCTCCAGACCCACAGCACAAATCCGCTTCTCAGCAGAGAGACCCTTGACAGGGCCATCGGATTTTTTACAGGTAACACCGGCCGTTATGATTCGCTTTTCGGGGTAAACAGGATACAGTCGCGTCTGTACAGCAGTGATGGGGAACCCCTGAACCACGATCCGGGATTGCTTATCAAGACCCAGGACCTGGCGCCGGTATATGAAGAGAACTCCAATCTATATATTTTCAGCAGGGAGTCATTTTTCGCTGCAGGAGAAAGAAGGATAGGGAAAAAACCTTTCATGTACGAGATCCCGCGTTTTGAATCTCTCGACATCGATACCCAGGCCGATTTTGATATGGCTCTCTTTCTTTCAGAGTATCTGAAAAAAAACATTAAAAAATGACTGTTCTCTCCCGGCTCAGGACCGGCACAATACTTCAAAGATGAACAAGAAAATAATTCTCGACTGTATAAAAAGGGCTGAAGCTGGTCCGGCGATGCCGGGAAACAATGTGCTTACCGGGTTTTCAGGTGCAAAGCTTATAGCTCTGCTCGGGAATCTGGCCTCCCGGTTCTGCAATAAGGACGACGCCTATCTCGAGATAGGCGTTTACCAGGGTCTGTCACTGCTTTCCGTTGCCCTGGCCTGTCCGGAGACAAAAGCCTTTGGCATCGACAACTTTGCTTTTTTCGACAGGGACGGGAAGAACCTGGGAATAGTTAATGAAAGGATGCAGAAGCTTGGAATCAGCAATGCCTCTGTCATCAATAAGGATTATGAAGATGCCCTTGAGAACCTTGACAGTCTGACCGGGAACAGGAAGATAGGCTTATGCTTCATTGACGGACCGCACGACTACCGCAGCCAGCTTATGTGCCTGCTGCTGATAAGGCAATATCTTGCCGCTGAAGCCGTGATCGTTGTTGACGATTCCAACTACAGGCATGTCAGGCAGGCAAACAGGGATTTCCTGACTACAAATCCTGAATACAGGCTTATCTTCGAGGCCTATACTAAAGCCCATCCCTCAAATCTCAGTGATGCTGAGAAGGAAGAAGCCAAGAGGGGCTGGTGGAACGGGGTCAACGTGATAATCAAGGACAGGGAGGGACAATTCAGTCCTCTTTATCCGCCCACACTTCGCGACAGGACTCTCTTTGAGAATGACCATTTTCTTCACACCATGAAACTACCCGAAGCTCTGAAGAAATACGCCCCGCTTGTCGTCAGTCTTGCCGGCCTGGTAAACAAAAGATATAAAAAAGAACTCGTTGGAAAATACAGATCACTGAATACATACAGCGACGGACTTAAAAGCGAAAACTACAATCCGTCATTTTCTGACAGCCTGTGACCGGGGACCGCCATGGCTTCAGGAAAAAGTATGTTTTTTGACCGATCTCAGGCTTAAGAAGCAATAATGATATTGAAGAAGTATATATTGAAGGTATGGGACTCTCCGGTTTTTGCCACATGGAGCAGTTTCCTCAGCAAGAGTCTCTATGCCGTATTACTTCTGCCAGTCATCACCACCGTTCTTTCGAGGGAAGAGATAACGATATGGCTGCTCTTCAATATCTTCATAGGCCTTCAGAACATCGGCGACCTTGGTTTCGGTGTGACCTTCATACGGGTGATGTCGTACGCCATGGGAGGAGCAACCCATATCTCCGATTTTAGTAAAAAAGACAACATAAGGAGAAAGGATGGCGTAAACTGGGAACTTCTCGAAAGAGCCGACAATTCGACACGTCTTGTTCTCCTTTATACCGGGGTGGTGTTCATCGCAATAATTTCTGTAGCCGGATATTTCACTCTTAAAAAACCCATAAGTTTCACCCTTAACCCCAACGAGGCATGGATCTCCTTCTTCCTTATACTTATCACCACGTTTATAAGGTTTACAGGCAACCGCTATATGATCTTCCTTCAGGGGGTCAACAAGGTTGCCATGCTCAGGAGATGGGAAGCCATAATCTCAGTATTGTCAATTATCTCCGGATTTTTTGTTGCGATAACCACCCGTTCACTGCTCTGGCTCATCGTCAACCAGCAGGTATGGGCCATCATTCAGGTACTGTTCAACAGGTACCTGTGCCGTATCATACTCGACGGCAGGTTCCGCAAGTTCAGGTCTGCCGGATTCGATCGGGAAATGTTCAGTGCTGTCTTCCCTGCGGCATGGAAGAGCTGGGTGGGAGTGCTTATGTCGTACGGGGTTGTTCAGGCAAGCGGACTGGTGGTTGCCCAGATGGGTAACAATCCTTCGGTAACAGCCTACCTGTTCTCACTAAAGATTCTCGACATCCTTAAGAATTTCAGCAATGCGCCTTTCTACAGCAAGATACCCTTGTATAACCGGCTCTTCATTGAAGGCAACCGCAGGAGCCTTATGTCAAGGGTCACCTTTGGCATGAGATACTCCCTGATGACCTTTGTTGTCACTGCCGTGTTGGTAGGTCTGGCCGGACAACCATTGCTCGACTTTATCGGGAGTAATGTCACAATGGTCCCGACAGGTATATGGATAGCCATGGTCACCGCGTATTTTTTTGAACGTTACGGGGCCTTGCACCTTCAGCTCTACAGTATCTCGAACACTATTGTCTGGCATATTGCAAACGGAGTCTCCGGAATAATCTTTATCGGATTCAGTATCCTCTTTACCCTGGCCTTCAGATGGGGCATCGTTTCGTTCCCGCTTGCACTGATAATAAGCAGCCTTGCATTCTTTGACTGGTATTCCGCCCGGAAGTCATATAAGTATTTTAACCTGCGGTTCAGGGATTTTGAGTACAGAACCAGCTTTTTCCCCTTTGTGATTCTGGTAGTCTATGTAATTTTAAGCCTTATTCTGCTGAAATGAACCCAATGAATAAATTTATAAAGGATCTTGCGAGTTATGTGCCGAGGGTCGTCGGACACAGGAAATGGCTGGATACCGAATCAGCCAGGCTCGGGGAGTTCAGGAACATACACAGGGGGGAAGACTGTTTCATCATCGGCAACGGGCCATCACTCAACACCATGCAGCTTAACCTGCTGAACAACTATTACACCTTCGGACTTAACAAGATCTTCATGATCTTTGAAAGGACAGGACTGAAAATCGACTATCATGTTTGTGTAAACCGCTATGTACTTGAACAATGCCGTGATGAATTTTCAGGCATGGATTGTCCTTCCTTCGTCTCTTACAAACATGGCAGAAAGCTATTCGGTGACAACGAAAAGTTTCTCTACCTTGGCGATGTCCATTCAAAATGGGTTTTTTTTAAAGACATAACAAAAGGGATAAGCCAGGGGAGTACCGTGACATATGTTGCCATGCAGATTGCTTTCTTCATGGGATTTGAAAGGGTTTTCCTTATTGGTGTCGACCATAATTTCGAAGCCAAAGGGACTCCTCATAAGGTCGAGGTTTTAAAAGGTAATGATAAAAGCCACTTCGATCCCTCCTATTTCAAAGGATTGAAATGGCAGCTTCCCGATCTTGAAGGTTCAGAGAAAGCGTACAGACTTGCCCGGAAGAGTTTTGAGGCAGATAACAGATCGGTACTTGATGCCACTGTTGGCGGAAAGCTGACTGTGTTCCCGAAAATAAGTTTTGAAGAAGCATTGATTTCTGCAAAAAAGAAACAGCTTAAATAAAACCAGTAATAATGAAGAAGAAAATAGCAATTACCGCTCCATACTTACAGCTGGAATGGTCAAAATACAAACACCTCTTTGACGGTTTTGAGGTCTCTGTCCCTCCCGTTATCGAGAGGTTTGAAGAGGAAGATATGATAAGGATCCTCAGCGACGGGATTGAAGGTATAATCTGCGGCGACGACAGGATCACCCCAAGGGTTATCGATTCGGCTCCAGCCCTGACCACCATAGTCAAATGGGGCACGGGTATTGATTCGATCGACAAAAAGTACGCCGGGCAAAAAGGAATAAAAGTGCTCAATACCCCCGATGCTTTTATAGTACCTGTGTCGGAAAGCACCATCGGACTGATGCTGTCGATAGTAAGAAAGATCGACGAGAACAACAGGACGATGCATTCCGGATCATGGGAGAAGATACCAGCCCTGACACTGAATGAGCTGACAATAGGCATCATAGGCTACGGCCATATTGGCAGTGTCGTCGCCGAAAAGCTTTCGGTATTCACGGAAAACATAATATGGCACGACCTTAAAAGTGACGAAGAGCTGAACCCCGGCAAAAGATTCTTTGGGAAAAGAGTAAGCCTTGATGAACTCCTGGCTTCATCCGATATTATTACAACGCATTGCGACCTTAATCCCACCAGCTTTCACCTCATCTCCTCCGCCACCATCTCAAAAATGAAAGATGGGGTGATCCTGATCAATACTTCAAGGGGACCAGTGCTGAAGGAAGATGACATCGAAAAGAACCTCGAAAACGGGAAGATTGGTTTTGTGGGACTTGATGTATTCGAAAGGGAGCCTCTTCCGTTAACCTCTCCGTTCAGATGCTCCGAAAGGGCTGTCATCCTCAGCCATAACACCAACTCGAGCCCCCGTTACTGGGAAAGGGTCCACCTGAATTCCATCAGGATGCTCAAGGAAAATATTTGATCATGCGACTAAACCAAATACAAACAACCATGAAAAAAACAATCTTAATAACAGGATGCCTTGGAGGCATAGGAAGTGTGATGGTCGACTTTTTCAGGGAAAAAGGATGGTTCGTCATCGGCACCGATAAACGTGATGCCTTTTCCAATGCCGACATCAAGATCACAACCGATCTGAACAGGGTGGTAGAGTCGACCGATCAGATTCTCGATACAATTAACAGGAATAACATCACCCATATTGATGCTCTGGTAAACAATGCAGCTGTTCAGATTAAAAAGAAATTCGACGAATTTACCTACGACGACTGGGTTGAGAGTTTCAATGTGAATGTCATCGCTGGTTACATGCTCTGCAAAAAACTGAGGAATCACCTGCAGGGAGGAAGCATTGTCAACATTGGCAGTATTCACTCTTCGCACAGTAAAAAGGGATTCCTTATATATGCAACCACAAAGGGTGCAATAAAGACCATGACCCAGAACCTGTCGCTCGAGCTGGCTCCCGATATCATGGTGAACTGCATTGCTCCGGCAGCAATAGACACTCCGATGCTTAAAGCCGGACTGACACGCGAAGAATATCTGCAGCTTAACAGGTACCATCCTGTCGACCGCATCGGAAGTCCTGTCGAATTGTCCAAACTTGTTTATACCCTTTGTGAGAGAAACATCTTCCTTACAGGTGCCTTCATTGAATATGACGGAGGTATAAGCAAGTTACTGCACGATCCTGAAGTATAAAAACATTACAGATCAATATTTAATGAGCAGAATAAGCATCTCCAGGCCCTTCAGGAAACTGGCAAAAAAGGTTTCCAACAGGGTCAGCGGAAGGGGCGTTATCAACTATCGTGGCAGAGGTAGTATCAACTTCATCGATGTCGGCTCGTCGGGTCATCTTCCCGAGCCATGGCTCTCCAATGCCTGCCATATCCGGAAACTGCTTTCATTTGAACCTCTGGAGTCAGGAAAAGCTGACGAAAACATTATTGTCTCACCTAATGCACTCTGGAGCAGCACCACTGTCCGTCCCTTCCATATCTACAAAGGATTCAGATCGACAGGTTCGTCACTGTTTGAACAGAACTTCGACTATGTAAACAGTAACTTCGACAGGCTCAGAAACATTGGTCCCGAATATCTTGCCTCAACCTGGCACGAACGTTCCTCCCTTGTAAGGACCGAACAGATGGAATGTACCACCCTCGACGAGACCCTCAGGCAGCTTGACCTTCCTTTTGTTTTCGACTTCATGAAAATTGATGCCCAGGGAGCTGAATACGAGATACTGACTGGTGCAGAAAAGTTCCTGGCTGAATCGTGCTGCGGACTCCATCTTGAACTGTTCACCATCCCTCTCTACAAAGGGATCCGCTTGCTTCCCGAAGTCGCCGGGCTGCTCGGGCAGATGGGATTCACCATGGTATTAAAATACCCTCCTCATGGCACATTCGACTCCCAGAACGATTGCGTCTTCATAAAAACCAGCGGTGCCGGAGTGAACAAAGAAAAGACGAATCTTATAATGAAGATCTACGGTCTGTAATCATCTTCTGAACAGGTTAATCCAGATCCTGACCATCATCATGTAGAAGAAACGGTAAACAACCCTTATCCTTTTTCCGTTCGAATATTTCATGGCTATCCGGATATAATCCCAGAGCCATCTGAAGGCATAGAAAGATATGCCTTTCATATCATAAACAGCCACCGGCCTGTCGACATACCTGAATTTCAGTCCCCGGCAATACCAGTGGTAAAAGAAATCATAAACCGAACTTATCCTGTATCTCAGGTCGAAGGGATATTCCCTGTGGTACCGGGTCCTTACAAATGACGACTGATGATTCATCGGTATCCTCTTCCAGAATTTCTCAAGAGGGAGAGGTTTTATAACCCTGCCGTCAGCCGGGTCAATACAATATCCATAGATTATATCTTCGCCGGGATTATCGCTGAAAATATCCTCCAGCACCTTCTCATCATGGAAATAGTCATTTGAATTCATGAAACAGATCCAGTCGCCGTCTGCATACCTGATACCCTTGTTCATCGCATCGTAGATCCCTCTGTCGGATTCACTGATAAGAATATCTATTCTGTCGCGGTAACAGGCGAAGATTTCAGCACTTTCATCATTTGAATTACCGTCAATAATAACATACTGAATATTACTGTAGGTCTGACCCAGAACGCTTTTAATAGTTCTTTCAACAGTAGTTGCGCTGTTGCGGCAAACGGTAATTACTGATATACGTGGTTTCGGTTCCGGATCCATCTCAATTCTTAACCAGGTATCTCTGATCAAGGCCCCAAATTAAAGCAATCAGACAAGAAATCATTTATTTTATTCTGTAAATATTAAAATAATCATACTTTTATCGTTCCGGACGATCATGATTTCTTTGGCTCCAACAGCTATATTACGAAAGCTTTATGATTAGCCGGATGAGTAAATGACACTGTTTTATATTCAGAAATGTTATTGTCGCTTTACGTGACAGGCATTGTGATACTTAAGATAATATTTACAGGTATGAAACCCACAGGTATTGCATACATAAACACTCTTGTATATAAATTACATTCATGCGGGTTCCATCAGACCATTAAAATTAAAATTATACACTGATGAAAAATCTGAAACCCCTGTTGACGCACCTTCTTATTCTTTTCACTTTCCTTGTTCTTTCATATGTATATTTTTATCCTGTCCTTGAAGGCAAGGTGCTGAAAGCCAACGACTCATCAGTATCAACCTTCAATTCACAGGAGATCAGGGACTTCAGGGAAGCAAACGGGAAGGATCCATTATGGACCAACTCCATATTCAGCGGGATGCCTGCTTACCTGATTCTGGTAAAACATCCGGGGAATCTCATAAAATATGTTGACAATGTTCTAAGGGTCTTCAGGATGCCCGTTTCAGTCCTCTTTCTTTCCATGGCTGGTTTCTATCTGCTGTTGCTTATCTTCGGACTTAATCCATGGCTGGCGCTTACCGGGGCACTTGCCTACGGATTGTCTTCCTTTTTCTTCCAGATCCTGGCCGCCGGACACAACACGCAGGCTATCGCGCTGGCCTACCTGCCGCCACTTGTCGGTGGAATCTACTATGCCTACAGGCGCGATGCATGGAAGGGAGCAGTCTTTACGGGCCTTATCCTTTCGCTCGAATTGCTTGCCAACCATCCCCAGATCACTTATTATGCGATGATATGCCTGCTCGTCTTCGTAGTCGCCGAGTTCATCGGATCACTGAAGGAAAAGAGGGTTCCGGCTTTTATCAAGACATCGCTGATACTTGTAATACCTGTAGTACTTGCCATAGGCATTAACTTCTCCAATCTATATACCATATATGAGTACAGCAAGTATTCAATAAGAACAAAATCGGATCTGGTAAAGACAGATTCGGATGCATCGTCCGGACTCGACCGCAGTTATATCACCCACTGGAGTTACGGGATAGACGAGACCTTCAACCTTCTTATTCCCAACTTCAAAGGAGGTTCGAGCAAGCCTTTCGACCGTGATTCGAGGACAGTAAAGGTCCTGAACCAGAATAATGCGTCTTCCGCGTCATCGCAGGTTATGAAATACTGGGGAACCCAGCCGGTTACCGACGGGCCCCACTATTTAGGTGCTGTCGTCTTCTTCCTCTTTGTATTCGGACTGCTCATTGTAAGGGGAAGGGAAAAGTGGTGGCTTCTTAGCGCCACCCTGATATCAATCATGCTTGCCTGGGGCAAGAACTTCATGCCTCTTACCAACCTCTTCATCGATTTCTTCCCGGGCTATAACAAGTTCAGGGCGGTTACCATGACTCTTGTAATTGCCCAGTTCTGTGTGCCGCTGCTTGGGGCCCTGGCACTGAGGGATCTCTTTAGCGGGACTATAGGCAAAAAGGATCTCATGAAGGGATTCAATATTGCGGTTGCAGCTACCTGTGGATTCCTTCTGCTCGTACTGATGCTTCCCGGCCTTGCCGGTTCATTCCTGAACGAAGCATATGAGACAGGTTATCCCGACTGGCTGAAGAGCGCCCTGATATCGGACAGGAAGGATCTGATGAGATCCGATGCCTTCAGGTCTCTTGTCTTTATTGCCCTGGGCGCCGGAACCATCTTCGCTTTCATGAAAGAAAAGATCCGGAAAGAATATGTCTTCGTCATCCTTGGTCTCCTGGTCATCACCGATCTCTGGAGCGTGGACAGAAGATACCTCGACGCCTCAAGGTTTGAGAAGTCATCTGATATAAAAAAACAGCTCAGCCCTTCGGCTGCTGATCAGTACATACTCAGAGATAAATCATACAAACGTGTTCTGAACCTCTCGGTCTCGACCTTCAATGATAACTCGCCCACCTCATATTACCACAGTTCAATAGGCGGATATCACGGAGCCAAGATGAGAAGATACCAGGAACTGATCGACTCTGTTCTTTCCAGAAATATCATGCTCTTTCAACAAGCGGCCCAAACAGCAACATCTCTTGAAGACTTCCAGCCGGTGTTTGAACACACCAATGGACTTAACATGCTTAATGCCAAATATGTGATCCTCAATCCTGAAGCACCACCACTTGTCAACGACAAGGCTCTTGGTAATTCATGGTTTGTCGGGAACCTGATGCTTGCTGACAATGCCAACGAAGAACTGTCAGCCACCATTACCCTCGACCCTGCAAAGGAAGCCGTCGCCGACCGGATCTTCAGTGATCTGGTGCCTGGCTCCAGCTTTCCACTGTCAAAAGGCGATACAATCTATCTTACATCCTATCAGCCAAATGAGCTTCTCTACAGGTATTCGGCATCGGGACAGAAGCTTGCTGTTTTTTCAGAGATCTACTATCCTAAAGGATGGAAGAGTTACATTGACGGCAAGGAGGCTACTCATTTCAGGGTGAACTACCTTCTCAGGGCAATGATACTGCCTGAAGGAGATCATGAGGTGAGATTCTTCTTCGAACCTGATTCCTATTACAAAGGGAACAAGGTCTCTCTTGCCAGTTCACTTCTGCTTATTCTGCTTATAGCTCTGTTCGGAGGAAAAGAGGTAGTAAGTAAACTTAAAAAGACGGATGATGGTCAGCTATGATAAATGTCCGGCCTGTTCCTCAGGCCAGATTGAATTATTCATGGACTGCACGGACCATTTCCTTTCTGGAGAGACCTTCAGCCTGTACAGATGTGCGACCTGTGGTTTTGTTTTCACCCAGGGGCATCCCGGGCCGGAAGCATCGCAGAAGTATTATGAATCGGCTGAGTATGTATCGCATGATGACCAGGCAAAAGGAATAACCAACCGTCTTTACTACGTTGCCAGAGACATGATGCTTAAGCGAAAAAGGAAACTGGTGATGAAGATGACTGGCCTCAGGAAAGGGAGCATACTCGATACGGGATGCGGGACGGGTCATTTTGCGGATGAGATGAAGAAAGCCGGCTGGGATGTCACAGGTGTTGAGCCGAACATGAAAGCTAGGGAATATGCTGAAAACAGGTTTGGTATCAGAACCCTTGATCCCGCAGAAGTGGCTTCACTGGCTGACAGCAGCTTCGACTGTGTCACCTTATGGCATGTACTTGAACACATACATGATCTTAAGGGATATACAGCCCATCTTCACAGGATCCTGAAGCCCGACGGGGTTTGCCTGATCGCCCTTCCAAATAACTCATCATACGACTGCAGACATTTCGGCGAATACTGGGCAGCCTGGGATGTGCCCCGTCATCTCTGGCACTTCAATCCCGGTTCTTTTATTGCCTTTGCATCCGCAGCAGGTTTCCTGACTGAGGAAATTATACCGATGCCACTCGATGTATTATATATTTCTGTTCTCAGCAGCAGGTATAAGGGTTCAGCGCTGCCCTTTCTTACCGGGATGCTTAAGGGATCATGGTTCCTGTTAAAAAGCCTGATCAACAGCCATGCGTCGGGCTCTCTCATCTATGTTCTCTCTAAAACCCCGGCTTAATACCTGTCGAGCCAGCGGTACCTCCTGGCAGTATCACCGAATTTCACGGCAGCCGTTATCTCATGGGTTCCGTATGTCACCCGCTGAATCTCCTGGAGTGTGAAGTCAAATGAATATCCCAGATAGATATTTGTGTACCTTATTCCAAAGTTTGCTATCACAGCCCCACTGGTTCTGTATGAAAGACCTCCCCACAGACTCTGGTCATAATTGAAGCTAAGTCCGACATCCGCTATGGGCCTTACCTGCTCCGACATCATGACAAGGGCCGAAGGCTGAATCTCTATTTTAGGGACAGGATAAAAACTCCAGGTTCCGAAAAGATAATAATGCCTGTCCATCCTGAAATTGTTGTAGGCATCATCTCCGAATCTGGCAGTGGCACCGAAGAGCTGCTCGGTCGAGAATCCAGCTGAGAAGTTCCTGTTTAGAATATAGATGCCGAACGACGCGTCAGGTACAAAAATCCCTCTTCTTAGTTCGTTGTTAAGCCAAGGTTCGTCGGGGTCGCTGAAGTTCAGTTCCTTTTCATTTATCTTGAAATGATATCCTGTAAAAGCAAGACCAAACGATAACTGGGTGGAGTTTTGAATCCACATGTGATAAGCATAGGATGTCTGGAAGCCTGTACGGTAAACCATACCATTCCTGTCACTGAAAAGATATCCTCCTAGCCCTACCTTCCCGTCGCCGCTGGGTCGGAAAACATTTCCTGATCTGGTCTGATGAATTGAATAACCTCTTTTAAGTATCCTTGTCTGGCCGCTAAGGGAGACTGTCCTCGGTGCACCGGAATAACCCACCCATTGTTCCCTTGCTGTCAGGCTGAAACTCGTATACCCATCACTCCCGGCTACAGCCGGATTTATCAGATACCTGTTGTACAGATACTGGCTGTACAGGGGAAGCTGCTGGCCTTTCGCACATGGAATCCAGAACAGGGCAAAAATCAATATTAACAGCTTCCTTTTCAATCCTTTGCAGTGTTTATCTTATTACCGTAATAGTGCCTATCATTGGCCTTGTTCCATTATTCAGATCAATAATGTAATGATATGAATCCATTGGCACAACCTTGCCGTCACTTGTCCCGTCCCATGGCCTGGGATATCCCTTTTCAGACTTCCAGATCAACGAACCCCACCGGTCAAAGATTTTTACCTCAAGTAAAGGATAAAGCTCCGACATGTCGAGTTCCCATATCTCATTAATACCGTCGCCATTGGGAGAAATCGCGTTGGGTATTACCAGGCAAAGCTCATTTTCAGGCTTAAGGTCAATAGACTGACTCACAATGCAGTAGTTGGCATCAGTTACTGTAACGGTATATTTACCTGCAGGTACATTGCTCAACGACCGTCCGGTTGTCTGGTCAGACCACAGATAACTGTAACCTGTTCCAGGTACTCCTCCGTTAACCTGAGCAATTATCTGTCCGTCGGACATCTCCCTGCATGTTGGCATTATTGTAACCATCAGTATATGAATTGCAGGAGGATCAGTAAGGGTGAATGTTGAATCGGTACGGCAGTTATTTGCATCCGTCATCACAACCCGGTAATTGCCGGCCTGAAGTCCTGTCCTGCTGCTTCCGATCTCCCCGTCGGCCCACAGATACTGAACCGGTCCGGCATTATTGACTGCTTCAAGGAATATGGAACCTGTGTTCCACCCGTCGCAGTTTATGTTATACCCACCTGCAAAGCTCTGAGATAGCCTGACATCCATATCTATCCTTCCTGGTTCGGTAAGTGTAAACACAGTATCAAATGTACATGTATTGATGTCTTCAATATGCAGGGCATACTGTCCGGCCTTAAGTCCGCTAAGACTGTTTGTTGTTCGTTCCGAACCATCCGGCAGAAGCCATGTGAAACTATAGGGTGGTTTCCCGTTCGTAAGGGTAATATCGATGTATCCGTCCGACATACCATAGCAGCTTATGTTAAATCCATGATAATCTGATACATCAGCATCGAAAGACAATGGCGGGGGATCAGTAACGGCCACACTGGCTATGGCTTCACAGCCATTTGCGTCAGTTACAGTTATAGTGTACGTATCCTGGGTGAGCCCACTAATATCCTCGGTTACGGCCCCGTTCGACCATAGATAAGTATAGGGAGCAATCCCTCCCGAAACCGACAGGTCAACCGATCCATCATCAAAACCCGGCGAGTTACAGGTGATATGCGACGGTGTCAGCTGCAGCTGTAATGGCAATGGAGAAGTAAGCGTGAAAGTCTTTTCTGCCTCACATCCGTTTAAATCCGTGACTCTCAGTGTATAAGTCCCGGCACCCAGCCCTGGCTGGTCCTCAACTCCTTCGATGATGCCCGATCCATCCTCAGTCGTCCATGTATAGGTGTAGTTGCCTGTACTTCCCCCTGTGACCGATATACCAACATCTCCGGTGCCTTCAGCACAGTTTATATTATAGGCACCGTCGTCAGACTGCGGAAGGAGATATGTGAAGTCCAGAACATCTGGCTCGGTAATAACAAACTCAGGTTTCTCATGAGTCTCTGGCAGCATAAGGGTGCAACCATTCAGATCCATGACAGTGACTGTATAGGTGCCTGCCACAAGTCCCGCAATATCTTCTGAATCTGATGTAAATCCTCCGGGCCCTTCCCATTGATAAGTGTACATATCTGATCCTCCGGTAATTGTAAGAGAGATACTTCCCTCATCCCCTCCAAAACAGGAGATGTTATAATCACCGTCTTCAGATAAGGATAAAACAGGATTTTCAAGGTTCATACCTTCAGGCTCGGTAAGGGTAACAGTATCCGTAACCGAACAATCGAGAATCAAATCAGAAATGGTAACATAATACTCCCCGGCCCCGGCCGATTCAAGCAGGGTACCTGAGGGATCAGCCTGAACGGGTCCACTTTCTGAGTTCCATTCATACTGGTAAGCGCCGCCCCCTCCCGAGACTGATTTTATCCTGATAAATCCGTTGTTGTAGTTTCTGCATGACACCGAATAACCGTTGTAATCACTCAACTCATACTCAGCAACAATCGGTTCCGGCTCTTTCAATTCTACCGTTTTTATCACCTCGCAGAGATTATTGTCAGTGATTATCAGTGTATACATCCCTGCTCCCAGCATCTTGTCATAGTGACGGAAAGTGCCGGGATCCATCGGATCATAATTCCCGGTGAAGGTGCCCGAGTCAATTGTAATAGTATCATTCTTAACCAGCCTGAAATCGTATGGGGCAGTACTTCCTGACGGGACATAGATATCTATTGTTCCGTTGCTTGCTCCGGGGCAGGAAATATGAACGTCCGGAATAAGAGGCGTGGCAAAGATCCTTGTGTTAGGTACATTACGTGAAAGATACTCCGATATTTCATTTGTACAACCTGCATTATCAGCTACCTTGAGATCGTACCTCCCCCAATCAAGACTTGTTATTTCAACTTCATCTTCAACATGGTAACCAACCGGACCATTCCATATGATTTTCAAAGGATCCACTCCCCCTGCTACAATTGCCATCATAGCACCTCTTTCTGAAGGATCGGTTTTACATGTATATGGGTGCGTAATAATTATTTCTCTTGCCGGCAAGGGATGAACTTTTACCTCTACCTCTGTTGCCGGTCCGGGGTTACAGACTGAATTCAGACCTCTTGGGATTATATTGAATTTCACAGAAAGTAAATTGTCATAATCATTCCTGTAACCAAATTCCAAAACCTCTCCTTCCGCAATTCCTGTCGCTGAAAGTTCGTTGCCCGTTATATATCCCGGTGTCCCTGTCTTCGAAATTGAATAGTCAAATACAATATCACCTGTTGTCATCTGTGAAGGTGATGCAAGTACTATTTCAGTGGATTCATCATAACAGATATCAGGCTTTACATTAACAGGGACAGCCCTCGGTGTCGGATCAACAGTAACAACAATGGCCTTTGATGGCCCGTCATTACATGACACTCCGCTTACAGGTGTTACAACATAAGTTACCGTCTGGGGCACATCAGTATGATTTATAAGTCTTTGTGAAATATTATAACCGTTCCCAAGACCTGAATCAAAGGAAGTAAACCCGGTGATGTCTCCTTCACTTCCCGAAGCCAAAGCCTCGTAACGAAAGCTTACCTGTCCATCAGTGAAGAGGCTGGGACTGATGAGTAAAATATCTGTTAAGGTACTGTCACACTGGTCTCTGTCCAGTGGCACCGGGAATATCCGGGGAGTTGGGTTTATGATGACAACAACCGTATCGGACGGACCATCATTACATGTCGCGCCGCTCTCCGGCGTGACGATATAGGTCACCGTCTGGGGTTCATCGGTATGGTTGATGAGCCGTTGGCTTATCACATAACCATCGGCCAGGTCATTGTCTGTCGCAACAAAGCCCGTAACATCACCGGCATTGCCTGAAGCCTCTGCCTCATAACGGAAGCTGACCGTCCCGTTGGTGAAGACACTCGGGCTCTCAAGTACTATGTTCGTGTAGGTGCTGTCGCACTGGGTCAGCTCCTCAGGCAGCGGAACGATACGCGGAGTCGGGTTGATGATGACAGTAACAGTATCGGACGGACCATCATCGCATGTCGTACCGCTCTCCGGCGTGACGATATAGGTCACTGTCTGGGGTTCATCGGTATGGTTGATGAGCTGCTGGCTTATCACATAACCATCGTCCAGGTCATTGTCTGTCGCAACGAAGCCCGTGACATCACCTGCATTGCCCGAAGCCTCTGCCTCATAGCGGAAGCTGACTGTTCCGCTGGTGAAGACACTCGGGCTCTCAAGTACTATGTTCGTGTAGGTGCTGTCGCACTG
>CAZBQM010000022.1:16036-37240 GCA_964494045.1 uncultured Rikenellaceae bacterium
GGTGAAGACACTCGGGCTCTCAAGTACTATGTTCGTGTAGGTGCTGTCGCACTGGATAAGCTCTTCTGGCAGCGGAAGGATACGGGGCGTCGGGTTGACCATAACAGTGGTTGATACAACCTCTCCTGAACCACAACCATTAGTAAGAGCCGGGGTAAATGAATAAATCACTTCAATGGGGGAGTCTGATGTATTGATAAGTGATCCTTCGAGAGTAAAGGGCAGATCATCATAGTATAAGACAAATCCCGAAGAGGCTGAGCCTTTGAGGTGTAAAGGATCATCTGAAGTCACAGCGACTGTAAATTCAAGATCATCAGTGTTTTTATTTACTGAAGTTATTCCAAATTCCATATCTACGGCACTGCTGTCACATACGACCGTGCTGTTATTGGTGATAGCAACGGCAGGTACTGCTTCTACCCATATCACCTGTTCTTTTTCAGTAACATTACCTGCCTCGTCTGTAACGCTCCAGGTTCTTGTAAAGGATCCGGCAACATTACAGTCACCGATTCCTGAGTAGTCGCTGTCAGAATGGTTCACCTCCAACTGTGAAGAAGGAGTACAGTTATCTGACATCACGGTGACATCGCCTGTTACAGCCGGCGAAATGTCATAGTTGCAAACATTGTTGCGGCAAACAGTTATCTCATCCGGTACATCGAAGTCAGGTTTCTGTCGGTCAGTAACAGTTATTGCAAAACTATGTTTGCTGACAAGACCATTGCCGTCCTCTACTGTCCACTCCACATCTGTTACTCCGGTTGGAAATTCTTCTCCGGCAAGACTTTCTTCATTGTTATAGTCGTTGATAACCGAAGCAATGCTGCAATTATCAGTTACTGACAATGGATCGAATTCAGTTCCATCGACTGTATAGATACACTTATCCGGATCAGTATCCTTTGACTGATCTTCGGGGCATGTAAATACCGGCAGCTGGTTGTCTGAGACTGTAACCGTAAAGCTGCAGCTGTTTTCGAGTCCATTGGCATCCACTACTGTCCATTTAACAGTAGTCTCTCCTACATTGAAAGCAGCTCCGGCCAGACTTTCTTCATTGTTGTAGTCGTTAACGACTGAGGCAATGTCGCAGTTATCAGTTACTGACAGAAGATCGAACTCAGTTCCATCGACTGTATAGGTACACTCATCCGGATCAGTATCTTTTGTCTGATCGCCGGGGCATGTAATTACCGGCTGTTGGGTGTCTTTCACTGTGACTTTAACGCTGCAACTGCTTTCGAGTCCATTGACATCCACTGCTGTCCATCTAACAGTTGTATTTCCAACATTGAAAGTAGCTCCGGCCAGACTTTCTTCGTTGTTGTAGTCGTTGACGACTGAAGCAATGTCACAGTTATCAGTTGCTGACAAAGGATCGAACTCAGTACCAATGACTGTATAGGTACACTTATCAGGATCATTATCCCTTGTCTGATCTTCGGGGCATGTGATTACCGGCAACTGGTTGTCTTTCACCGTAACCATAAAGCTGCAGCTGTTTTCGAGTCCATTGACATCCACTGCTGTCCAATTAACCGTTGTATTTCCAACATTGAAAGAAGCTCCGGCAAGACTTTCTTCATTGTTGTAGTTGTTGACGACTGAAGCAATATCACAGTTATCAGTTGCTGACAAAGGATCGAACTCAGTACCAACGACGGTATAGGTACACTTATCAGGATCATTATCCCTTGTCTGATCATCGGGGCATGTGATTACCGGCAACTGGTTGTCTGTCACTGTAATCTTAAAGCTGCAGTTATTTTCGAGTCCATTGACATCCACTACTGTCCATTCCACTGTAGTATCTCCAAATGGGAATACCGTTCCATCGAGGGTAGAGCTGTTGGTGAGATCATTTGTCACAGAAGCGACTGAACAGTTATCACTGTACGACACCAGGTCAAACTCCCCGTCTGCAGCGGTATATGTACATAAATCTGTATTGGCAGCCCTGGTCTGGTTACCGGGGCATGTCAGTTCGGGGGATTCATTATCATTGATACTATTACATTTATTACCGATTGAAAACGAGCCACCGCCATTAATGCCACTTCTGGTTTTGGTATATGGATCAGACCCTCCAGCAGCCGAAGGAGTATCTCCTATCCAGGCGGTACCATCGTGAAAGAGGAGGCTGCAATCGGTCCTGTAGAACAGGGTTCCCTCATCAGTCATTCCGTTCCACTGAAGCTTAAGTGACAGGTTTGTTCCTCCGGGAGTTCCTTCAACGATACGCCATGTATTCTTTACAAAATAGTCATAATCGGCTACACGGGTTCCGGACGGCAGTCCGTCTTCAGTTACATCTGTAAATACATTGACTGCAAAATTATCTCCGGTGCCGCTGTTGTTAAGTGTAGCGGGAAGAAACGATGACGAGGTTCCGACAGGGAATAAAATGGTTCCTGCGACATATCTAACCAGGGATCCGGCCTCCTCTGCAACAATATATGATGCTGCCGAGGCATTGATAAGCGAGGACCCGTTGCCAAGGACGAGATTCTGAATGCCTATATTTATATTCCCAAAAAGCATGTTCAGGGTGGAGCTAACTGAAATATCACCCTGTTGCAGCTCAACCAGTCCCGCGCTTTTATTGACAGTAAGGTTATTAAATGTCTCACCTGCCGTGCAGGTAATTATCTGGTTTTGTCCTCCGGTGAATGTAACCCTGCCAGTCCTGGGAATAAAGTCACCTGCATCCTCCTCAATCCAGTCACCCATTATGGTGATATTATTGTTGTTAAAGGTAGGATCAAGTTGCGAGGCACTTATTCTAAGGTCATTTTTAATCAGGAGGTCACTTTTGAATTGTTTTACCCCACCTGTTGTTATGGTCAGGTCCCAGTAGTTATCCTGGGGAATGATAATATCCTGGTTCCAGTTTCTTCCATAAATAAATTCATTCGGGGCATAATCGCAGCGAAGTACAAGCTGAGGATCATAATTCAATCCATTCCATGTAAATGTTCCGGAACGGTTGTTGAGGAAAACTTCATTTGCCTGAATATCAACAATATCATTGCTGAGAATAAAATCTCCATAATTGTCAATAGTAAAACTATGACCTCCGGCGTTGAAGTTATTGGTAACTGAAACAAAGCCGCCTGTGTTATTGACAAGCAGAATACCATCACAAGATGAAATAAGATCGTGATGGATACTGACAGACCCATTGTTTATGAAGTTACAGGATTCTCCCCGGAATTCAAGATCATCTGCTATATCAAGCGTGCCATTATTAATAAAAGTGCCTCCGTCAGCATCGAGGTCATAGTAAAGATCATCTCCTAATGATATTGTGCCTCCGGAATTATTTACAACCGTAATATTATCATTTACTGAAAGATATAACCGTTCTTTGACAGAAATATCTCCGTCACCTGATATAACAACTGTTTTACCGGCATTTGTGAAATATAGTCTGAACAGATTTATTATGCTTCCATTCACAATCAGCTGCTGGTCATAGGGTGTCTGAAAGCGTATAACAGAATTCCGGGTGCCGCCGTTCAGAACAGAACCGGCCTGAATATCAATAAACCCGCCAGCATTGTTTACACCAAGTGAATAATCACCCGAGTTGTTGAAGTTAAGTCGTCCTGATGACCTAATGGTGAGCTGGTTAATGTTAACGTTTGCGTTAACTGCTACAGTATGTCCTTCTATAAAAGCGATGTCTCCGGCTCCGGGGGTACCCGTTCCGTCCCACGTATTGTCATTGGTCCAGTTCCCGTCACTGATGGAGTGGTAGGTGGTTTGGGCATTCAGATCAGTGGTGCCTGTCAGCAGAACAATTGCTGATAAGCACAGCGATATCAGCAGGATTTTCATTAAGGCATTACAGGCTGCCTGAAGTCTGCCACACGGAGCTATATGGACACAAGTCTCAGTCAATCAACAAGGTCAGGTTAGACACAAAATAATACTGTCCTGCCTTTATGTTATTTTTAAAAGCAGGATTTTCTGTTTCATCAATCCAAAAATGTCCGCATCTCAGCATTTAAACGGACTTTTTACCAATATGTTACCCCGACTCCAATAAAGTTGAGAGGGCTGTTTATGACAACTCTGCAACATAACCAAAGTTTCGGCAATATAAAAGTCCTAAAAATAATCCGAAGAGAGGATTGAAAAAGTGAACTATCTGCATAACTTATTAACATTCCTGTTACGGAGTAGCTAATAATCAGGCCGAAGTTAGTTAATCTAAAAAAAGGATATAAGGAAAGATGGTGATTTCATTCCTTATATTCCTGTCAGATGAGAAAATATGTGAATTCTGCTTCCGGTTTCAGTTCTCAGATGATAAGCATGGCATCACCATAGGTACCGAAACGGTATTTTTCCTTTACAGCTGTTTTATAGGCATCAAAAAGAAGATCGTAACCTGCGAAGGCTGCAACCATCATCAGCAGGGTAGAATATGGCAGTTGAAAATTGCTTATCATCATATCGGGGACCTTGAATTCATAGGGCGGAAAAATAAATTTATTAGTCCAGCCGTCGAAGGGTTTCAGGTATCCGTTTGTTGAAACTGAACTCTCGAGTGTCCTGACCACTGTTGTACCGACAGCACAAACCCTGTTTCTGTTATCTTTTGCCTTGTTGACGATTTCGGCAGCTTCCTCGGATATCCTGATCCTTTCAGAATCGACCTTGTGTTTTGTAAGATCCTCAACGTCAACGCTTCTGAAATTACCCAGACCCACATGCAGAGTGATCTCAGCTGACTTCACACCGATGATCTCAAGTTTCTTCAGGAGTTCGCGGCTGAAATGCATACCGGCTGTAGGAGCTGCAACAGCGCCTTCGTGTTTTGCAAAGATGGTCTGGTATCTCTCGTTATCTTCCGGTTCAACCGGCCTGTTGATGAATTTGGGAAGTGGAGTCTGCCCAAGGCTGTAAAGAGTGTGTTTGAACTCCTCGTAGGTACCGTCAAAGAGAAACCTGAGAGTTCTGCCTCTGCTTGTGGTATTATCAATAACCTCGGCCACAAGAAGATCATCCTCTCCGAAATACAGTTTGTTTCCTATCCTTATCTTCCTGGCAGGATCAACAAGAACATCCCATAATCTCTGTTCCCTGTTTAGTTCGCGCAGTAAGAACACCTCTATCTCAGCTCCTGTTTTCTCTTTGTTACCATAAAGACGTGCCGGAAAGACTTTCGTATTATTTAAAACGAGAACATCGTTCTCCTGAAAATATTCGGTAATCTCTTTAAAAATCCTGTGTTGTATCTCCCCTGTTTTTCTGTTCAACACCATCAACCTCGATTCATCCCTATTCTCTGTGGGGTACAGAGCAATCAACTCCTGCGGTAAATTGTACCTGAACTGTGATAACTTCATAATATATTTCTGTGTAGTTTTTCATTAAAGGAAATCCTTTATACGGAGAAAAATTAAATTTGTTTCACTTCTCCGACAAATTTTTCAAATTTCTCAAGCGAAAATGCATCCACGACCCTGTAAGGACCGATGGCTGTTCTTTCAAGGGCGGAAAGATGTGCTCCGCTGCCGAGAGCTTTTCCCAGATCGCGTGCAAATGATCTTATATAAGTACCCTTGGTGCACACTATCTTCACCCTGATCTCCGGCAACTCAAAGGAAACAAGACTTATCTCCCTGAAAATAATCTTTACAGGGGTCAATTCTTTGTTAATCCCTTTTCTGGCAAATTCATAGGCTCTTTTACCATCAATAAATTTTGCTGAATGCAAAGGTGGTAACTGCATCTGTTCGCCCAGGAAACTATTGAGAACTGACTTCAGCAGGTCCATGGTCACATGTTCTGTAGGATATTCACCATCAACCTCAGTCTCGAGGTCAAATGAAGGAGTGGTTTTGCCTAAAGTCACTGTTGCCAGGTATTCCTTATCGAGATCCCTGAACTCTTCGATCCTTTTAGTGGCTTTCCCTGTGCAGAGTATCATAAGTCCACTGGCGAGAGGATCAAGTGTTCCGGCATGGCCGACCTTTATCTTTTTTATCCCAAGTCCGCTCCTTATCATAATCCTTACCTTGTTTACAAGATCGAAGGAAGTCCAGTAGACAGGCTTGTCAAATAACAATATATGCCCTTCTTCAAAAATGTTTTTCCTCAAAGGATCCATCTATGCTAATAATAGTGTGAGTAAGCCGATTGTTGCGCAATAAATAGAAAACCAGATCATTTTGCTTTTCCGTACCAGGGCGATCATCCATTTGCAGGCCAGATAGCCCGAGACAAAAGCTGCTGCAGCTCCTAAAAGCATCGTCATAACACTGGTATCACCCGAGAGATTGCCGGCAGTTGAAAAATCGACGACAAAAGCTCCGACAATCGGGATGATCACCATCAGGAAGGAAAACTTTGCCAGTTCATCCTTTCTGCTACCAAGTATCAGTCCTGTCGATATTGTTGCCCCCGATCTCGAAATCCCGGGTATCACTGCCACAGCCTGGGCGATTCCGATCAGCAGGGCATCCAGGTAGCTTATGTTACGCTGGCGGTTCCTGATAAAATGGCCCATCGCCAGCAGAAGCGCTGTGATCAGAAGCATGAAACCTATGAAATGCATGTCGCCGCTGAACAGTTTCTCAACCTTTTCCCTGAAAAAGAGTCCCGTTATACCGACAGGGATCATTGAAACCAAAAGTTTAATGGTATAGGTCCTTTCCTTTTCCCTGCGCTGGATGAATGACCGTTTAAGAAGAATGGCAATGTCCCTTCTGAAAACAACGATGGTGCTCAGGACGGTTGCCCCATGCAAAGCTACGGTAAAGTAAAAATTCTCTTCAGCATTTATACCGAAAAGGTATTTACCTATCTCAAGGTGCCCCGAGCTGCTGACGGGCAAAAACTCGGTCAACCCCTGAAGCAGGCCAAGAAGAATTGCTTCAAGCCAGTTCATCAGCAATATATGTCAAACCCTATTCCTCCTTGCTTTTGGGCTTTCGCATGATTGCCCATATCTCAAATACAAAACCAGCCAGAACGACCAGAGGAGCAAGAGTGATCCTTCGGAAGCTGAAAATCTTCTCACTGAACACATTGGGGTCATCGGATTTACCACCGAGCATCAGGAGAAAACCTGCAACAATAATCAGAAATCCTATGCCCAGCAACCTGTAGTTCTCTCTTGGCAGTGCGAAGTCCGAATCTTCTTTTTTATCAGTTTTTTGAGCCATAATCTTTTAGTAATAAAGTTTATCTTCCGAAATGCTTAAATACCTGTTAACCGACAGATATGTCGAAAGTACGTTTATGAGTATACCGGCTATTACAAGAAAAACCCCAAGAAGGGCCAGTAGTTGTAAGCTCCGGGAACTGAAAAGGACAAAGAATTCCTTTTCAATGAAGAAGATAAGTGCCATCAGAAGTCCCATCGCAATAAGTGCGGCAATCACACCATGATAAATGCTTCGCATCAGAAAGGGTTTCCTTATAAAGGCCCCTGTAGCTCCAACAAGTTGCATGGTTCTGATAAGAAACCTTTTCGAATAGATTGACAGCCTGATGGTATTGTTTATTATTGTCACTGAGATCAGGAAGAGAAAGGAACTTAACACAAGAAGAAAAAGACTTATCCTTCTTATGTTCTCGTTTATTTTAACAAGCAGTGATTCATTCACGTAAACCTCGTTTACAAATGGATACTCTGTCACATACTTCTCAATCAGGGCAACACTGTCGGGATTGGTATATCCGGCATAGAGGTAAACGTCTATTGTCGGAGGAAGAGGGTTATCACCAAGAAAGCTTATAAAATCCTCCCCCAGTTCTTCCTTCATCTTTTCGGCAGCAGCGTCCTTTGACACGTATTCAGTCGATTTCACATAAGGTTTGGCATCCAGATCCTTCTGGAGCATCCGGATATCAGCCTCTTTTGCCTGATCGTCGAGCATTATGGAAAAAGAAAGACTCTCCCTGAGGTAATCCGATAACTCCCTGGCATTAATAAGGAGCAGCCCGAGGATTCCGATCAGAAAAAGCACAAGAGAAACACTTATCACGAGAGTAAGATAAGAGCTCCTGAGTTTTGTCTTTGTCAATTCGGATCCTCTTTTATTCACACTTCAATCCTCTTCCAATAATTATTGTATCCTTATTTTAATGAAACCCTGCCTGTTATTATCTGCGCCTGTCAGTCAACAAATGTGATCCAGTCGAATTCATCGGGTTCATCACCATATTGAATTCCTACCAGCTTGTTGTAGAGCTTCATGGTTATCTCGCCCGGCTCGCTGCTATTTCCATACTCATAAACCTTGTTGGTCTCCGGATCAAAAATCTTCCAGATCGGGCTTATTACAGCAGCTGTACCACATGATCCTGTTTCCTCAAAAGTCGACAGTTCCTCGACGGGGATGGGTCTTCTTTCAGTCTTCAAGCCCATCGATCCGGCCAGGGTTACAAGGCTCATGTTGGTTATTGAATTGAGTATCGATTCTGAATCAGGAGTAATGTATGTATTATTCTTGATCCCGTAAAAGTTGGCCGGACCACACTCGTCAATATATTTCTTCTCCTTTGCATCGAGGAAGAGAGTGTTTGTATAACCCAGATGCTTGGCAGTAAGCAGGGCCCTGAGGCTGGCTGCATAATTTCCTCCAACCTTGAAGTTACCTGTTCCTTTCGGGGCTGCCCTGTCGACGTCCCTGCAGATAATTGTGTTGACTGGTTTGACACCCTCCTTGAAATATGGTCCTACAGGTGTTACAAAAACCAGGAAGGTATATTCCTTCGCAGGTTTAACACCAACCTCAGCACCACTTCCGTAGAGAAGGGGTCTTATATACAGCGATGCGCCGGAGCCATAGGGAGGTATAAACCGCTTGTTCAGGTTTATGACTTTAAAAAGAGCTTCCTTGAAAAGAGCATCAGGTACCTGGGCCATCTTTATACCCTCAGCCGATAACCTCATCCTTCTGGCATTTTCTTCCCATCTGAAAAGTCTTATCCTTCCATCTTTCCCCATATAGGCCTTCAGCCCTTCAAATGCCTCCTGACCATAATGCAATCCTGTTGCAGCAATATGAATGTCAATATATTCCGATGTCGACACTTCAAGATCACCCCATTTACCATCTTTGTATTTACAGCGTACATTATAATCTGTCTTCATGTATCCAAAAGACAGATTTTTCCAATCAAGATTATCCATTTGAATTAGTTTTAAAAAATTTTCGGTAAAATTACATCAATAAAACCAATCTCAGGTAAAAAAAAACCTAAATTGGCTGTCTATCCAGCTTTTCAAGCTGTCTTTTCTGTTCCCCGGCACTAACATTTCTCATCATCCGAGCCGACTCTGTCAGAAACTCATGTTTTATAAGTAGCTGTTTCTGGTTATCCTTCCAGGCTTCCCAGTCAATGCTTTGTCCGTTTTCGTTTCTTTCCCTGAAGTGCCTGCGCGACAGTGTAAGGAAGTCAACCCGCCCCAGATAGCTATACCTGGCATCATGCAGGATCCTGGCCGCATCCGAATCATAAATGTCGTTGTATGAGCCTGTTATCAGGGCGTTAGCTGCCACAATAAACCTGTCGCTGAAGCCAAACCGTGGTAGCATTTCTGAAGCAAGCATGCATGAAGAAAGGGCCGGATCGTTATAATTGCTTATGTAACCTGTAAACAGGAATATGGCCGCAAGTTTGAGGCTCAGATATTCTTCACCGGAAATTCGTTCAGCGTTTGCAATCAGATCGGCCTGCAGGCAGATGTTCTTCACCAATGATGTGTCGTGAAAATAAAGATCGGGAGGTGCCTCCTCTTCAAACATCCTCACCATATGATCCTCCACGTCCTGTAGCCTGATCAGCTGCATTTTCAGCCTGAAGGCATCGTTCGGTAACCCGTTTTCATCAGTAAGGCCCGGGAGTATGCCGTTTACAAAATACATCTCAAGCTCACCCTTGTATTTTACCGGCATCCTTCCACGGTATTCGCAAACAAAGAAGTCCTTTACAAACTCATAGGTCGTATCCGAGATGTTTATTTTGCCGCCTATTCCTGACGACTCCATCCTGCTGGCCGTATTAACTGTATCTCCCCATATGTCGTATGAGAGTTTCTTATGTCCGATTACCCCGGCAACCACACTTCCCGTGTGGATTCCTATCCTGATATCCCAGTATTTCATCCCCGAGACCTCAGTCGACTCTTTCAGTTTTTTCATGTATTCCTGAACCTCCAGAGCGGCAAGAACCACTTCAACGGGATTTATCCGGTTTTTCTCGGGTATGCCACCAGCGCACATGTAAGCGTCACCGATTGTTTTTATCTTTTCGATCCTGTATTTTTCGACAATTGAATCAAAATTGAAAAAGAAACGGTCGAGTTCATCAATAAGAATCTCGGGGTTCATCTCTTCTGCGATTTGAGTAAAACCCTGAATATCTGAGAACAGTACAGTAACAAAATCATACCTGGTTTTTTCAGCCTTTCCCTTTAAGGCTATCTCATCAGCGGCATTTTTAGGCAACACATCTGCAAGCAATGCCTCACTCTTTTCCTTTTCCATTATCAGGTCTTCGGTCCTCTTGTTAATAATCTGCTCAAGTAAGTAGTACCTTTCGGCAAACCTCAATTCCTGAACATGGTAAAGGACCCATACGAGGATCAGCGGAAAAATGATAAAGAAGACAAGCGCCGGGGTTGATTTGTACCATACCGGAGGTATTCTGATGGCCAATGGTTCCAACCGTCCTGTCTCTCCCCCCGGCAAACGGTACGAGATCGCCAGGGTGTACCTCCCGGAAGGCAGATTTGAATATTCCTTGCTGTTCCATGCTGGCTTCCCTCCTTCTTCTGCACTGATTACCCTTTCTCCGTTAACCCGGGCCGAGACCAGGAAAGACTTTTCGTCGGGTCCTGTCACTGATGCCTTCAGGGCCGGTATAAGGGCAAACAGGATGACAATGCCCATAAAATTAAGTTTCATGTAATGGAACATTCAGCCGGATAATGTAGGTGTAACCAATTCAAATGTAACACATATTAAAGTCAGGTCAAAAGGAATGCCCTATATTTGATTAATTTTGAAATCCATAACCATTACTATTATGCAACTTGTCTTCGCATCCAACAACAAACATAAAATCAAAGAAATCAACGATATACTCGGTTCTGATTTTCACCTTCTCAGTCTTGGCAACATAAAAATGGAAGAAGATATCCCCGAAGACGAGGATACCCTCGAAGGCAATGCCCTCGCCAAAGCACGCTATATCCACTCTGCAACGGGACTTGATGTATTTGCCGATGATACCGGTCTGGAGGTAAGTTACCTTGACGGTCAGCCGGGTGTTCATTCGGCCCGGTTTGCCGGTCCTGAAAAAGACTCAGGGGCAAATATTGACAAACTGCTTTTACTGCTCGGCAGTACTGACAACAGGGAGGCCAGGTTCAGGACCGTTATTGCTCTTATCTCCGGTGGCAGGGAATATCTTTTCGAAGGAACGGTCAACGGTACTATAATCAGGGACAAAAGAGGCAACAAAGGTTTTGGCTACGATCCGGTCTTCATTCCCGACGGGTACAATATGACTTTTGCCGAGATGAGTCTTCCGGAAAAAAACAAAATATCCCACCGAGCTATAGCTTTTAAAAAGCTGAAGGAATTTCTGGCCGGTAATCAATTGGATTCATGACTTTTGCTGCTGAAGGTGAATAGAATCACATTCATACCACTGTTGTTTCTTATGGTTGCTTTCAGCCTTAAGGGGCAATCCCCTCCGGGCTCATGGACCGATCATCTGAATTATGAAAATGCCTTTAATGTTGCTGTCGCCGGGGAAAAAGTATATGCTTCAACAGGCTCTTCCCTGATCATGTTTGACACCGGTTATGACGAGGTAAAAAAACTGTCGACCGTAACAGGATTGACCAGTACCGGGATCAGCGCCATAGCATGGTCGGGAGAAAATGCCACACTGATAATAGCATACAATAGTCTGGATATCGACCTGGCGACCAGCAACAGGATCTACAATATTCCGGATATCCGGGAAAGATATCCCTCGGGAGGGATGGAGATCTTCAGGGTAAGGACTTCGGGGCGCTATGCATATCTGGCAACCAGTTCAGGCATCGTGGTCGTTGACCTTCAGAAAAAAGAGATACACGATACCTGGAATCCGGTATCTCCAGGCCAGGAAACTGATATTTATGATATTGCCTTTTCTGATGAAGAGGTCTATGCTGCTACTTCCAAAGGCATTTATTATGCCGGAAAAAACCAGACCGGGCTTTCATGGTCAGGCAGCTGGAGACTTGCCGGTTTCATTCCGGAGCCGGAAAGCTGCTTTAACAGTATCCTGTTCTCAGACTCAAGGCTGTTCTGTGTCAGGAAGGGGGCATCAGCCGGTAGTCCTGATATCCTCCTTTCGGTATCAGAAGGTGAGGGCTGTGAGATTATAAGTAGCGGCAACCAGTACAGGTCTCTTGATGCCTCTCAGGATGGTTTCACTCTTTCATCGGCCGGATCCGTAAAGTTTTTCAACCTCTCGGGTTCTCCTTCCGGAGAGATTCATGATTATGGCTGGGGGCTTCCTGATATCTCCCAGGCTGTGGCAGACGGGGATTACATCTGGATTGCCGACCGGCGACACGGGCTCATAAAGGGGCATGGGATGACTGAATTCAGTAAAGTCACAGTAAACGGACCCGCTTCGAACCATTCGGCTGGTATAATCTCCGGTAAAGGCATAACCATCATCTGCGGAGGAGGAACGGACCACTCGTTCAATGGCCTTGAAAGACCTTTCTCTGTATCAGTCCACTCTGAAAACCTCTTCAGTAATTATGTATCAGAGACAGAAAGAGATGCTATGAAAGCTGTTATGATGCCCGGTTCCGGGAACCATTTCTTTGTATCATCATGGGGCGAAGGACTCATCGAATTCAGAAACAGCATACCTGTTAATCACTATACCGCGGAAAACTCACCACTTTCGACATCATACGGGACTCCAGGGGGCATAAAGATCACCGGAATGGCAGCAGATAAAAACGGGAACCTGTGGATAGTACATCCGGGGCCAGGGAATAACATCAAGGTCCTCAGACCCGACGGGAGCTGGATCAGCAATCCGGCCCTGTCAAATACAGCGATGACAGGTGATATTGCAATAAGCTCACGCAATCAGAAAATCGTTATCCTACCCGGAGGAAACGGGCTGTTTGTCCTCGACGACAATAAAACTCCTGATCTTACCCAGGATGACAGGAGCAGGATATTAAGCATCAGGGACAAGGAAGGCAATGCAATAACCTTTGCTTATTCCATCGCCGGCGACCTTGATGGCAATATATGGGTAGGTACTGACCGCGGACCTGTAGTATATTATGCCAGTACAGACTTTTTTGAAGGCGATCCTGCCGTGACAAGGATAAAGATACCCCGAAACGACGGAAGCGGGCTTGCAGATTACCTTCTGGGAACAACAGAGATAACATGCATTGCCGTTGATGGAGGAAACCGTAAATGGTTTGGGACCAACGGATCGGGAGCCTGGCTGGTTACGGAAGGGACCGACGTTATCGCTGCCAACTTCAGTGAAAAGAATTCTCCGCTGCTTTCCGACACCATAACATCTGTAGCCGTTGACGACCAGTCGGGAGAAGTATGGTTTGGCACTCCCCGGGGGGTTATCTCCTTCCGAGGGATAGCCACAGGAGGGGCGGAAGATTTTTCAGACATCTATCCCTTTCCAAATCCGGTAAGGGAAGACTTCACAGGGAATGTAACAATCACCGGCCTTATGAAAGATACCGGCGTTAAGATTACTGATGTGAGCGGGAACCTGGTTTATGAAACCGTTTCGGAGGGGGGCCAGGCCACATGGGACCTGACGACATATAACGGCAGGCGGGTCTCCACGGGAGTATATGTTGTATTCTGCTCCGACAGTGAGGGAAAACGATCGGGTGTCACCAAGATACTTGTTATCAGGTAGGAAATGCTCAGGATATCACTCCCCTGAGTCTTTCGATCTGCATCTGCTTATTCACCTCCCTGAGACTTCTTGCTGTCTTTGTAAAGTACTGGTGCCCTGAAATAAACTTAATCTGAATTTTATTCCAGTCATTAAGAGAATTCATCTTGCCACGGGCTTTCAGCTCTTCAAACAGGGTATTTGATACCGGGATGAAATCGCTCCTGCCCAGATAGTCAAGGTCTGAATCACACATTATCTTCTCGGAAAGGTTCGAAGGTGAGGGAGGCAACCTGGTGGCCATTATCAGTCCGCAGACAGATTCTATCTGGTTTACACTGTATCCGAACCCTGGAAGCATCTCCCTTGCCAGAATGGTCCCCTGGTATTCATGATCGTCGTACGAGACAGTATGTCCCAGATCGTGAAAGAGAGCCGCTGTCTTCAGAAGAAGTATCTCCTCGTCGCTGCATCCTTCAGCCCAGCCAATGAGCTCGACCTCAGTGACTACATCAACTGTATGTTTTACATTATGGTAAAAGAGATTGTCCGGCAACTCCTTCTCCAGCTTGTCAAGAATGACCTCCTGGAGGTCATTGAAACGGATAAGTCCCAGCTTCACCCTGAAGACATCATTGGGGACAGTTGCAGACGGTTCGTCTGAGAGACCTGCCTTAAGGCCCTTCACTCTGTAAAGCTGAAGATCTCCCTTGTACCTTACAGGAAGCTTGCCATGGTACTCACATTCGAAGAACTCCTTAACAAGTTCGTATGTCATCACCGAAATAAGTACCGATCCGCTTTCTGCAACAGCTTCCACACGGCTTGCAGTATTCACAGTATCCCCCTTGACGTCATAGCTGATCTTCTTACGGCCCGATACTGAAGCAACAACCGGTCCGGTATGGATACCGATCCTTATGCCCCATAACCTCTCCTCCCCATCACGCTTCTTTTTCTCAAACCTTTGCAGGAAGGCATTCATCTCAACAGCCGCCATAACAACCTCTACAGGATTGGTGATGTTTCTCACGGGAATTCCTCCTGCACACATAAAGGTATCACCGATTGTCCTTATCCTTACTGTGCTATATTTTCCGGCTATTGCCTCAAATTCAAACAATATCTCATCAAGCTCATCCATGACAGCGACAGGGTCAGCATTACCTGAAAGGCCCGAAAAGCCTTTGATCGCGACCAGAAGCAACGTGGCCATGTCAAAGCGGATTGTCTTCCGCTCTCTCTCCCCCTCTATCTTCCCGGAGTCATCAGAAATTCCGGCACTGCCGGATAGTGCCTTCATCT
Organism: uncultured Rikenellaceae bacterium; assembly: GCA_964494045.1. Classification (GTDB taxonomy): domain Bacteria; phylum Bacteroidota; class Bacteroidia; order Bacteroidales; family VadinHA17; genus LD21. Next base: position 31,274 of record CAZBQM010000022.1, read on the forward strand.
TTTCATTCTCTCGCGTGAGCCTTTCAATAAGCTTCTCAGCTTTCCTGAGCAGATCCTCAAGTTCCTGATTCTGCCGGGCGAGCCGGGCAACCCGTTTCACAAGCTCTTCGTAATGAATTCCTGTCATGGTTAAGCAGATTGACCAGTAAATATAATATTTTTATACTTTATTATCCTATAACTCAATGCTTCAAAAAACCAGGGGTATAGTACTTCATCAGATCAAATACAGCGATTCGGGTATTGTGGTACAGGTATATACCCGTACCAATGGACGTGTCGCACTGCTTGTAAAGGGGCTCAGGACAAAAAAAACAGGAAAGCATAACGTGCTCTTTCAACCTCTGTCAATACTCGATCTGGAGATCTACTATAGCGATAAAAGGTCAGTGCAGGTTCTGAGAGAGTTCTCCTCAGCCTGGCCGGTAACCGGAATCCTGTCGGATGTTAAGAAAAGCAGTATTGCAATCTTTCTCGGAGAAGTTCTGAATTCGGTTCTGAAGGAGGAAAGTCCATATCCGGGTCTGTTTGATTTCATCGAGAACTCATTGATCTGGTTCGACAGAACAGGGGAAGGCTTCAGTAATTTCCACATAGCTTTTCTGACAGGAATGAGCAGGTACCTGGGTTTCGGCCCTCAGGGAAAAACTGACCCGGCCAACCGTTATTTTGACCTCCTTAACGGGATCTTTGTACCCCTTCCTCCGGTTCACGGAAACTATGCAGATGAGAAAATCTCAGAGATCCTGTCACTGTTTTTCACTACCTCATACGACAGCATGAAGGAAATCGGACTGAGTGGTCCTCTAAGGAATGAGATACTCGATACCCTGATAAGATTTTATTCCATTCATCATCCCGGTGTTGCCAGAATCAATTCACTGGGAGTACTCAGGGAGATTTTCGGTTGAATAACGGATCATAACAGAACACTTTTTTATTTATCTTTAGCGACAAATAATTATGACCGGATGCCACTGATACCCTCTTTAGTCAAATGGCTTAATACCAACCGATTAAGCCAGATCGAAGCATTTAAAAAGGATCCGGTAAAAATTCAGGAGGAGGTATTCCGTAGGCTCATTCGAAGAGCCTCATCGACCGAATGGGGTAGAAAACATGACTATTCCTCTATCAATAATGTCAGCGAATTCCGTTCAAGGATTCCTGTTCAGGAATACAATGATCTGATCCCCTATGTTGAGAGGCTGAGAAAGGGAGAGTCTGATCTTTTGTGGCCTGGAGAAGTCAGGTGGTTTGCCAAATCATCAGGGACCACATCAACGAAGAGTAAGTTTATTCCGATCAGCCGGGAAGCGCTTGATGATTGTCACTACCGTGCTGCCAAAGATATTCTTGCGATTTACACCATGAACAATCCCGAAACACGCATGTTTTCGGGGAAAGGGCTCACCCTTGGTGGCAGCCACAGGATAAACCAGTTCAGCAACGACTCGTTGTACGGCGATCTGTCGGCCATACTTATCGAAAATGCACCTTTTTATATTGAACTGATACGTACTCCGAAACAGGAGGTTGCCCTTCTGGAAGACTTTGAGCAGAAACTTGAAATGATAACCAGGGCAACTGTAAATGAGAATGTTACGAATTTCTCAGGAGTGCCTTCATGGTATCTTACATTAATTAAATATGTACTTCAGTATACAGGGAAGAACAACCTGCTCGATGTATGGCCAAACCTTGAGGTTTTTTTCCATGGCGGAGTAAGTTTTACCCCTTACCGCGAAATCTATCATAAGCTTATTAATGGTAGCGGCATGCATTACATGGAAACATATAACGCATCGGAAGGATTTTTCGGAATTCAGGATGATCCCTCATTCCAGGATATGCTTCTGATGCTTGACTACGGGATTTACTTTGAATTCATTCCTGCTGATAAAATAAACTCACCGTCTGCCCCGGTAATGTCAATAGGAGAAGTTGAAAAAGGTATCAACTATGCCATGGTAATCTCTACAAACGGCGGGTTATGGAGATACCTTATCGGTGATACCATCACCTTCACTTCTCTTTATCCCCACAGGTTCAGGATCACTGGCAGGACAAAACAATTCATCAATGCCTTCGGGGAAGAAGTGATTGTTGACAACGCTGAAAAAGCTCTTGAATCGGCTTGCAAGGCAACCGGAGCAATAATAGGGGATTATACTGCCGGGCCCGTTTTTATGGGAGCATCATCAAGAGGATCCCATGAATGGCTTATCGAATTTGAAAAAGCTCCCGATGACCATGTCCGTTTCACAACTATCCTCGATGATACGCTGAAAGCCATAAACTCCGATTACGAGGCTAAACGCTTCCACGACATAAACCTCGTCTGCCCCATCGTCAGGTCACTCCCCGCCGGTACTTTCAACCGCTGGCTGAAATCGAAAAACAAACTTGGAGGTCAGAATAAAGTCCCAAGACTTTCAAATAACAGGGAGTATATCGAGGAGTTATATCTGATTGCGGGACTGTAACAACAGGCCGGCAAAGAGATCAGGTAGAACCGGGGAATTGCTATCCTTTTCATCCGGCTCCGGATGAAACAGGCCTCAGGATTTAAACTTTTAAACGGACCCGGAATACCGAATTTTTAGTACTTTTAAATTTTCAAACAGGTTTTTATGATGCATATAGCAATAGCAGGCAACATAGGATCGGGGAAGACAACCCTTGCGGGTCTTCTGGCCCGGCAATTCGGGTGGACCCCAAATTACGAAGATGCTGACGACAACCCCTATCTCAACGATTTCTATGAAGATATGCAGCGCTGGTCGTTCAATCTTCAGATCTACTTCCTGAATTCGAGGTTCAGCCAGATACTCGAAATAAGAAAGTCGCCTGAGACGATAATACAGGACCGTACGATATATGAGGATGCCTATATCTTCGCCCCAAACCTGCACTCTATGGGTCTTATGTCGACCCGCGACTTTGAGAATTATTCAAAGCTCTTCAAGCTGATGAGCTCTCTTATACAACCACCCGACCTCCTCCTTTACCTGAGGGCTTCAGTGCCCACCCTTGTAAACCAGATACAGAAGAGAGGGAGGGAATATGAAAGTTCAATCCGTATTGATTACCTGAAAAGGCTCAATGAGAGATATGAAGCCTGGATCGAGACCTATAATCTCGGAAAGGTACTTATTATCGAAGCCGACCATTACAACTTCCCGAATAATAAAGATCATCTCAGTGAGGTTATCGATAAGATAAACGCTGAACTGCACGGTCTATTCTAATAAGCCGGTTTCCGAACACCGGATAGATTTACGGAATCCCGCACCTGCCGGGATATATCAGTTTTTATGATCAACAATAACCAGCAGTCATGAATTCAAAAAACTTCCTTCCCCTGACAAGTGTACTTGTATTACTTCTCCTGCCACTGCAACTTAACAGCCAGCCGGCGAAACCAGGTTTTGCTCCGGTAGATCATGAAATAAGGACAGGCCGTCTCGATAACGGCCTCACCTACTTCATCCGTCATAACGGAGAACCTGAGAAGCGTGCAAGTTTCTATATAATCCAGAATGTCGGAGCCATTCTTGAAAACGATAGTCAGAACGGCCTGGCCCATTTCCTTGAACACATGGCCTTTAACGGAACCAGTAACTTCCCCGGCAAGGCTATCATCAACTCCCTCGAGAAACACGGAGTGGCTTTCGGTCGCAATATCAATGCATATACCGGATTTGATGAAACCGTGTACAACCTTTCCGACGTCCCTGTCGATAAATCCGGACTTGTTGACAGCTGCCTCCTGATGCTCCACGACTGGTCCGACTATATTACCCTTGATGAAAAGGAGATTGACCTTGAAAGGGGTGTGATTGCCGAGGAATGGAGAACAAGCAAGACCGCATCCAGGAGAATGATCTTCGAAGTCATCCCGGTGGTGCTGAAAGGTTCAAAATATGCCAAGAGGGATATCATCGGAGATCTTGATATAATAAAGAACTTCAGTTATGACACTCTCCGCAGTTTCTACCACGACTGGTACCGTAGTGATCTTCAAGCTATAGCAATTGTCGGAGATATTAATGTCGACGAGGTCGAAGCTAAAGTAAAAGCCCTCTTCTCAGAAATTCCTGCTGTTCCGGATCCGCTTCCCCGTGTTGAACAGGAAGTGCCCTGGCATAAGGAACCCTATTTTGTTCTTGTAACTGACAGGGAGGCACCAAATACCAGCGTCTCGGTGGTGATCCTTCATAATGCAGTTCCTCCTGAAAAGAAGGACCTGCAATATATCCGTGGCAACCATGTCATCTCATTGATGAACTCAATGATGAATGCCAGGATCAGCGAACTGGTCCAGAAAACTGATCCCCCGTTCATCTCAGGCTACATCTCCTACGGAGGATACTATCCCAGGGGATATGATGCCCTGGCAATTGGTGCAACAGCCAGGAAAAATGAAGAGGCTGTTGCCTTAAAAGCCATTTATGAAGAAGTCGAACGTGCTGCAAGATACGGTTTTACCGAAGGAGAGCTGGAAAGGGCAAAGGCATCGATGCTGTCGTCGTACGAGAATATCTATAAGCAGAAGGACAAGATCGATAATGACACCTATATATCAGGCATCCAGGAATACTATCTCATGGGAGAGCCCCTTACATCAATCGATTTCGACTATGAATACCTGAAACAGGTTCTCGACGGGATCACTGCTGAGGAAGCAACTGAAAAACTGAGAGAGTACTTCATCAATGAGAACAGAAGCATAATAATACAGGGATTTGAAGGTGACAATGTCGTGCACCTGACTGAGACAGAGGCTCTCGACATAATTTCCGGTGTCAGCGGATCTGAGCTGACTCCCTATGAAGATAAAAAGGTCGCGGAATCGCTGGTAACAACAGAGCTCATGGGATCTCCGGTGATAAAGACAACTCCGCTGCCGGATTTCGGTGCCGAGGAATGGATCCTCGCGAATAATGTAAGGGTTATCTACAAAAAAGCTGATTTTGAGAAGGACAATGTACTCCTTTCTGCCTTCAGCTACGGAGGTATTTCTCTTCTTGAAGATGACCAGGTTCTCACTGCCAACCTTCTCCCGACTCTGAGTGATATGTACGGAGCCGGTGACTTTGATAATGTAACACTCGGGAAGATGCTGGCCGGAAAACAGGCCGGAGTATCTGTTTCCCTTGGGGAGACCACCGAATCGATAGCCGGGACCTCTACTCCGCGCGACCTGGAAACCATGATGCAGCTTCTATGGCTAAGATTTGCCGCCCCGAGGTTCGACTCAGTCGCCCACAGCGCTATCATAGACAGGTATTCCTCTTTACTTGCAAATATGGAAAAAGACCCTCAGAAAATCATGAGCGACTCTCTCAGCCTTATTATCACCGGGCATAATCCCAGGACTCCCATCCTGACCAGGGAAGGTGTCGCCTCCATTACACTGGATGAAGTCAGGGAAATATACACCGGGAGATTCAGGGATGCCAGCCAATTTACATTCTTTATTGTGGGTAACGTCGACAGGGAGCTTTTACAGCCTCTGGTTGAGAAATATATTGGGTCTCTACCTGTCGGTAGTGTCAGGGAGAAATGGATCGACAGAAAGGTCAGACAACCACACGGCAGGATAAACCGTGAGATCAGCATCCCGCTTACAGTGCCGAAATCATCGGTTTACATGGTGTTCTCTGAAGAATTGAAATATAAACCCGCCAACTACCTGGGAGTTGATGTCATTGGCGCAATCCTCGATATCGTTCTCACACAAAAGATAAGAGAGGAAGAGGGAGGTACCTACGGGGTTCAAGTGTCGCTTGCGGCATCAAAAAGACCATCTGCAACCGCAAATGGTTTAATATCCTTTGACTGTGACCCCGCACGTGCTACAGAACTAAAAAGTATAATATACAACGAGCTTGATAGTCTGATAAAGAATGGACCTTCTGAGGAAAACCTTTCCAAAGCCGTTAAGAACATGATCAAAACCCG
>CAZBQM010000023.1:0-12799 GCA_964494045.1 uncultured Rikenellaceae bacterium
ATTACAGTGTTCAGGTATTTCTTTTTATTTGTCTTATTTTAACTTTGTTATGATCAAAACCAGAAATCATGACAAATAATGATCAATCCCTGAATTACAATAGCATCTCACGCCGCCGCTTTCTGAAACAGACTTCAATCCTTGGGGCAGCAGCAGCTTCCGGGATCTTGTTCCCGCATGACAGTTTTGCAGCATTATCCGATGGTTTTCCTGTTGTTGAAACAACATACGGTAAAGTAAGAGGTATGAACACTGCAGGAATAAAAACTTTCCGTGGAATAAGGTATGGAGCCAGCACAGGCGGTGCAAATCGTTTTATGCCACCTGTAAAACCTGCCGGATGGAAGGATGTCTATGATGCTTTTGCCTATGGACCGGCCGCACCTCAAATGCCCGGTGATCCTACAGATCCCTATGCACACTCAGTTAACTGGGACGCACATGTAAAGTCAGGGATAAGTGAGGATTGTCTTTTTCTCAATGTCTGGACCCCTGGTATAAATGATAATGGTAAACGGCCTGTCTTCTTCTATATCCATGGCGGAGGCTTCAACAACGGATCGGGAGGGATCACATTCGATGGCGATCCGATGGCCCGGTTGGGTGATGCAGTGGTAGTGACAGTCAATCACAGGCTCGGTCCGATGGGCTATCTTGATCTTGGACAAGTTACTGATTCTCCGAAATTTGCCTTCTCAGCCGTGGCAGGAATGCTGGATCTGGTTGCAGCACTTGAATGGGTGAGGGATAATATCTCCGCCTTCGGAGGGGACCCGGGAAATGTACTGATATTCGGACAGTCCGGAGGAGGCTCAAAAGTGTCGACACTTATGGTAATGCCTTCAGCAAAAGGATTGTTCCATAAAGCACTTGTACAGAGCGGCTCCACTCTGGCACTTGGTCCACGGGACCGTAATGCGGGCCAGACAGAGAAACTCTTATCCGAACTCGGGATCAGCAGAACAAAACCGGAAGACCTTCAGAAAATCCCGTGGGACACTATCATCGAAGCTAAATCAAACACATCATTCAGCCCGGTTGTTGACGGAGTTGTAATTCCAAAAGACCCCTTCGATCCTGAGGCTCCTGAGATCTCAGCTGATGTACCAATGATAGTGGGTTATACCCGTGAAGACTCAGGCATCAGGAATTTTTCAGGACCGGAACTCAACGAGGAAGGTTTGATAAAATGGATAAACGAAACCTATAAGGAGAATGCAAACCTGGTTCTGACTACCTACAGGAAAGTATATCCCAATGCGACACCTGTCCAGGTCCAGTCCCGTATCAGGACGGATTCCAATACCCGCGAACGTGCTACTACCATGGTAGAGAGAAAGTCAAGACAGGGAAGAGGCAAAGCTTATCTCTACCTTGTTGAATGGCCATCACCCGCTTATGAGGGACGCTTTGGCGCAGTTCATGGTGTTGATCTGGGCCTGGTACTTGGTAATCCGCGGAACCTTATTGCAGGGAATACTCTTGATGCCCGGAAAATGGCTGATATTGTAGGATCAACCGTTCTGGCATTCGGGAAAACTGGAGATCCTAACTGCGATAAAATACCATACTGGCCTGCTTATGATTCAGAGTCCCGTGCCACAATGATATTCGACCTTGAATGCAGGGTTGAAAATGATCCTACCAGGGAACTAAGACTGCTGTGGGAAAAGTTGTCCTGACGATTGGGCTTATTCTCATGTTTAAAAAATAAGTTCAAAGGCGAGACAGGCTGACCACTTTCGGACTTTGAGATTTCCCAGCTTCCAGTATTAGCAGATGTTCTGGGACACATGGATTGATTTTTCGATATAATATAAAAAGCAAAATATTTCAATCTCTGTATCGTCAAATTTTTCTATTACTGTATTGATCCCGGACATTTTCTTGGCGCGAAGCTTATTATATTGGAACATGTCATCCTTCCGGTGCTGAGTTTTGCACTATTTACTGTATGCTATTTTTAAAATCGCGGCATATGATGTTGATATGTAAAATTCATTATTCTGGAAACAACAATAACCAGGTGTGGATAAATGATTCCATATTGCGCTATCAGTCACTATTGGAATACTCCTTACATCATTAAACCTGGTGGTTTTAAGGTTTTCTACCAACCATTCCTGGTTACCAGAAATTTTAGAATTTTACCAATTAGAATCAATGCCCTTAACAGCTAATGTACTAAATGTTACCTGGTCACTATAATAGGGACCCTCGCCATTGACAACATAAGCACGAATAAAATAAGTTGTGTTTGGGGATAGATCAGTCAAAACAGCAGTATTATTCCCAGTATTTGTACCTATGATTTTTTTAGTACCTGTCTGTTCAGGATTTTCCTCCGTTCCCCAAAAAATCCCGGTTTCAGTTATCGTTAGCCCCTGGTAAGATGTTACACGATATTCACACGTTGCAGATTTATCAGTAATATCTTTGAGTCTTAAGTTAATAACTTCCGGATACCGATAAATCAAATTTATAATCTCCTTATCACCCTCGGATAAGGCTTCCCTTTGTGCATCATAAACAGAACCATCGGTCTTTGTTATTGTAGGTGATCCATTTTTGCTAAACGCATATGCAGAGTACATCATAATGGAATTGAAATCGAAATCCGAAGTTGCATAAGGAGTGTTCATTTTATCGAAATTGTTCTCTTTTCCGGCTTCCACATTTTCCAGATTAATACGGATGTATTGATCTCTGTCTGATCTTGAATGTTCGTGCATTAGACCCAATGTATGAGCAATTTCATGAATCACTGTACCTTTATCAGCCCAATCAGCAAGTCCTATTTCCTGCATTACTATATTTCCAGAATTATTATAATTATTACCAACCATTCCAATATATGAATAACAACCATCTTCACTGTATTCGAAACTCAGGGTATTCAATGGAATCCCAAATTGATAATCGGGATGGGCTTTGATCCAATCCGGATAGTATGGAAATCTCAGCGGAGAATTTTCTTCCCAGTGCTTTATTGCATCAGTTATAATCGATCTGTTTTTAATTCTTTCATCAATCAGATAAAAAATGGTATTGTTAGACCATTTATATATAAAGGCCTCAATTCCAGTTCCTTTACCTGATTCAAGAAGCTTTATCTGATCTTTAGTGAGGATCATATCTCCCTGGAATACATAGTGATTATTAATAATCTCACATGTGATAGTATCATTGCCAAAAATAAAATCCTCAATTTCACCATTATTGTGAGGGAATGCCTGTTCATTGTAATATATGGACTTTTGGTCCTTGATTATACCATCATCCGGCTTTTTACAGGTAATTGCCGAAACTAACATAACCATAAATACAGAATACAATATGCGCTTATTCATTTTTAAATGTATTTTATTGTTTTATAGTCACTTCGTCATGATAATTGTCAGGGCAAAAAGTCAACAACACTCTACTATTTCATGTGAATCAGGTGCTCTCCTGAAAGAATCGGGAACAATGGGAATTCTGTCAATCACTAACCACATTAAATCAAAATAATTTTCTTTTAACTTATTAATATTAGACTATCATTGTATTACATGATCTAATTAACTTATCAAAATTATTTTGTGTTTATTCAAAGGGATTAAGCCATCTTATTAAGTGCGAGATAAAGCGGAAATCAAATTTTAATATTTTGGATTCCTAATCTCATAAAGTAACAAAATAAATTCATGTTATCAAAATATTTCTGGAATTTGTTATCTAACTGGGAAATAGGTTAAAATGAATATCAAAAACATGGACATATGAAAGGAATATCACCAAAAAGCTAAAGTCAATTTTATTTCAACATGGTGATCCTTTTATCCTCGATAAGAACTTTTCAAGATTAGTTATCCCTATCCATATGAATCCCTTTTTAAGTTGCGACTTTGCAGGGAAAATGAACTTACTTTCGAGGTAAGATACTTCAAAATATGAATCCGGAACTTGTTCTTTAACCTAGTTTATTTCACTCTGCTTTCTATGGAAGTTTATCAAGGCAAAATACTTTACATCCATTGATTTCAAAGGGCCCTTCAGAGGATCAAGAGCGAAGCAAGTAATCCTCCATTTGACATTTACCCCGGTGAAGGATGGTCAGGATCACCGGCACATGCAGTAAAGGAACAAATACCAGGAATCCAGGAATTCCAGCTTATTGGAACAGGGACTTCTTAAAATAATAATTCCTGAAGGAGTAGATTACAAAATTTATGTAAGTTTGTTTCAGATGAAATAATAATATGGATAACCCTATCCAGAAGTGGTTTAGAAAGAAATATCCCAGGAACTATCTGATTGAAAATCCCTGGGCTGGTGCCATAATCATCGCAACATTCTGCTTTGTTTTCCTTCTGTTGTACAAACCTCTTGGAGCCCATGCATCACGTGCTTTGACCTATAAACTAACAATGGCTGTCTACAGCGGGGGCACAGGAATCGCAATTTTATTTATTATTTTGATAATTAATAGGTTCAAATGGTTTTCTGACTTAAAGGAATGGAATATTAGTAAAGAGATTGTATCGATCCTGTTAATTATGGCAGGTATTGGAACTGTCATTTACATGATGGGCTTCTTTTTGGAATCGCCTGGCAACAGACTGAACATCAGCACTTACCTGAATTCCCTGATGATCTCATTTCTGCTGGGCCTGATACCATTTACTTTTTTTTCTGCATTGAACTATCGCTATCTGCTGAATGATGTTGACAACAACGATGAAAAACTTACCGGGTCAACATCTGTGGAAGATCAGAAACCAGAGCCTCTGATCCAGATCACTTCCAGGCTGAAAAAAGAGGGCCTGAGTTTTTATCCCGATCAGTTTATCTACGCGGAATCCGATGGAAATTATGTCATCTTTCATCTCGACCGGAACCATACAATGTCAAGTGAGATTATCAGGAATTCAATCAGCAATATTGAAGAACAACTGGCATCATTTCCGTTTATCATAAGGACACACAGGGCTTTCATTGTAAATCTCAGGAAAATAGAAAGCAAACGTGGCAATATCCTCAGCTACCAGCTGAAATTATCGGGTTGCGACTCGATAATACCTGTATCCCGCAGCAATATTGAAACATTTGAAAAGGCGCTTTCAGAATTGCATCGTTGACCGGTTGCCGCTCGTCACTGATTTTTGCATTTCATAACAATTTCCCCGTCCTTTTTTGCATTGCATAACAAAATCCAGCTAAGTATCCCAATAATTTGTAGCGATGGATCTTATTGATTCACTTTGCATTGACAATTCAATCACAGTTTGGTCAATAGGAGAAAAATGAAAAAATCCATTTCTTTAAACAACTACTTAAACACAGTATTTCTGCTGGTGATTTTTCTGACTTGCTTTCCGGCCCTGTACGGCCAGAAAAATGATACATATTCAATAAACGGACATCTGCATGATGGTAACATGGCACCTGTTCAATTCGCAACAATTGCCCTCGGCCAGGCTTCAGATTCAGTATTCATTACAGGGACAATGAGTGATATTAATGGCGATTTCTCATTTAACAATGTAGCTGCAGGAAAGTACAGGTTGCATGTCAGTAATCTCGGATATGAAACCGCGGTTGTTTATATTGAACTTAAGCAGGACATCAACGCCGGCAATATTCTCCTTAAAGAAAAAATCTCGCAGCTTCAGGAAGTGGTAATATCGGGTGAAAAGATCAAAGCAACAAAGGAAGCTGATAAAACTACATATCTCATCGATGAGAAGCTTCAAAAGACTTCGGATACCGGTAGTGAGCTACTGAGCTTTATCCCTGGCATCGCAGTCGACCTCAGGAATAATATTTCGTTGAACGGGAAGACTGGCATTATAATACTTGTCAACGGCATTGAACGTGACAATGATTTTGTAAATCAGCTCAACCCTGAGACGATAGAGAAGGTCGAACTGATGAATTCCTCAGATAATCGCTTCGATTCTTCCAGTCCGGGTGCAGTGAATATAATCCTTAAGGAAAAAGTCTCGGGGCTCAGCGGTTATGCTTATGCTGAAGCGCCTTTAGCAAAGTCGGTCTATTCATTTCCTTCTTACAACCTGAATTTAAAAACCGGCCGGTTGGAGCTTTATACATCCTACAATGGTTCCATGAGCTATTTTGATATTGTTGAGCTGGAAAACAGGAGATTCAATAAAAATGGTTCCTGTATCCAGACTGAAACCAGACAATATCTAAGACAGAAAGACTGGTCACATAAGTTTCATATAGGCGCCGACCTGCGTATCAATGACCGGAACCAGCTGAATTTTTACGGATACCTGAATCCTTACTCCAGGGAATTTGATGGACAGTCTTACTATCATTCATTAATTGACTCCGTCAGAAACAAAAATCTATATTACATCAAAGATGACAATGACAGGAATAATTCAGATATCTTTTCTGTTTTTTACAGTCACACATCCATTACCGGGGAAAAGACATTATCTCTTGAAGCCAATTTTGGAAGACTTATTGCTGAGAACAGCACTTCTTTCATTATCCCTGATGACACATTGGGCATTAACCTAAATCAGTCCAATTCGGTCAGACCATTCCAACGATCGGGCAGCATCAGGGCTGATTTCACTTCATTGTTCTCATCCAATCTGAAGCTGGAAGCCGGAGCTAAGGCAAGATTGCAGATGCTGCATGATCGGAATAAGAAATCATTCAGATATGTTGAGAATATTTATTCCATTTACTCAACAATAGTATTAAGTTTTTCAGGGCACACTCTCAAATCCGGGTTCCGTTCAGAGTATTCAATCAGCGGACTTACACAGGACAGGGAATACCGTAAAATACTCTTTCTTCCGCGATTATCGCTGAATCTGAAGATATCTCCGAAACAAAATCTGGAATTGTCATATAACAGTACTGTTTCGCGCCCGAATATCTACCAGCTGAATCCATATGTTGGTTTTAGTGATCCCGATGGAGTTTACAGTGGGAACCCGGACCTTCATCCGGAGAGGTCAGGTAATATTATTCTGAATTATTCAATCCTGAAAGGCAGTAACTTCTATTCCGGGGGTCTGTTCTTTACAAAAGTCAGCAATGCCATAAACCAGTGGCTCACCGTCAATGACAACAAAATATTCGAAACACATACCGGAAATCTGGGAACAGTATATAAATACGGAATCCAATTTACTGGAGCTCTCAGGATTACAGAATGGTTTTCAGTAAACAACTCAACAAGATTGTTCAGGGCAGAAAACTCAACGGCAGTAATCCCGGGACAAAACAATATATCCTCAAGGCATTGGACAGCACTTGAATCAGGTATTTCAGTTATAGGATCCTTTAAACATGACATCAGCGCTTCCTTCAGATTGCAGTATAATAGTCCCGTGATTAAGTTCCAATCAGATTCATTCAGCGATGCACTGTGGTTCATATCGGTTGACAAGACAGTAAAGGAAAACCTGACATTGGGAATTGCAAGCGCGCTTCCTTTGATGAAATCATTTACTTATCACGGAAGCAAGATATCGGGAGATCAGCTTAATTATTATTCGGAAGGCAAACTGCAGCTTCCAATATGTCCGGCATGGATAAAGATCAGGTATCAGTTCAGTTCAGGAGCAAGAACTTCGGGAAACTATGCTGATCATGAAGACATTATAAATATTCCTAAAAAAGGAATGTAGTTTACACTAATATGTAACAACATTAATAACCACAATACGTACTTCTTATCTGCACCCCTCAGAGTATCAAGGGGGATGCGAACAATCCTCCACTTGATTCACGTCATCGCCTTCTGATTCCCGTTAACAACAACCTCCGGTGCGACAAGCGGCAAGTCGCTCCCCCCTCCCATACATTTCACAATATATCTTTCATGTATACAGTGCATCATAAAATCATGACCGGCACTTCAAAATAATGCTTAAAAAAAACATTAACAAAAATGACTGGATATTAAAAATTGCACTACTTTTGCAAACCGCTTGGTCGGTTTTTTTAAACTAATGAAAGAAATAAAAAATACAAAAGACACGAAGGAGTTAATACTGAAGACTGCATATAATATGTTTCTGTACAACAATTACGAAGCAGTTACTATCAACAGTATTATTAATGCTACCGGTCTTACCAAGGGAGGAATATACTATTATTTCAACAGCAAGGAAGAGATATTCAAAGCTGTTGTCAATAAATACATGATTGATCAGAGGGAAAATGTTTCAAAAGAATTCACTAATCTTAAAGAATTGATTCAAAGCACAATCGTTTCTGTAAAAAAGAGGATTACAAAAATGATTGTTGAAAATAAAGAGTATAAGGATGAAGTACCCATAAATTACTTGTCCCTTATGATTACTGCCTGCAAATATTATCCGGAGTTTGGGAAGATCGGAAGGGAGTTTAGCAATAGCATGACTGAAGTCTGGATAAAATCGATAAAGAAGGCAATTGAAGATAATGAGATACACGGCAACATTGACATAGAAGCCACCACGGCAAATTTTATGCAGGTAAGTTCCGGAATTGTTGGAAATATGGTCCTGGGAGGATCGATGATTTTTGCTCTCGACATGATGGAGCGGCAATATTGGGAATTATATAACTCTATTAAAAAGTGAGAATTTAATTTTTTTTGGTAAATAACATACCGCACGGTCGGTTTGTTTATTAGGAAATATAACAGAACACTTAATTTAATTTTATGAGAATAAGGACGTTAACAATTCTATTTGTATTAAGTCTGTGTTTGCCGGGTTTTAATGTGAGCGGGCAAACCTCAATGACCGACCTGGTCAACTACGCGCTGAAACACAGCCGCGATATTAAAAAGGCTGAACTGCAGTGCAAAGAAGCAGAATATTCCTACAAAGAGGTAAGAGGACAGGGATTACCCCAGATATCTGCATCGGCAAGTTACAGTAAAATGATGCTCCCCGACATAGAAATAGCCGCAGGTGCCTCTGATGCTCTGAATAATATGGCTGACATGATTATAAACGAAAGTGTCAGTCCTGAGGAGAAACAGAAAATTAAGGACGGCCTGACAGGAGTGCTTGATCAGTTTGGCAATATGAGCGCGATGTTTACCTCAACAGCAGGCGTACAGATTACGCAGCTTATCTACAGTCAATCGTACCTGGCGGGATTAAGGACCTCAAAAAAGGCACAGGAACTCTATTCAATTTTAAAATCGAACAGCGAAGAGGAAGTTATTGCTGAAGTCTCCTCGGGCTATTACCAGGCCGGCTCCCTTTTGCTGCAACTTCAAACAGTTGACAAATCATTAAATAACCTTAAAGAGATACACAGGATAGCTGAGCTGAGTTACCGGAACGACTTGCTGAAAGAGAGCAGTGTAAACAGGCTGAAAGTTAATATTACCAATCTTGAAGTGACCCGGCAAACAATTCAAAACGGTATAGACATTCAGTTGAATTACCTGAAGGCTCTTGCCGGAATGCCTGGCGATACCCTGCTGGCTATCGACACTGCAAGATTGATTGACGACTTTGTTGTAAACGTCTCAGACCCTGGCTTTGATGCAGCGAACGTGCCATCATACAAGGCTTTACTTAAACAGGACGAAATTTACAACCAGCAGATTAAGCTGTCGAAAGCAACGTACTTCCCAACGATTGCCGCATTCGGAAACCTCAACTATTCAGCTTATAACACTACCGGAGAAATTAAGGATTTCTCAAACATGAATACATTTGGATTAAGTTTTTCCATGCCAATCTTTACTTCAGGAGTAAATAGTGCCAGGGTAAACAAGGCAAGAATAAAGCAGGTCCAGCTTAAACAGGACATAATGAAAGCAAATGACTTGCTTACTATAAGCTACAACAATGCCTTGCTCGAATATGAGACGGCACGCAATATGCTGGCTGTACAAAGAGAAAACAGGGACCTGGCCCTGGAAGTATATAATCAGACTTCATTGCAATACAGGGAAGGTATGGCTTCAATGGCCGATCTGCTGAATGTCAATTCTGATTTCCTTCAGGCCGATAACTCATTTAACCAGCAGGTACTGAAGTGCAAGACAGCAGAAATCAATATGTTGAAAGCAACAGGAAATCTTAAGTCACTGATCAGCAATCCCTGAAAGTAAAATCTGTTGAATTGGTTGAGTATCACCTGCCAGAAAAGATAACACTTTTTGAAAAGAAAAATAACTCATCTCCTTTCAGGAAGAAGCAGGAATAATCTATACAAATCTCATATACAGCGAAATAAATAATAGAAAACCAAAAATATAAAATCATCTATATGAAAATCAAAAGGACAAGTATAATCGCAGTGGTAGTAATAATTGCAGCCATTTTGCTTATTGCGCTAAAACTAAAAAGCAACAAACAGCAATTCCAGAGTGAGGTTGAATTTTCGCAGCGCAAAGTTGATAAGATACCTGTAGCTATAGAAACCACCAAAATAGGTTTCTTATCCGAAAATGTTGTTGCCACAGGAAGATTGGAAGCATCGGATGTCCTGAATCTGGTCTCTGAAACACAGGGCAAAATAATTAAAATATACAAAGAAAAAGGCGACAGGGTAAAAGCCGGTGATGTTATCGCAAAAGTCGATGATGAGGTAATTTCAGCCAACGTGCTTACCGCCGAGGCAAATTATACACAGTTCGAAAAAGATGTGGAACGTCTTACCAGACTCTCAGAAGAAAATGCAGTTACAAAACGCGATCTTGAACAGGCGGCAATAGGACTGAAAAAGGCAAAAGCAGACCTTATAAATGCAAAAAAAGCTTTGGGCAACACAAGCATTAAAGCTCCTATTTCAGGATATATAAACAACGATTTCATTACTGTAGGTCAGCTTCTTGGAGGAGGGTCGCCGGTTTGCGAAATTGTAAACAACAACCAACTTAAGCTTAACATCAGAGTCTCTGAGCGTGAAGTATATAAAATCAAAACCGGACAATCCGTCATTGTAAGCTTAACCGTTTTCCCCGATAAGAAATTCAATGGCAAGATCACCTCAATTGCAGAAAAAGCTGATGCAGTAATGAAATTCAATGTTGAGATAACACTTGACAATGACGTAGATGCACATTTAAAAAGTGGCTTGTACGCCGAAGTTGAGCTTCCTGTAAAGAATGAAGAAGAACTTATTATAAGCAAGGCATGTATTGTAAATAGTATGGAAAGCCCAACTGTTTATGTTGCCCAGGATGGGAAAGCCATAAAACGTGACCTTATTATCGGTCAGAGTAATAATGATCAGGTAGAGGTATTGAGCGGTTTGTCAGAAGGCGAACAGGTAATTATCAGTGGTCAGCTTAACCTGAAAGATGGTGATGATATTAAAATCATCCAGTAAGGAAAAAATTACACAAGTACCGGATAATTATAAAATCAGCAGTTGTGTCCGACACTAAGTGGCACTGATGTGCCAGATTTTTAAGCAATAAAAAAAGAAGTTATAAAATGAAAATAACAGATATATCAATAAAACGGACAACCATACCAGTTGTAATATTTGCCCTGCTCGCGCTGGGAGGTATATTCAGCTACACGCTTTTGAACAAGGAGCTTTCACCTAGCATGGACCTTCCGATAAACATTGTAATGACTGTTTACCCTGGAGCCGCCCCATCTGAAGTGGAAAGCTCTGTTACAAAACCTATTGAAGAAGCCATATCATCTCTTGAGGGAATAGATAAGATTACAGCATATTCCGCTGAAGGCATATCAGCCTTAATGATTCAGTACAAAGATGGTATTGATCCCAATTTATCGCTGCAGGAAGCCGAACGCAAGGTGAATATGATAAAAGACAGCCAGCTTCCTGAAAACTGCAACGACCCGCAGTATGTAAGATACGATATGAACATGTTTCCCGTGATGAGTATTGCTGTAAATGCAAATCTTCCGGAAACGGAGTTTTACGACATTGTCGATAAGGAAATTAAACCCAGGCTTTCCCAGATTAAAGGTGCCGCGCAGGTTGAGATTCTTGGTGGCAATGAACGTGAGATAGAGATTAAGGCCAATGCCGAAAAACTGGAACAGTATGGAATTTCACTGCTTCAGGTAAAACAGGTCATACAGGCCGCAAACGTCGATTTCCCGACAGGGAAAATACAGGATGACGATACTAAATACATCGTCAGACTGGCTGGTAAGTTCGAAAATCTTGATCAGATAAAGAATCTGATAATTGGAACAACACCCGACGGATCAGATATAAGAATAAGCGATATTGCCACTGTCGTTGATGGAACAAGAGTAGCTTCAAAGCTGGCCCGTATCAACGGACTACCTGCTATTGGCCTGTCTATTCAGAAACAAACCGATGGGAATGCAGTGGAGATAAGTAAAGACGTCAGGACTATCCTCGCTGATTTTGAAAAAGAGTATGCAGCACAGAATCTGACATTCACAATTTCAAGTGATGTTTCTGAATTCACCGAAGATGCAGTAAATGGTGTTATGCTCGACCTGGTTTTTGCAATTATACTTGTATCTGTAACTATGTTGCTTTTTCTGCATACATTCCGTAACCTGATATTTGTTTTCGTATCCATACCAACGTCAATTATCTCGACATTCACATTTTTCTGGCTGTTTGGGTTTTCACTTAACCTGCTTACACTGTTAGCCATGTCAATAGTGGTGGGGGTCATTGTGGATGATGCCATTGTTGTTCTTGAAAACATTCACCGTCACCTCGAAATGGGAAAGAGCAGATGGCAGGCAACACTTGATGCAACCAGTGAAATCGGTACTACAGTTGCCTCTATTACGCTTGTTCTTGTGACAGTGTTCCTTCCTATTGGTCTTATACCCGGTACAACCGGACAGGT
>CAZBQM010000023.1:12899-36443 GCA_964494045.1 uncultured Rikenellaceae bacterium
TATTAATGGTCAGTTCATTCTTCCTTGTAAGCGAAGGCTTTATACAAACCGATTTCATGGATGCCGGCGACCGTGGAGAATTTATTGTATCGATGGAACTCGACAGGACTGCTCCACTGGAACAGACCAGCGGAATGTGCCTTGCTGTTGAAAAGATGATGCTTACATATCCCGAAATAGTTACAGTGTATACTAAAGTGGGCACTACAGGGGGCACTATGACGTTTCTTGAAACTCCTTATGCTGCAGAGTTCAATGTTAAACTTGTTCCAAAGGATAAAAGAAAACTCAGTTCCAAATTATTCTCAAAACAACTTCAGAATGATCTCGGAAGCACTTTTGCCGGACCTAAATTTAAAATACAGGAAGTCAGTATGCTGGGAACAACATCAACACCTCTGATGATTTATGTACAGAGTAATGATTTTGAGAAGGCAAAACAATACAGCCAGTTCGTTGTCAATGAATTACATGATATTGAAGGCACAGTCGACATCGAATCGACAATTGAAGCAGGTAATAAAGAGATAGTTGTAAAGTTCGATCGTGAAAAGCTGGCAAAAATGGGACTTACAATTGGTGAGATAGGCTCACAAATGTACATTCTGTACGAGGGTAACCGCGATCTCAAATACCGCGATGGCCACAATGAGTACGATATCTATATTTCTCTCGATGAATTTGACAGGAAAAACAAAAACGACGTTGAAAACATTTCATTCATTAATCGTTCCGGACAGCTTGTGAAACTATCACAGGTGGCTGAAATTACAGAGGGAGAAAGTCCTTCAACACTCATACGTTATAATAAGATGCCTTCAATAATGATTACAGGTAATACCGTAGGTAAAACGGTCAGTACTGTTGGAGATGAAATTAAAGCCCGCATTGAAAAAAGCGATAAACCTGCTGATGTTGATGTTGTCTTTGGTGGAACAATAGAGAGCCAGAGCGATTCATTTTCAAGTATGGCTCTGGCTTTTGTTGCATCAATCATTCTTATGTACCTGACTATGGTAGCCTTGTACGACAGCTATGTATATCCATTGGTAGTAATGCTTTCATTGCCCCTTTCTATCATAGGAGCATTGCTTGCACTGGCATTATCAGGAAAAACCCTGAGTATATTCTCTATCATGGGTATTATAATGTTGATGGGACTGGTTGCCAAGAATGCGATCCTGGTGGTCGACTTTGCCAACAATGCCAGGGAAAAAGGGAAGAAAGCAATCGATGCAATTATTGAAGCTACTTCGGTACGTTTCAGGCCGATCCTTATGACGAACCTTGCACTTATTGTTGGTATGCTGCCTATCGCGCTGGGCTCAGGCGCCGGCGCTGAATGGAAAAACGGACTGGGCTGGGTGTTGATCGGCGGTCTTATAAGTTCTATGTTCCTTTCATTTATAATTGTGCCGGTACTCTATGTCATTCTCGACAAACTTGTTATAACACGTAAACAAGATACCACAATTGATGAACCAGTAAAGAAGAAGGCGTTTGAAGTAATAGCCAACTGAAAAAACTGAGACCTGTTAAACCTTGCATCTTCTGATAAGATGCAAGGTTTTTCTACTGACCTGTGTCCGACTCCTGCTTAAGGGCAGATCCTCATTATGTTTATTTGAGTACTTTCGCCCCCCGGCTGAATAGTATCTTGTTTAAACTCTTTGCAGGTAACACAGGGCTATTCCCGGTTGGTATGGTTGACAGGTACTTTAAAACAAGAAAACTTAAGTAAATAAAATTCTGAACCTGTTTTTTGGACTGGAAATCCATAACATATTCAGAGCTAAATATAAATAATATGCAAAACGATCAGATATTTAAAACGAAAATTGAAAAATCAACGGACTTCAGGTTTAATGCAGCCGTTGTAAATGTCTTTGACGACATGGTAGTCAGATCAGTTCCCATGTACCTCGAATTTCAACGCATGATTACAGAAATAGCAAAAGATTTTGCCAGACCCGATACCTCGTTATACGATTTAGGGTGCTCCACCGGGACCACTTTCCTATCGCTTAACAATGTCATTGATGATTCAATCAGGTTTGTTGGCGTTGATGATTCGCCTCAAATGCTTGACAGCTGTCGTAAAAACCTGACTGATAATGGCGTGACGCGACCGTTCGACCTTTTGACGGCCGATTTAAACAAGGGTGTGGTAATCAACAATGCATCTGTAGTTGTTCTTTGCCTTACCCTGCAATTCGTCAGACCGATTAACAGGGAGAAGTTGATAAAATCCATTTATGACCAGCTTAATCCTCAGGGCTGTATCATATTGATTGAGAAAATACTGGGCGAATCAGATGATTTTAACAGGAAATTCATCAGGTATTATTATGACATGAAACGCCGTAATAACTACGACGATATGGAGATAGCTCAGAAAAGGGAAGCACTCGAAAACATACTTATCCCATATAAACTGAGTGAGAACGTTCAGCTTCTGCTCGATTCAGGATTTAAGTCGTGTGAAACATTCTTCAAATGGTATAACTTCTCAGGTCTGGTTGCCATAAAATAACTTAACTGCCTGTTATTTAAAATATTAAACTGCCATAAATATGCTTAGTAAAATAGGAAACAAGCTTTTCCATATCCGTAACTATATATTCCCTGTTTTTTATGCCGTACTTTTTATCCCTTCCGCAGCTATCTTTCAAAATGAAAAGTGGTCGTTGATTACGGGATCTATTATAATTCTTTCCGGAATTTTAACCCGGTTCATTACAATAGGATTGGTATATATTATCAGGGGTGGATCCAAAAGGCAGATTTATGCCGAAACCCTGGTTACTGATGGCGTCTACAAAATCTGCCGTAATCCCATGTATCTTGGCAATATTCTTCTTCTTTCAGGATTCGGATTGTTCGCAAATTCACTACTGTTCGTACTGATTTTCCTTCCATTGTTTGTATTCTTCTATTATGCCATCATTCGTGCAGAAGAAGAGTTTCTGCAAAAGAAATTCGGCTCTCAGTTCACTGACTATAAATCGGTTACCAACGCCATAATCCCAAAACCCGGAAACATCAGAAAAGCGTTTGAAGGGCACGTTTTCAAATTCAGGGAGGCTGTGTTCAAAGAATATAATTCCCTCCTCCTCTATTTCACAGGCATGTTGTTATTGCTTTGTTATCATGGCCATATAACAACAGGGCTCTTTGGAATCCTTGAAATTGTTTTGTTGCTTTTATATGGATTGATCAGACTATTGAAGTACGGCAAATTGTCAATCAGGTAATAAATATCCTCCCCTGAAATTGTAACACTGATGGCGACCGCCTAAAGCTGATATCCTGTTGCCGGATCATGGAAATAATTCTCCATCCGATGCCTGTGGCTATGGCTGTCAAAGCGAATAACCGTCTTTTTAAATTCAACCTTTCAGAGATTCAGACCAGTGTCGCTTTTTTACAATTGCCTGTCAGACCAATTGTCTTTCTTTACCCGATTATATCATTTCACACGATGATAAGTCGTATAAAATCTGAATTGAAGAATAAAAGGACAAATACCCGGATCGGTCAGGGATCGATGCCGGAAAGAACAGACCTGAACAATAGATTGAATTTATCAAAGCAACTGATGAGAAGGATATTTTTCAGCATAGCAACTCTGCTTATCTGTAGCGTTGCGTTTTCACAGGAATTAAAACTGCCTGAATTCTACAGGCTGCGCGAACAAAAAGCTTCACAGGCTGTAAAGGGCAGGATTGAAGCGGCAAAAAATGAAATAAAATCGAGGAAGCTCCAGTTTATTGTCAGTTATACAACGGTGGCTGACCTCCCGCTCGAAAAGATAACCGGACTTAAAAAGCTCTCTCCGACTGAATCGCGCCAGCTAAATCTGCGTATGAAAAATAAACTTGACCTGATGCGCGAACGCGAAAAAGAAGAGGCCGGAGGGACACACGATACAAATCTTAAAGGGCAGCATAGCAGACCACAACGCCCTGTATCATACGCTTACGGCAACCCGGGAATGGCCAGCCTTGATCTGAGAGATCAGAGACTTGTCACAGAGGTCAGGGATCAAAGATCATCAGGGACTTGCTGGGCCTTCGCAGCAATGGCAGCCTTCGAAAGCAGCTACAAGATAATAAACGGCGATTTTATTAATGCATCAGAACAACATATAATCAACTGCTCCGGTGCAGGGAACTCAAGCGCAGGATGGATGGCTCCGGTATTTGACTGGATGGTCGATAATTCCAAAAATGTGGATAGCGAGAGAAGTACACCATACACCGGTTCTGATGACCGCTGCCGGCCCTATACGCCCCAAACCGAGTATTATGCTGATTCATGGGGAGCCGCTGATCCTTCAGGAGATCTCTGGAAAATACCAACTGTGGCCCAGATCAAGGAGGCAATCTGCCGACATGGAGCAGTTGTAACAGCCCTTTATGCAGACCAGTTGTTCCAGTTATACTCCGAGGGGGTCTTCTTTTCATTCCCCTCAGGAGAACATACTGATGTCAACCATGCTGTCACAATAATCGGCTGGAATGATTCGCTGCAGGCCTGGCTCATAAAAAACTCATGGGGACCGGGCTGGGGAAGTACCTGCGGAAAGGGAACGACATTGGGCTATATGTGGATAAAATATAACAGCAGCAACATCGGAGTACATTCCTTATGGGTTCGTGCTAAAAAATCCTCGTGAACAGGAGCAGAATTGTCAGAAGCAATAGAATAATTTTCAGAGCCCTGTACTATTCCGGAATAATTCAGGGCTGACTCCTGAAATATTTTAATTTGAAAGCCATATTTATTATCTCCGGCATCTTTTTATCTTTAATTTTATATTCTGATGTAAAAATTTCTTTCAGCAGCAACCTGAGGTAATTACTAGTAATATTTGACAGTGAAGATCAGGATAATAACAGCGCGCATCTGCCTTTCTTCAACTTTGGCATTTTCTCAGAAAGAAACCATGGTCATACCTGACCATAAAATAATCAGAGCACTGCATAAACTCAAGACTACAGATACCGGCATATGGTGACTGAAATGACATATGACGATACCCATATAAGTCCTGGTTTAATTTCATCAAATAAAGCAATGATTATCATTAACCGGTCAGAATTTTATGAAAGAGACAAATCCATGGAAGCAGGTGGGCCTCAGGCAGGAAATAAACATTATATGCATTGCACTGAAAAAGATCTCATAGTAAACATATTATGAATATAAATCCATGCAACAAATATGAAACGCAGAGTTTTTCTTAGGAACGGTGCGATTACTGTGGGGATGGTGGGTGCGCCATCTCTGTTTTTCAGGTCACCCGGAGGATGTAAAAAGAAGCCATCAGGGATATCGGGAGCAGATCTAAAAGAAATCCGTTCCACAAGATATCTTCACCGGGTGCAGTCTGACCGCTATCTGTCGAAGGCGCCTGTCTATATTAAGGTTCCTGTGTCGCCGATGCCGCTTGATGAACGTATCAGGCAGAAAATTGTCCCGCAGAATGGTTTTTGCTGCCTTGCTCCCGGTGGTGAAGCACTCATTTCAGGCAACGGAGCTGTAAACATAGAGGTAGCAGGCAATCCTTACACTGAACAGATTCCTTTCAGTCACGAAAGCCTGTTTTCTCCACGAAAGAAGTCATTTCAGGCACCTGTAATTTCTAATGTTTTTCAACAGGTACGGCAGATGATCCTGGATGGGAAATACCAGGAAGCTGCTATGCTGGCCTTCGACGAGTGGCATAAAACCCCCATGCCAAGGGCTGGTGGCTTTGGTGGCGGTAGATTCTCGATGCTTCTTGAGTTTCCGAAAAGTACATCGGTCAGTAATTATCTCCGGACACTTGATTTCGAGAGTACCGAGGTGAAGGTTCACTGGTCAGATGAGAAAGGTGAGTGGGTGCGCCGGACCTTCACATCACGGCCCGACAATGTCGTGGTCCAGTGGCTCACTGCCCCCGCAGGACAATCAGTAAATGTCCGCATCAGAATGTCAGAAGGAACAGGTGGAGGACGAGGTGCCGGAGGAGGTCAGGATTTCGCCGGTATACGAAGCCGGACAGGAGCACAGGCCGGAACCAGCGGTCCCGGCAACACCAGCACCGACTTCAACGAGCAGCGACTGATTATCAAGGGTCGTCTCGACCCTTCGGTTGACAACAGGGGTTTTGCCAACCTTACCCGCGTGGTCCGCGATGGCGGTTCAGCAAGCATGGATGGAGACACCCTGATAATAAACAACGCATCCTCTGTGATGCTGCTCACACGTATTGAATATCTCCCTGATTACAGCGACGACAAGGTCGAAGCAGTACGCCAATCACTCGAAGAACTCACCCCCGATTACCCGGGTTTACTCGAACGGGCCCGTATTGCTCAGTCGGCAATGTTCAACCGTCTGACTGTTGATTTCGGAGATGCTTCAAAATATGGTTTTTCATCTGACGAGCTACTGTCTGATCAGAGATCCAGCACAGGCTATTCAGGTGCTTTTCTCAAGACTTTCTTCGGGATGTGCCGCTACTGGTTCATCATCACAACAGGCAAGTACCGCAGCGTGTCGGCCCTGACTAATGTCAATACAAACCTGCAGATAGCACCAATATCCCTTGGCAACTACATCGAAGGAGAGTTGGCCTATTTCGACTGGGTTGAAAGCCTGGTTCCGGATTACCGCTCCAATGCACAAAATATCTACGGCATGCGCGGAGCTCATTATCCTATCTCACCTACCAAGGATTCAGGTGTTTTTACCAGTTACGACCATGCTGATAATACAGGAGAGACATGGCCGCATCCCTACTGGATCAGCGCCGGAGGATGGGTTGTCCGGCCATTCTGGGATCATTATCTTGCCACCGGCGATCCCGACTTCCTCCGAAACCGTATGGTACCCATTTATAAGGACCTGGCATTGTTCTACGAGGACTACCTGACGGTGACGGATAAAAACGGGAATTACATCTTTGTCCCATCCTTCTCTCCGGAGAACAATCCCGGTAGCCTGAACCCCGGCTGTATGGCAGTGATCAACGCCAGCATGGACATTTCAGTCTGCCGTGAAATCCTTTCCAACCTGGTGGAAGCCTGCGAGCTGCTGGGCATAGAGGCCGACAACATTCCAAAATGGAAAGCGATGCTGGCCAAGCTGCCTCCTCACCTTCTCGAACCTGACGGAACACTGAAGGAATGGGCATGGGCCGATCTGGGTGAACGTTATAATCACCGGCATGTCTCTCAATGCTATGGAGTCTGGCCGGGCGACGAAATCGATCCTGACCGCACTCCCCTGCTGGCAAAGGCTGCCGTATTGGCCAACCGGAAACGCGTACCGGAACGACTGGCTGCTCACAGCCATTGCCAACGGGCTCTAATCGGGGCAAGACTCAAAGATAACTATATGGTCGACAGCGAACTGAGAGACCTGCTTGAACAGGGATATGTAGGCACCTCACTCGTATGTCCCCACGACCCATACACAAACATGCGTATACCGGATGCGCAGGGCGGGATTCCTGCAGTCATGATGGAAATGCTGGCCTACTCACGCCCGGGTGTGATTGAGGTGCTTCCGGCTCTTCCTGCCACCCTGGTCAGAGGATCCATTAACGGTATGCTCCTTCGTTCGTTCGCGATACTTGATAAACTGGCCTGGGACATGGATGCCAGGACCGTGGACCTGACCGTCACTTCACTGAGAAAACAGGATGTGACTTTAATTGCAAGGTACGGCATCGACCAGATCTCAGCTACTTCAGGAGTTCTGGCAGATGAACCGCTGTCGGGACAGGCTACCTGCGATTTGCACTTGCCTGAAAGAAAACCAGTGGAAGTTCATTTGAAAATAGGCCAGCGCAATCCGCTGGATTGGGTTAAATGGGTTTAGTCAAGCAGCAAAAATATCTATATGAAACGCAGAATATTTGTTAAAACAGGAGCGGCCGCTGTCGGCCTCGTGGGTTCTCTGGAATTATCGCCATTGCTGGCTGCAACCGAAAACGAATCTCAGAAAATAGATACTTCGGCAGATGACAATCGTCCGGAAGAATACCTCAACAGCATACATGATGGTCCCTTTCTACCAAAGCCACCGGCCACCGGGAGACCGTATCAGATTCCACCTATGCCTCCCGAAAAACGCATCAGTCAGAAAATAGTACCGGAGCAGGGCTTCTGCAGTATCTCCCCCGGAGCTCAGGTCAGGGAGGCACTTACATCGGGTAATGGTGCCATGAACATCGAAGTGATGGGCGATCCCTATTCTGAGCAAATCCTTTTCCATCACGAGAGCCTGTTAATGCCATGGAAAAAGCCTGTGGAGGCACCCAACGTTGCTGCCATTTTTCAGGAAGTGAGGCAGATGATGCTCGATGGAAAAAACAAAGAAGCCATTGCTCTCGCCATTCAACACATGAATGAAGGTCCCATAAAACAGGATACCGAACCGCACCTGACCATCCCGGCCTTCCTTATGGAACTCAGCCTTCCTGAAGCTGCTTCGCCCAGGGATTATCTGCGCACTGTCAATTTCAGGAACAACGAGATAAAGGTTATCTGGTCTGACGAAAACGGTGACTGGATCCGCAAGACATTCACTTCACGGCCCGATAACGTAGTTGTGCAGTTGCTCACTGCCCCGGAAGGCAAGACAATGAATGTCAGTATCTCTTTACGGAAATCGGCTGACTGGAGCATGGCTTCCGGTATGGACTGGGGTGCCCTCAGGGGAATTGGCACAACAGATCCTGACATGGCAGCATTCGTCCAACTGACATCGGACCAGAAAAAGCTAGCCCCAAAAGGTGTCGAAGCAGGTGAGGTCAGACTCGACTTCAACGAACAACAGCTGATATTCAAATGCCGGCTGGATCCCTCAACAGACAACAGCGGCT
Source organism: uncultured Rikenellaceae bacterium (assembly GCA_964494045.1). Classification (GTDB taxonomy): domain Bacteria; phylum Bacteroidota; class Bacteroidia; order Bacteroidales; family VadinHA17; genus LD21. The sequence continues at coordinate 21,778 of CAZBQM010000023.1, forward strand.
ATGCCGGAATAACCCGCGTGGTTCGCAATGGTGGTTCAGCCGGAATGGATGGAAACACCCTGGTTATAAAGGATGCTTCCTCTGTGATGCTGCTTACACGTATTGAATATTTTCCCGAATTCACCGACTCTGGTGTCGGATCACTTCAGAAGGCTGTGGAAGAGCTTACTCCTGATTATCCGGCATTGTTGGAGAAGCATGAGAAAATCCAGTCGGAAATTCTCAACCGTGTCACAGTCGACTTCGGCGGAGCTTCACAATATGGTATGTCGGCTGAAGAGCTCCTGTCTGACCAGCTGTCGAGACCTGACTTCTCGCCCGCCTTGCTGGAGAGGATCTTTGAAATGGGACGCCACTGGTTCATCCTTAACAGCGGAAGGTATCCGGCTATCTCTGCCGGGATCAACTCAACCATTAACCTTCAGACAGCCGGTGCTGTGCAGGGTGACCTGCGCGAAGGCATGGATGCATACTTCAGATGGATGGAAGAAATAGTACCCGATTGCCGGAGTAATGCCAGCAACATCTTCGGTTGTAAAGGTAGCTCCTATCCTCTCTTCCCCGACAAGGGATTTGGTGTTAATTTCTATTATACCCCCGGCTCCCAGATCGGAGTCTGGCCCTACTGGATTTCTGCCGGAGGCTTTTGTGTCAGGCAGTTCTGGGACCATTACCTGGTTACAGGCGATATGGAATTTCTCCGTAGTCGTGTGATCCCGGCCTATAAAGAACTGGCACAATTCTACGAGGATTTCCTGACAGTCACTGACAAAGACGGGAATTACATTTTTGTCCCATCAATCTCCCCGGAGAACATGTCACGCAATACCGAAGCATCCGGGCCTGTAATGGTCAATGCCACGATGGATATAGCCGTGTGCCGTGAAGTCCTGACCAATCTGATTCAGGCCTGTGAGCTTCTGGAAACCGACGCCGATGGGGTATCAAAATGGAAGGGAATGCTCGAAAAGTTACCGCCCTATCTGCTCGAACCTGACGGTACACTGAAGGAATGGGCATGGCCTACGATGGAAGAGCATTACAGCCACCGGCATGTATCTCATCTCTACGGCGCCTGGCCGGGCAACGAGATTGATCCCGACCGCACACCACAACTGGCCCTGGCTGCAGAAATAGCCAACCGGAAGCGCACCTTTGACACCATGTCGACTGCAGTGGCAGGTGAAACGCTGGCTTCCTATGGCCGCTGCCACCGTGCATTGGCTGGTGCCAGGCTCAAAGACAATATCATTGTCGAGACTCAGCTGCGGCAACTATTTGAACAAGGCTACATAAGCCCGTCACTGAGGTGTTCGCGCGAACCTTATGGCGTGCCAATACCTGATGCTCAGGGTGGAATTCCGGCAATAATGATGGAGATGCTGGCTTACTCACGCCCTGGTGTGATAGAGCTGCTTCCTGCTCTTCCTGCCTCGCTTGTTAAAGGATCAATAAATGGGATGCTCGCCAGCACCTTTGCAAAGATAAACAAACTGGCCTGGGACATGGAGTCCCGGACTATCGATCTGACGGTCACCTCATTGAAAAAGCAGGATATCACTCTGATAGCCCGCTATGGAATAGAAGATATCTCTGTACCTCCGGGAGTATTGGGAGAATTCTCGAAACACGATGCAGACTGTGAATTGCATCTGCCAGAGAATGTGCCTGTGGAAATCCACCTGGAACTCGGGTATCACTACCCGCTTGAATGGGTAAACCAGGTGGTTTAAAAAAAGGATCCTGTTATGCTGTTCCTGAATCCGGTTTTTGAATTATATTCAGGGGGTACAAATAACTGTTGATCCGGATGCTTTTACCGGTGTCGCTTATGTAACTACATATCAACATTATAACCCTTGCTGAAAGCGAAAATGCCGGTAATAAATATGATAAAACAATAACCAGATAAAGCAAATTATGAATCCCTCATGTAATACATACTCATACGCACATGGGTCTGATTTCCCGGACATGTGGGTTTCATCATACCATTAAAAACAAAATTATACTCTAATGAAAAACAAAATTTCCAAAGTCTTGATTTTACTTTTTCTGTCTTTTACCGTCATGGCATTCCTGCCTGACAGAGAAAGTAATAAAAAACCAATTTACCTAAATACAGCTTATTCTTTCAAAGAAAGAGCTGCTGATCTTGTTTCAAGGATGACTCTTGAAGAGAAACAAAGCCAGCTGGGCAACACCATGCCTCCGATTCCCCGTTTGGGAATTAATAAATATGATGTATGGGGTGAAGCCCTTCATGGTATTATGGGAAGGAACGACAACAGCGGGATGACTGCCACTTCATTCCCCAACAGTGTTGCTGTTGGTAGTACCTGGGATCCGGCATTGATCAAACGGGAAACTTCAGTTATCGCTGATGAGGCCAGAGGTTTTAACCACGATCTTATTTTTACACTTACCTATTGGTCTCCTGTTATTGAACCGGCCCGCGATCCAAGGTGGGGACGGACAGCTGAAACATTTGGAGAAGACCCATTTCATGTTTCGCAGATAGGCAGCGGATTCATTCAGGGATTGATGGGAGATGATCCCACCTATCTGAAAGCAGTTCCCTGCGGTAAACATTATTTTGCCAACAATACTGAGTTTAACCGCCATAATGGAAGTGCAAATATGGACGACAGGGATATGAGGGAATTTTACCTTCTTCCATACAAAACACTCATCGAGAAAGACCAGCTTCCGGCAATCATGACTGCTTACAGTGCTGTTAACGGTATACCTATGTCGGCCAGCAAATTTTTTGTCGATACTGTTGCACGTAGAACCTACGGTTTGGAGGGATATGTAACAGGTGACTGTGATGCTGTAGCTGATGTTGTCAATAATCACCACTATGCAAAAAGCAAGGCAGAAGCAGCTGCAATGGGACTTAAATCAGGTGTCGATACAGATTGCGGTAGTATTTACCAGACAAGCGCACTCATGGCTCTTAATGAAGGCCTGATTACTGAGGCTGACATGGATAAAGCACTGGTTAACATATATGCCATAAGGATGCGTCTGGGCGAATTTGATCCCGCCAACATTGTTCCTTATGCAGGCATTAAACCCTCAATTATAAACGACCCTTCCCATAACGACCTTGCTCTTGAAATTGCAACCAAAAGCCCCGTTCTTCTGAAAAACGAACTGGTTTCGAAGACAGGGGAAAAGGCATTGCCCCTCAACACAAATAATATTAAAAAAATTGCTGTGCTGGGCCCTCAGGCCGATAAGGTTGAATTGGGTGATTATTCAGGAGAAGCTGAACCTGAGTATAAAATTTCTCCACTGGCAGGAATTAAGAATTACATTGCAAAGAATAACCTGAAAACTGAGGTTGTCTCCAAAGCAGGGGGAAACACGGCCAAGAGAACCGATTTCTTTACTATGATTAGCTTCTCAACCGTAAGTAAAGGGGTAGTAAAAGAATATGATGCAACAAAATTCGATGCTTCAGCAAATGGATTAATTACTTCCGCCCGCTTTGGCGCAGCTTCGGTAAGAGGGATCAAGGATGGCGACTGGACATCGTACAATAATGTTGACATCACCAATGTCGATTCAATACGGTTCAACATGACAGTATCTCCCGATGGTGGTCTGCTCGAGGTAAGGGTTGGCACCAAAACAGGTAATATCCTTGCTTCCGAGAAAATTGCCGGAACCCCGCAAGCCGGAGGTTTTGGCGGTTTTGGCGCAAGACCTAAGACTGTACCGGTTAAGATTAATACACTGGGAATTTCCGGTCCACAGACCCTCGTACTCGTTTACCACGAATCTGAAGTTCCTGCCACCGATAAAGAGACCCTCGATATGGCAGCTTCATCCGATGTAGCTGTTGTCTTCGTTGGTACCGACCAGACTACAGGAAGAGAAGAATCTGACAGGTTCGCAATAACCCTGCCGGGCAACCAGAACGAACTCATTAATGCCGTTGCAGCAGTGAATCCCAATACTATTGTTGTAATCCAGGGAATGGGAATAGTTGAAGTTGAGCAATTTAAGAACAACCCGAATATAGGTGGAATCATCTTTACCGGATACAATGGTCAGGCACAGGGAACCGCTATGGCCAAAATATTATTTGGTGAAGTGAACCCGGGTGGAAAAACAAGCCTCACCTGGTACAAGTCGATCAATGATCTGCCTGAATTTACTGATTACACATTAAGGAGTGGAGCCGGAAAGAATGGCAGGACCTACATGTATTTCAACAAGGATGTTTCTTACGAATTCGGGTACGGACTGTCATACACCTCTTTTGCGTACAACAACTTTAGAATCAGCAACAAAAATATTACTCCCAACGACAGGATTACTGTAAGTGTTGATGTTAAAAACACCGGTAACTATGACGGAGATGAAGTAGTACAGATCTATGTCAAAACTCCCGACAGCCCGGCATCACTGGAAAGGCCAATCAAACGGTTGAAAGGATTTCAAAGAGTGACAATACCAAAAGGCCAGACAAAAACGGTATCTGTTGATATTGACTGCGCCGATCTTTGGTTCTGGGATACAAACAACAAAAAGATAATGTTCGATAAGGGCAGATATATCTTTGAAGTAGGTTCATCATCGAAAGACATCAGAGGAAATGTTGAAGCTGTTATGAGCGGTAATTATACTCCTGTACTTGAAACAGTTGTTGCCGATTGTGAAAAGGTTGTATTAAGACCGGGGAATACCGTGCAGACCAGCGTGACTGCTTCATTGTCGGACGATAGTTTTATAAACATCAAAGATGCTAAGGTAACATACAAAAGCAATAACCCGGCAGTTGCCAGTGTTGACGAAAATGGTAAAGTAACTGCAACTGGGGTTGGAACTGCCTTGATTTTTGCTGAAGTAACAGTAAACGGTAAGACAGTATCGAACAGCTATCCGCTTAAAGTTATGCCCGATCTGAGTCCTAAATCAATTACAGTAAACGGGAAGAAAATCCAGGGCTTTACAAAAGAGGTAAAGGCATACAGCTATCTCCTTAAAGACAACTCAAAAATACCGGTGGTTGCAGCATCAGCAATGGTTGATGGTATCGCTGTCGGTATTGAACAGGCAAAGGGTATACCCGGAACAGCAATAGTCAGCTTTACCGACAACACCACATTTGAAAAGAATACTTACTATTTTAATTTTGATGTCCCTTCAGTAAGTGATGAATTCAACACAACTACCACTGGCAAACAATGGCAATGGGTAAGAGAAAACCCTGCAAGCGTCAGCTTATCAAAAAATCAGGGTTCACTTACTATAACAAGCGATCGTGGCGACATATCGGAAGGGAGCAACAGTGCTAAAAACCTTCTGCTTCAAAGTGCAAACAACGATTGGACGATAGAGACAAAACTGTCTTGCTCAAGAATTCCATCCCAGCCCGAAAATGCCGGAATTCTGGTTTACCAAAATGATGACAATTTCGTAAAACTGATGTTCAGGGCTGTTACCAAAACGACCATGTCTCCCAGGTCTCCTGCAGGTCAGGGTATACAAGCGGGAACCATCGACCTCATTATTGAAGAAAATGGTATTGCCAAGTCACTGGCATCCTTCAACCTGCGGAATGAAATCACGGCAAACAGCCCTCTGACACTTAAGCTTGAGAAGAACGGAAGTATCTACACAGCTTACTATTCACTCGATGGTGTGAAATTTGAAAAACTGGGTACTGCTGATGCACTGCTGAAGGATATCAGGGCAGGATTGATCGTGTGCGACGGTATAATAATACAGGGTATGAAAAGTGTTTTCTATTTCAATTCAGATACCACCAAACCTGGTACCCCATTTGATGTTGCATTCGACTATTTCCATATCTCAAACAGAGGCCTGAAATAATCAGAAATACAAAAACATAACGATGAGCTGATCTCATTGTCATGATGAAAAATAAGACCTCCCGGAAAAAATATTTCCAGGAGGTCTTTTCATTTCCTGCTCTTCTTTAATACCTTAAAACAAGACCTCTCTCAGGTCATAGTGAAGCCCGGGAGGAACCGCCCAGGAAGCAGGTGATATCAAAAACTGTATCTGAACCTGATAAAACCAAGGTTAATCTTTATCTTTTCTTCTGCAATGTTGCTTTTGAAGTGCTGCCAGAGGAAGGTGAAACTGACGTTTTCAGCCATCGACCAGTCAACCGAGGGACCGGCATAGAAGCCATCAAGTCCCGGAAACCATATTCCCGATAGCGAGAGGTCGAGCAAAGGCAACGGTGAGTAAGTAAACTGACCCGCCGCACTGAATTTTGAAAATGCCAGCTGTCTGGCACTGAGGGACCCCTCGTAAAGTTCCGTGAAACTTCCCGGATCGAGGGGATTACTTGAATACATTACCTGTGCCATCGTCGTCACCCTGTCGGAGAAAACCCTGTCGACACCCAGTGTGGCCAGAAAAGTGCTTTTTTCTTCATCCGATCCCCTGAAGGGAGCAAAAAGTGTTGCCTCTCCCCTTACCGAAAGCGACCCCAGTGCTCCTGACCATCCGGTGCCTGCAGTGAAGAACTCCTCTCCCGTCTCACCGGCAAAAAACTGCAGGTCGGTGTTGAACATGCTGAATCTGAACAGAGCGGCTGCCGTAATCTTGTTGTCTTTACCTGCCTTGATCACTGCTTCGGCAGCTGAAGCAGGACCGGCAGAATAAACCAGTCGAAGGGCATCACTGCCCGGCCGTTCAATATAGTCGAAGTCAAAAAAGGAATATGTATTGAAAATGTCGTTAGGGTTCCAGATTAGCGCCTGGCTCCAGTTTATCCTCTGACGTCCGGCACTAATCTGGAGACGTCCGGCTGTAAACTCTACGAAAGCTCTGTCGACCATGGTGTTCAACAGGTATGAGTTAGCGCTGCAGAGGTTCCACGACATGTCGATCCATCCGTCATCGTCAGCCAGCCCGGCTGTATAGGAAGGATCAAGCCGTACCATGTCGCCTGTCACAAAGCGGTTCCGGAGTTCAAATGTGAAAGCCAGGTTGTTTCCCGAATAGGCTTTAAGGTTCAGCCTGTTATGCAACATACTGTTATTTATCCATGTCTCAGAAGGTTTTTCAAACATGGCCATATGAAGCCATGAAGCATATCCGCCTGCGGTAAACCATCTGCCTCTTTCCGGAGTATAAACCGTATCCGTCTCTCCCGTGCCTGTGGCATAAGGATATGCCTCAGAATAAACAATAAACAGTACAGTTAAGGTCAGGAATATTCTTTTCATGCCACATGATTTGTTCTTTCATCTGAAATGACTTTGCCATCCTGCAGGGTTATCACCCTCCTTGCCCTTCTCATCACCCTGACATCGTGGGTCGAAAAGATAAAGGTCATCTCTTCCTCGCGATTTAGCTTTTCCATGATGTCGAGAAGAGTCTCTGCCGATGCCGAGTCGAGGTTTGCAGTCGGCTCGTCGGCCAGTATGAACTGCGGTCTGGGAGCAAGAGCCCGAGCCACGGCAATACGTTGCTGCTGGCCTCCCGAGAGCCTCGACGGACGACTGCCATGCCTGTCGGAAAGTCCCACAGCCTGCAGAAGTTCATTTGTACGTTCGATCCGTTTCTCCTTTGGCCATTTCTGAAGGCTCAGTATGAATCCGACGTTTTCCGAAGCTGTAAGCACCGGTATCAGGTTGTACGACTGAAAGACGAAACCTATATGTCTCATCCTGAAATCAATCATCTCCGAAGACTTAAGCTCCGAAAGACTGTGGCCTCCGACAACAATCTCTCCAGATGTAGGCCTGTCGAGCCCGCCTATAAGATTCAGAAGGGTGGTCTTGCCCGAACCCGAAGGCCCCACGATTACGGCAAACTCGCCCTTTTCAAAGTCAAGCGTCACTCCGCTGACTGCCCTGACCTCGACCTCCGTGTCGTGGTAGGTCCTGAATACATCATTGATCTCTACAACTTTCATTCTCTTGTGTTTTTATCATTATTCTCCCCTCAATGCCTCAACCGGATTAAGCTGAAGGGCTTTCCTGGCCGGATAGATAGCCGAAATTATTCCTGTGAGTACTATCATCACTGTAAGGATGACAAAGAAATCGGCACCGATTGACGGATAGAGGTGAGCTGAATAGCCGAAGGCTTCCATCCCTTCCGAGTATTTCACAAGGTTAATCCCTGTATGATTGGTGATTGCTATCACAACGCCACTTACCATCATACCTGAAAAACCGCCCACCACCGACAGGAACACTGATTCGAGCATTATCATCATGAACACTTTACGGTGGTTCATGCCGATGGCTGAAAGCATACCCAGTTCCCTGGTACGTTCAAGAACCGACATCAGCATGGTATTGACAATACCGAATGCCAGGGCAGCAAGTATAATAAGCATAAAGATGCCATAGATCTGGTTTATGTAATCGGCTATCATGGCCAGGTCGGTCTGGATCTCTTTCCAGTTCATCACCTCGAGACCGGGAAGAGCCTCACGTACCTGGACAGTCACCTTGTCGGTCAGATCATTATCTTCAAGCCGGGCAATGATACGGTGACACCGGCCCTCTTCCAGTCCGGTGAGCTTAAGCAATTCATTCCGGGGAACAAATACTGAAGTCGCCTCAAAAAGGTCGTTGTTGGTGCGGAAAATACCGCTTATCCTGAACGCGGCTCCTGTCTGGACTCCGTTTGCATCAAGAAAGGTAAGAATGATTTTAGAACCTTCGCGGTACGACCAGGCCGCTTCCCTGATCAACATGCCATATTCCTTTATCTCCCTGGAAGTGAGTAGTCCGGACAGGACATTGTTAAGTTTTTTTTCGGTGGTGAACCGTTGACCTTCAATCTCCCTGAGTTTCCCGGTCAGTGACGATGGCAGACCCTGTTTTTCAAGGTTATTTACCGACTCATCTGTAAGCATATACCTGATGATATACAGTTCCTTCGCCAGTTTCTCACCGATAAAGGCGCTGTTAAGCCTTGTGCCGGTATCAAAGTAGCTACCTGTTCCTGGGATGAGCCGGTCCTTCAGGGAGAACATCTCCTTTTCCTTTTCAATATCGATCCCCGAGATCTCTACCCCCGAACTTCCTGCCGATGTTGATGCAATACCCCTTACTATCACCCTTGTGGTAACATCGGTCACACCGGGGGTATTCTCAAGCACCCCGATGACCTTTTCAGGTTCAGCTATAACATTTCCAATCTCACTGCTGCTCCGGAATTCAGCATTGTTAACCTGTATATGCGACAACTCTTCATTAACGGCAGCATCGATCCTTTGAACAATGGAGCTGTTGATGGCCGCCATTGAAAACACACCGGCAAAAACGCCCACGGTGACGGCCGCTATCACGGTCAGGCTCCTGGTTCTGTTCCTCCAGACATTTTTCCATGCAAGAGATGCTATCATTCTTTATGATCTTAAGCCCTGATGGCATTTACAACATTCATTTTGAAAATCCTGCGTACGCTGAAGGTGATGGCTATCATCAGTATCAGCATCACTATTGCCACCTGCCAGAGGTAATAGGTGTCGGGCAGAAGCATGGGCATCACGGGGTCAAAACCATAGTCCTCATACATCTTTGCCATCTCTCCGGTGAAATGAAGGGGCCGGGCATATCCGAAGAACACAACCGGCAACGATGCTGCCACACCGGCTGCTATGCCAAGAAGGCCTATGAAAAGCATCTCCATCGCAATAACAACTGCAAGTCTGATTTTTTGCATTCCTATTGAAACCAGCATACCGAATTCTCTCCTGCGCTCAGCCATCATCATAAGGACTGTTCCGAAGACTCCGAAAGCTATAACAAGGTAAAGTATGGCAATCATAATTGCCCCGCTTCTGCTGTCAGCCTCCATCTGGTTCAGCAACAGGGCATTCATCTCCTTCCAGTCGCGTATCACCAGCCCGTTGTTGCATTTCCGCGATAGCCTCTCCAGGGTACCCCTGATCTCCCTGTCGCCTGTCTCCCTGATATTTATAATAGCCGAGGTTACCATTCCCGGAGCGGCATACAGATAGCGGGCATCGTCAAGGGTAATATATACGAAGGCATTGTCAATCTCAGGATTTGGCATGCTCACTATCCCCTTTACAGTGAAAAGACCGGCTGCCGATGTCCCCTGGTAGCCCTGACCCACCAGAACGATGGTGTCGCCAACATCTGCAGAGAGATAACGTGAAAGACCATAGCCAATCACTGCCTGCCCCGAGTCGGAAGGAGTGAGATGACCGTTTCTCAGTGATGCATACTTCCTGAAAAGAGGCATCAACCTGGCGGTGTCAGATTTCGAAATTCCCATATTGGAAATAAGACTCTGGTCATCAGTATAGGCCTCGTTTAAAAACACGTCAAGCAGTCTGGCCGTACGGCCGGGCAAATCACCGGACCTGAGGGCATTGACTGATTCAGGAGTCAGGCGGTATTTTACAAGACGTTCCCTGATATTCAGACCCTTTTGTTCATTTGCCGGATCCATCCCGATGACCATTACCCCCTGGGTCCGGTCCTTATCCGCAGCCAGTGCAAATGACTCAATCCTGGGAATCACGCCTGTGACCTCCGGGTCATTTTCGATTGTGGCAATAAGCTCATCATCAATGACGAAGCCGTTATCGAGACCAGGTTCATCAAGATAGTCGCTGTTCTGAAGCTGAAGGTAACCCGAATACGACTGAATGACGTCGCTGTACATCTTCTCATAGGTTCCGAGTTGAAATGACCTCATCACCAGTGCAAAGAAAACTGCAAAGAACACTGATGCAGCAGTGATGAGGGTTCTTCGTTTGTTACGCCACAGATTTCTCCAGGCAAGCTGATAGTCTTTCATGACTTTATGGCTTAAGCAATGCTACCTGATGGTTTTCATATTCTGCTGTGAAAAGAAGCTCTCTTCAAGCCTGATGTTGAATTTCACTTCAATAATCTTAAGAATAGTCTTGCGCCCAGGTTCTTCAGCAGGGATAAGCTCAATGGTTGTAGGGATAAACCGGCCGTCCATGGTTTTCAGATCCATTCCCCTTTCAGTTCTGACAAGGAAGTTGTCCTCATCATACAATTCAGCCTTCAGAGCAATAAACTCTTTTTTGTCGACCCACCATACCTGGCGACTCCACAGCACGCCGGCATCTTCTTTGGCAGTAAGCCTGATCCTGTAGCAAAGACGGCCATCGACCTCTTCATCGCCTTCAAGGGTGTGGGTATAGTCATCGACGACTGATGATTCGCGAAGGATATCATCGTTTGTATAATCAGACCCCATCCAACCCTGCGACATCATCGAGGGAGGAAGCTTGATAAGCCTGTTTATCGCCGGGTTCCAGCTCCACATCTCATTGCCCCTTTTAAGAAAGGTCTGTCCCTTTTCACGTGCCGGAGCCGTGATAAGGGTGAGAGCATAATCATCCTGCAGTGACCACGACTTGAACTCAACTGTTCTCTGCCAGGTGGGACGTACTATTGTCATACTCATAACACTGTAACCCGACAACTCCCCGTTGAATTTCTCATCGGCCCTGGTTATTATCTCCTTTGCAGTCAGCTGCTGGGCTGAAACAGGCTGAGGAATGACAGAAATCAGCATGAAAGCTGCAGTAAGGATCAATATGTAAGCTGTTCTTTTCATTTTCCGACTTTTTTATTCCGGGTTATGGTATTATCAGGTTTTAATCAATATTTAAGGTACTGATAGTTCATTCTTACTGGTTATTCCATTTAGCAAGGGAGTTTATTTGTATCTTTTTAAAAAGGCCTCAGTCACCTTTTCAAGATAATCATCCTGGATTGGCTCAGGCGCAAAGACCGAAGTCATGGCAAATCCCTTTACGGCATTGGCAAACATCAGCATTTCAATTTCCGGATCATAACCAGGGCCGGCTGTTTCCCTTTTTCTTTCAAAATAATCAACCAGCAATTCAGTCATATTCTGAGAAAAGCCACGCAGCGGTACTCCCGACACTGATAAAGACAGGTTTTCATTATGCATCAGGTTTTCAAACACACCCTGTTGCAACAATATCCTGAAAAGCAGCTTCCAGAACTGTCTTTTTTCGTTAAGCAGGTTAAAGATTCTTCTTATGAAGAGTTCAAATTCATCCGGAGTCAGCCGGCTGTCGTGATCGGGGTTGAAGTAATCATATATTTCTGCCAGCGACCTGTTGATGATGGCAGAGAGGAGATCTTCCTTACTCCTGAAATAATTGTACATGAGGCCCTTTGATATGCCTGCATGTTTCGCGATATGGCTTATTGTAGTGGCATGGAAACCAGTATTCGAAAAATGTTCCAGAGCCACATCCATGATAAGGTTCTTCTTCTCCTCCCTTATCTCCTCCACTTTCGATGCTGATCTTGGTGACATAGCCTTTATTTGAAATGTTTAAACAGATCAAAGTTGTTTTTGATTGACCGGTCAGTCAAAGTTAAAACGTAATTTTGTAAAATGCTATTATTTTTAAGAATATTTTTTCCTGGAATCAAACCTGAGTAATCTGTAAACAAAAAAAAGCGTGAGGATTGAGCCTCACGCCTCAAACCTCACGCCTACTTTTATCTTTTGTCTTTTATCTTTTATCTTGGAAAAACCCCACCCCTGTAAGCGGGTTTGTCAGTCATGGTGAAAGTAGCTTTCTCACCGTCAACATCGAGCACCATAAAGGCAGGACTTGCTGTAGTACAGGGGCTCCATTTAGTATCTCCGGTATTTCCGTTGGGATCACCATATTTGGCGAAGTTTGTCCAGAAATCCACCATTCCAAGGCTCAGTTCTTCATCGCCTGCGTTATACGGACGCCAGCTGTGCCTGAAAGAATGGAAGATGTACCACAGGTCTGAAGAATGGAAAGCACCAGCTTCGTCACCGGGAAGAGGTCTCGAGAACATGTAAGCATAGGCCGGATGGCTGCTGTTTTCAGATCTGAATACACAGAAGTCGCGGACAGCCTGGGTCATATCATTCATGTCGTTGGCTGTAAATCCGATGATATAGGGGACATCGGCTATTTCATTTGCACGGGTAACATCACTGAAAGTACCGGTAAGCATATAGTTATCTATCACCGGGCTCCACATAACCATGCGTTTGGTTTCAGCCATATAGCGGGCCGACATACTCCGCAGACTGTCGAATGGAAGTGCCCTCATATCTGCAAGGGTGGTATCACCAAAATACTCCATCATTTTCTGGTTAGCAAGCTGGGCTGTATCGAGAAGGATACCGGGTCTGGAGGCACCAAGGCCACCGCCGCTCATGCTGATAGCTTTGCTTATAAGGCCTTTTGACAACGGGGAGGCACACAATGACTGTACGCTTCCTGCACCGGCACTCTGACCGAAGATAGTAATGTTGTTGGGATCGCCGCCGAACTGTTCAATATTCTTGTTTATCCATTTAAGTGCGGCAACCTGATCGAGAAGACCGTAGTTTCCTGATACTCCATTCGGGCTTTCCTCTGAGAGCAGCGGGTGGGAAAAGAATCCCATTGATCCGAGCCTGTAGGTGACCTGTACAAGTATCACTCCGCGTGAAGCATAGTCTTCACCGCCATCCATCTCGGGTTCATAGGAGAAGCCTTCACGGTATCCGCCACCATGTATCCACATTGCTACCGGTAGTTTCTTTCCCGGTTTTCCGGCTGCCGGGGTCCATATATTAAGATAAAGACAGTCTTCAGTAAAAGGAACGCTTCCTGAAGCTCTCCATTCCTTGCCATAGAAGCTGTTCGGATCCCAGGTTGTCTGGCATGCAGCATCACCGTAGGTGTCGGCAACTTTAACTCCCTCCCATGGTACTACAGGCTGAGGTTCCTTCCATCTCAGATCCCCGACGGGAGGAGCGGCAAAAGGAACACCCTTATAGGCTACTATACCTTTGGTGGCTGTTTCAACACCCTGAATACTTCCGCCTTCAACGTTAAGTACGGGATTCGGGTCACTGCATGATGCTAATAGCATCGCCCCGAGGGCAAAAGCAAAAAATCTGATTTTTTTCATAATCGCATTGGATTTAGTTAGTATTGGGCTTTTATGTTACTTAATGTTCTTTTTTTCAACAGTCCATACCGGATCCTTCGAAAGTCCGCAGGCTTTGCCACTGAACTGCTTCCCGGCTTTTTTATCGCCTTTAAGCTGCCAGAGCAACCATGAGGTGGCGACCTTTGCAAACTCCCCTCCGTGAGGCTTTGCATAGGTTCCTCCGTGTCCTACATCCATATTGGCCACAAACACGGGCACATGGTTGATACGATTGAAGTCGTCCATCCCGTTTCCAAAGGCAATATCCGATTCTCCTCCAAGAAGATAAAGAACAGGGGTGTGAAGCTTTGCCAGATGATCCTTCGTAAGTCCGGGCATCCCTGACATACCGCTTCCAGCTTCGCGAAGGATCCCGCTGTTGCAGATTATGGCTGTCGTCACCCTCGGATCGGGAGCCGTTTCAAGCGCCTGAAGTCCTCCGCATGACATTCCGCTGACAGCAATTTTCGAAATATCGATTTTATTGAAGTAGGGGCTCGATTTGTCATTATTCTGAGCAGTAGCCCATTCAATAGCATCGAGAAGCTGAGAGGAGCCTGAACTGCCCCTGCCTTTTTCGCCCTCGAGTGGCATTGGTCCTATGGCTATTACAAGAAAGCCGTGAGAAGCCACTTCTGACAGAAAGTTAATATGCTCCCATGGCGAATTGGCACAGGCACCGTTACCCCATGCTATTAC
>CAZBQM010000024.1:0-34132 GCA_964494045.1 uncultured Rikenellaceae bacterium
TCCAGATCGAAGACAGGCCTGATGTCAGTGTTCCTCCTTGCCACCAGGCTGGCCAGTGGTTCTGAAAGGACTGCCAGCCGTGCCTTACCCGCTGCCACCGCATTGGCAAGGTCGATATGTGTCGGGAAGCTGTAGTCGAGGGTTATGTCTTTCTCAGGGTCTATATTATTTTCAATAAGAAGGTAGCGGAAGAGCACATCCGGAGTCATGCCCCTGGCCATCACATAAACACGTTTATCCCTGAGGTCTTCCCAGCGTGTGATGCCGGTATCACTGCCGACGAGGTAAAGGGTTCCCCATGTCGGGATGCCGATAAGCCTGTAATCCAATCCTTTATTATACATTATGGCTGCCATGGTAGTGGGCAGAATGGCAAAGTCGGCGCTGCCATCGAGCATCATCTTTCTGACCTGCAGTGGCTCGTTGAGAATCTTAACCTCAATTGAATGACCCTCGTCATAGTTCAGGCTGTCGATCATCCTTATCATTCCCATTGACGAGGGACCTTTCAGTGTGGCAATGGTGTACTTTACACTGCCCGCTTCAGTTCCCTTTCTGCCAGCGCATCCGCAAAGCAGAAGTGAAAGGGTCAACACATATAACAAACGTCTCAGCATGATAAACATTCTTAATGCAAAACTATCCATTCAGGGAAAACCTGCATCATTTTTCGGCGTGTTTCTTTTAATTATCAAATAATCAGTGGTGTTCAGACCTGGATAAGCGGTTTTAAGAATTTTTAATCTTTAATTACTGAGTAATTTTTTGAATATTGAAAAATTATTGTCACCTTTGTGAAATAATTAACAGCAGGTCTGTTTTGTCTGAGAGAAGCTGCCAATACCGGAAAGAGGTGTTGAGGTGATCGAGGACAGGCAGATTTAAAAATGAATCTAACCCGGAGGTATTCTGATGGAAAAGAGAGTGGGATCAGCAGTCATACTGATCGAGTCGCATGAGAATGTTCAGCTTCTGAACGAAATCATCTCGAAGCATTCACCGATAGTAATTGGACGCCTGGGCTTGCCGCGCAGCAACGGCCAGAGTGTCATATCTCTTGTTCTTGAAGGTACCACCGACCAGATTGGGTCACTTACCGGCCAGCTGGGCCGCCTGAGTGGAATACAGGTTAAATCGGTACTTTTAAAGAACATGTAAGATGAAAAGACTCCTTTTTTCTATTGTTTTGTTCGCGTGGTTTTTCCAGGTGAGCTCTTATGGTCAGAAGTTTCAGTTTCATGGCATCGTCCGTGATTCAGTCAGTGAAAGCACACTCGAGAGTGTTGTAGCTGTTGTGACAGCCAGGGATGGAAGCCAGAACCCCTTCTTTACTGAGGTCACTGATGTAAGGGGCCGTTTCGTGTTTTCGCTGCCGGCCGGGAATTATCTACTGGCTCTTAAGCTGATTGGTTATTCGCCCGTGTTAAGGGAAATAAATATCAGCGGTGATCTTGATGCCGGATTCCTCATGACTCCGCAGCCGGTCACCCTTGGTGAGGTTGAAGTGTCAAGTTTTATTGTCAACCGCAGGGTAAAGGAACTGCCCACGCCGATTACAGTGGTGCCATCGCTTAAATACAAGAAACTGTCGGCCATTACCATTTCAAATGTTTTGGCCGCCGAGCCTGGCATAGCAATGGGGAATGATGGCGTATGGTCGACCAATATCAATATCCGTGGTTTTAATGAAAGCCGTCTTGTAACCCTTATTGACGGTAACCGTGTTGAGACGGCAACTGATCTGACCGCATCGCTCAGTATGACCGATGTGAATGATGTCGAAAGGGTTGAGGTTATCAAGGGTGCCCAGTCGTCGCTTTATGGTACGGGTGCGATGGGAGGAATAGTAAACATCATCACAAGAGACGGTCATTTCTCTGAGAAGCCTTATGTCTCGGGTAATGTCGTTTCGGCCTTTGCCTCGGCCAACAAGCTTTTTATGAATCATGCTGATGTCAACACCGGTTCTGACAAATGGTATCTCAGGTTAAGCGGGGCATACGGCAAGGCCGACGATATGAGGACTCCCGAAGGCCTCCTGCCCAACAGCCAGTTTACAACAGATAACATAACTGCAAAGATCGGTATAAAGCCTGCAGCCAATCATCTTTTCAACATTCAGTATCAGCGTAACTGGTCGACCGACGTTGGCATTCCGGGAGGAGATGCATTTCCCGGTCCTGCCAAAGCCACCTATACCGATATAGGAAGGCAGCTGCTGGCAGCAAGCTACGAGATAAAGGATCCGGGTGCACGTTTGGCATCCCTTAAGCTGAACTATTTCCTGCAGTACATCCAGAGGGATGTTGCCATGGAACCCAATACAGTCACCCTGAATCCCACTCCCACGGGTTATCAGCGAATCACACCAGGCAGTGTTACTCCGATAGGGGATCATTTCACCCAGGGAGGGAAGCTCCAGGGTACATGGAATTTTTCCGGGAATAACACTTTTATTGCAGGTGTGGATGTATGGAACCGTAACCTTTATACAGAACGTAAAAAGAACATCACTGTTGAAGTGCTTAATGCCAGCAAGGAAGTAATCAGGACTAACTACCTGGTGCGCGGGGAGACCCCCATACCGGAGTCGTCGTTTACCAGCGCCGGTATCTTTGTCCAGGATGAGACCAGGGTTCTTGACGGCAGGATGACACTTATTGCCGGAGGGCGTTTGGATGGAATAAGAGTGCAGAACGAAAGGGGTTATGATATTGACTACCTTATCACCAACGGTACCAGGAACGATGCACCACCAAACCAGAGGATAACCTTTGAAGAGAGCGACACCCGCAGCGTGTCGTGGAGTGCAAATGCAGGATTGCTGTATAACCTTTTTGACGAGACAGACCTGTCATTCAGTATCGCCCGTTCGTTCAGGGCGCCTTCTCTTGAAGAGAGATTTAAATATATCGACCTGGGAAACTACGTAAGGCTTGGTAATATTGACCTTAAGCCGGAGAATGGATATTCAGCGAATCTGGGTCTGAGGGTATGGAAGACAAAATTCAATTTCCAGGCCGATGTGTTTGCCAGCAGGATACTTAACATGATTACCGAGGTGCCTGGTGAGTTTGTTTATACAATCAACACAGGAGCCTCAGAGGGTCTGACTGATACCCTGCCCGCCCTTGTAAACACCAATGTGAGCAAAGCCCTTCTTTATGGATTTGACTTCGGATTCCAGTATAATTTCCATTCCGACTTTGTACTGTTCGGCACCGGTTCATATGTAAGGGGAAAAGACACGGAGGCTGATGCCAACCTTCCTCAGATACCACCTCTCAACGGTCGCCTTGGGCTACGTTACACCCGTAACAGGATAGGTTCCGCCGAGCTGACTGTGGTCGGAGCAGCCGGGCAGGACAGGATTGCTGAAGGCGAGACTGAGACAGGAGGATATACAAGGCTCGACTTTGGTCTTGCTTCAACCTCAATAAGTCTCGGTCCCACCAGGTTACAGGTATTTGTCGGTATTGACAACTTAACCGACCGCAGCTACACAAGTCACCTCTCGACAAACAGAGGAAACATAAGTGTGGAACCCGGGCGTAACATATATCTGAGGATAAGCCTGGCGTTCTGAGCTTAACAAAATGATATCTCAACGGGCTGACCGGCAATGGTAAGCCCGTTTTTTTTGTCAGGCAGCGTTCCGGGTGCAGTTTTTCAGAAAGTAAAATTCCGGAATCAGCCGGGGATTTGATATCTTTGAAACCATGTTACCGCTGCTACAGACATTTTATCGGAATGGAAACAGAAACAAACCAGGATCTTCAGTTAGCTTTTGATTTTGTCAGGTACACAAACCGTAATATTTTCATTACAGGTAAGGCAGGGACTGGCAAGACCACCTTTCTGAAAGATCTCAAAAGACAATCACCAAAGAGGATGATCGTTGTTGCTCCGACAGGAGTGGCAGCCATCAACGCCGGAGGTGTTACCATCCATTCTTTTTTTCAGCTGCCGTTTCATCCTTACGTACCTGCATTTTACATCCCGGGGGCCGGAAGTGAGAGTCGTGCCGAAAGCAGTTCACCTCCCGGATATAAGATGAGCCGTGAGAAGATCAGGATAATAAAGAGTCTCGACCTGCTTATCATTGATGAGATAAGCATGGTGAGGGCTGATACCCTCGATGCAGTGGATTCAGCGCTAAGGAGATACAAAGCCCGGCACCTTCCCTTCGGCGGCGTTCAGCTCCTGATGATCGGCGACCTTCAGCAGCTGGCGCCGGTGGTTAAGGAGGAAGACAGGGAGATCCTTGACAGGTATTATGATTCGTTTTTTTTCTTCGGAAGCAAGGCCCTTTCGTGTACCGACTATGTGACAATAGAACTTAAACATATCTACAGGCAGGATGACCAGGTTTTCATTGACCTTCTCAACAAGGTAAGGGAAAACACGATAGACCAGGCAGCACTTGAGGAACTTAACAAAAGATATATTCCTGATTTTGATCCGGAGTCGGGAGGAGGGTATATTACTCTGACCACCCACAACCATCAGGCCCAGGCTATCAATGACTCAAAGCTTGAAAAGCTTCCCGGCAGGGCTCATACATTTAAGGCCACTGTGAAGGATGATTTTCCTGAATTCTCATATCCGAATGCCAGTGAACTTATACTGAAGGAAGGGGCCCAGGTGATGTTCATAAAGAACGACATCTCGGGAGAAAAGCTTTTTTTCAATGGGAAGATAGGAAGGATAGAGGCCTTTGAAGGCGACACCATTGCAGTAAAGTGCCCGGGTGACGATTTCGACATAATAGTAGAGAAGGCTGAATGGCAGAATATGAAGTTCACCCTCAATGATGAGACCAAAGAGATAGAGGAAGAGGTGATCGGCACCTTTACCCAGTATCCATTGAGGTTAGCCTGGGCAATAACGATTCACAAGAGCCAGGGACTTACTTTCGACAGGGCGATCATCGATGCATGCTCGGCTTTTGCCCACGGGCAGGTATATGTGGCCCTGAGCCGCTGCCGTACTCTTGAGGGCCTGGTGCTCAGCAGCAGGATAGGCAGGAGAAGTCTGATTGATAACCCGGTAATTTCAGATTTTGTCAGTGGTGTTCAGAAGAATCAGCCCGACCGGGCCAGTCTTGAGGAGTCGAGGAAAGCTTATCAGAAGCACTTGTTGACGGAGCTTTTCGACTTTACTTCCCTGGCAAACAGGCTGAATTACTGCCTTAAGGTTTTTACAGGGAACCAGGAAGCCTTTATCGGCAATCCGCATGAACAGATAGCAAAGATGGTAACAGGTCTCAATGCTGATATCATTGATGTATCGGTCAGGTTCAGGACCCATATTGACTATTTTCTCAGGATTGAACCGGATGCTGAATCAAACCATGCTTTGCAGGAAAGAGTTAAAAAGGCAGCCCTTTATTTTTCTGAAAAACTGAATACCGGCCTGGCTGAAATACTGGAAGGTTTTAGCGTCGAGACTGACAATAAGGCAATACGTAAGTCGGCTGCAGAGGCTTTATCGCGGGTTCATGAGGAACTGGTCATAAAGCTGGCCTGTTTTGATACTGTCAGCCAGGGTTTTGATACTGCCAGGTATCTTGAGACAAGGGCAAAGTCGGCCATTGATATAGCTCCTGTGAGTGCAAGGCCTGCCAGAAGGGTAGAGGACACTTCGGGAGTAATAAAACACCAGGGCTTATTCGACCTACTTAAGGAATGGCGCAACAGTAAGGCCAGGGAGAAAGGTCAGCCTCATTACATGATAATGCACCAGAAAACCCTGGTAACGATAGCAAATACTGTTCCGCAGTCGATTGGCGACCTGAAGAAGGTAAAGGGTATGGGGAAGAAGAAGACTGAACAGTACGGGGAAGAACTTCTTGAGATCATTCTTGACTTTTGTGCAGAAGGAGTCATTGAGCCGGGCCTGGTCTCAGAAGACAGGATTGAGGATGAGAATGTCTGATGGAGCGGACCTGAAGGCCAAATTTAGCTATCTTTGCAGCTTTCCAAAAAAGTGGAATTAACAGAGAAACTGACATACCGGAAGATCTTCCTGTTCTGGTCGCCCCTGGCCCTGACATGGCTGATGATGGCCGTTGAGCAGCCTTTCCTGATATCGTTTATTGCCCGTCTGGGTGATGCAAAATATAACCTGGCAGCCTTTGGTATTGCCGGATCGTTTGCCACGATTGTAGAGGCTCCGATCATCATGCTGATGAGTGCTTCGACTGCACTGGTTAAGGGGCGTCATTCGTATAAAAAGCTAAAGAGGTTTACCGACATACTCAATGCTGTAATCACCATGATCCAGCTGGTCGTTCTTATACCGCCTGTCTTCAATTTCATTGTCAAAGATCTTATGGATGTGCCTGATGAGGTAGCCCGCCTTGCCCATATTGCTCTTATTATATTCATACCATGGGCTGCATCAATAGGTTACCGGAGGTTCTACCAGGGAATACTCATAAGAAATAATCTCACCAGGATGGTGACATACGGTACTATGGTGAGACTGTCGGTGATTGTGGCAGTCGGGCTATTCCTTTACATCGCCGGGGTTGACGGGGCTTACGTCGGTGCCGGGGCCATGGCGCTGGCTGTGGTGTGTGAGGCTATTGCGACAAGGTTCATGGCAGATCGTACGATTAAGAGTCTGCTTACTCGCGACGATCATGAAAATGAAAATCTTCGCCTGAGGAAGATAGCCAGGTTCTATTTTCCGCTGGCGCTAACCTCGATTCTGTCGATGGGGGTTCAGCCCTTTGTTACCTTTTTCCTTGGCAGGAGCTATATGGCTGTGGAGTCGCTTGCAGTCCTGCCTGTTGTCAACTCGCTGGTGTTTATCTTCCGAAGTGCGGGTCTTTCGTTCCAGGAGGTCAATATAGCCCTGATAGGCAAGGACCGTCAGAATTACAGGCGACTTAAGAAGTTTGCTACCGTGCTGGGTGTAACGGTTACGGTGATGATAGCGATACTGGCTTTTACTCCCCTTGCCAGGCTGTGGTTTATAAATGTATCGGGTCTGAGCAGTGATCTGGCCGCCCTGTCGTACCTGCCTCTCAAGATCATGATCGTGCTTCCCGCGCTCACAGTGCTGCTTAATTTCCAGAGGTCGCTGCTGATAGTGAACGGCACCACGACTCCGATTTCGGTTGCCACGGCCACTGAGCTTTCCGGCATCATTATCGTTCTGCTTGTATGCGTGGTTTTCCTCGGGCTACCAGGTGTGGTTGCGGCATCGCTATCCTATGTCATAGGCAAGGGCATGTCGAACATATATATGATGCCAAAACAGATGGCTGCCGTAAGGGCATGGGGAAAAGGAAGGGCTAAGGTTAGGACCTGATCTTTTTCAGATACAACAGAAAAGCTGTAAGGACAGCCAGTGCTATAAAGATACCCGAATAGTATGAAACAGCCGGGGAAAGTGAAAAACCTTCAGGTGCGATGAGCAGGTAGGTGGTGACCACGGCAGTCATAAACACTGCGGGGATAAGGGTGACCCAGAATAGCTTCCGGTTCTGTGCAAGGTAAACCGTTATGGTCCAGAGTACCACTGCTGCGAGGGTTTGGTTTGACCATGCGAAGTAGCGCCAGATGATATCGAAGTTGATCTGTGTGAGAAAAAAACCGGCAGCAAAAAGAGGTACGCTTATAAAGATCCGGTTTTTTATCGGTCCCTGCCTGTAGTTAAGGAAGTCGGCAACGATAAGGCGGGCGCTTCTGAAGGCTGTGTCGCCTGAGGTTATGGGTGCTGCGACTACTCCAAGAAGGGCAAGGACAGCTCCGAATTTACCGAGAAGGGAATGCGATATTTCGTTAACCAGGTAAGCAGCATTACCCTGTTGTTCAGTCATCATGACGTTGAGTTCATGAACCCCTCCGTAGAAAGACATGCCTATGGCAGCCCAGATCATGGCAACAATGCCTTCGGTTATCATTGCACCGTAAAAGACCCTTCGTCCAAGTCTCTCGTTAGTAATGCAGCGGGCCATAAGGGGTGACTGGGTGGCGTGGAAGCCTGAGATGGCACCGCAGGCTATTGTTATGAACATCATAGGGAATACAGGAAACTTGTCACTATCGGTATGGAAATTCCTGAAGTTGGCAGGACTGAGTTCAGGGATGTGTATACCTTTGGCAAAAAGGGCAATTATAAGGCCCAGGGCCATGAACAGAAGGGCAAAGCCAAAGACAGGGTAAAGCCGGCCTATTATCTTGTCGATTGGAAGCATGGTTGCAAGTACATAATAGATAAAGATGACCCAGACCCAGAAGGTCATCGGGAGTGTTTCGGGAGTCAGACCGGCCATTATTTTGGCCGGACCCGTGATGAACACGGCTCCGACAAGCACCATCAGGACGACAGTAAAGATTCTCATCACCTGTTTTACCTCCTTACCGAGGTAGATGCCGATTATCTCGGTAATGCTCAGTCCGCTATGCCTTATCGAGAGCATGCCTGAGAAATAGTCGTGGACTGCTCCGGCCAGGACCGAGCCAAGGACTATCCAAAGGAAGGCAACCGGTCCCCACATTGCACCTGAGACAGCTCCAAAGATGGGCCCAAGTCCCGCTATATTGAGAAACTGTATAAGAAAGACTCTCCACCAGGGCATGGGGACATAGTCGACACCGTCGTTAAGCCTGTATGCAGGGGTCTGGCGTGAAGGGTCGGCCTGTTCAATCTTTTCAATAAACCGTGAGTAGAAGAAGTATCCAAGTAAAAGGACTGCAATGCAAACAAGAAAAGTTATCACCGTCGAGAAAGTTAAGTTCCGATAATTTTTGCCTGCCCTGACAGCCTGATGCAAACTTCTGGTGTCGGGACAACTTAAGTTTCATTGAGCGGTAAAGATACTCAATCATTATTTACACTTGATCTGTATTCGTCTTTTAGTGCCTGAAAGACCTCCCTTACAGTTGAAATTTTTGTCGCCCTGAAGGCATTGCTCCCGGCAAAGGCAAAACCGTTGTCAAAGTTTCCTTTGAAGGCGTTCATCAGTGCGACAATTATACAATACGGACTTTTACTGATATCACAGGTCCTTATGCATTTGAAAGGACATTTCTGAGGTTGTTTCCTGCCTTCCCTGACCTTGTCAAGGAAACCTGAAATGATAGCTCTTCCTGGCATGCCGACAGGACTTTTTATTATTTCAATGTCCTCTTTCCGGGCATCAATATAGGTCTGCTTGAATGCCTCCGGTGCATCGCATTCGCTAGTGGTGACAAAGCGGGTTGCCATCTGGACTCCTGAGGCCCCCAGCTTCATTATTTTATTGATATCTTCTCCCGTATAGATACCTCCTGCGGCAATAAGAGGAATTGGTTTGTTGTATTTTTCTTCAAACAGGTTCAGTTCGTGTCTGATATCCGGAACCAGATGTTCGAGGGAATAATTACTGTCTTTCAGCTGGTCCACGCTGAAGCCCAGGTGTCCTCCTGCTTCGGGTCCCTCAACAATAACGGCATCGGGAAGATAGTCGTAGCCAGATTTCCATTTCTCACATATTATCCTTGCTGCCCTTGCTGAAGAGACGATGGGACAAAGTTTTGTTTTGCTGTCTTTTTCAAGGAAGGAAGGAAGATCGAGGGGAAGTCCGGCACCGGCTATGATAATGTCAACTTTTTCCCTGACAGCAGTCCTGACCATATCGGCAAAGTTCGTCATGGCCACCATTATGTTAACCCCGATGACTCCAACGGTTTTTTCCCTGGTTTTCCGTATCTCCTCTTTAAGTCCGTGAATACTGTCTTCAAGAAAATCGCCTGAAAAATGCCTGTAAATAAGTCCTAGACCAGCACTCGAAATAACTCCCACACCTCCTTCGCTGGCAACCGCTGAGGCCAGTCCCGATAACGAAATACCAACACCCATACCTCCCTGAATCACCGGAACGGCAATAGAAAGATCCCCGATTTTCAATGTTTTCATTTTATACTACCAGTTTATATTTAAGTTAAAGGAGAGAGGGTCCTCTTTGATAAGTGAATCCGGTATCCTTGTTTTTCAATTTATTTTTTGCTGTGTAGCCCTGGAGCGACTGATTTATATCCCGGCTGAGATGAACTCAAATCCAGGCTGGATTAAATTTGTGATGCCGCTTCCTGGCGATCGCTTTATTTTTGCAAGGTCCGCAAGATAATCAAATATTCAAGCCAACGATGTAGTACAGTCAATTGCATATTTTTCTTTCAAGATAGCCGGGTTTTCTGTAAAGCTGTGAGAAGTGTCCATCTGTGCGGAAAAGAATATCGATGACAGTGATAACCGATTTAACGGGAATAAATTATAATAACGGCAATTAATCGTATATTACAACCTTATTAATATTTATTCAATGATTAGGTGTAAGGAAAAACTGTCTGACGGATCGGGAGGTTCCGGTTTCGTCTTAAGTTGGCCCGGCATTTAATGAATAACTGAAATTATGTCCGAAACCAGACCAAACGCAGGTAAGTCGCCAGATATCTCGAAAATGAAGGAAGTGATCATTGATCACCGAACGAAGATTTATATTGCTCCTGATGCTGATGTTGATGAAGCCAGGAACAGGTATCTGTCGAGGAACACGGCAAAGAGGTTAAAATAGTATAAGTTATTGGCTGCTATTCTTTTGCCGGTTTCTTTTCTTCCCTGAAGATCTTCACCTTTACAGCTGAAGGGCCTTTGATACCCCTTGCTGTTTCAAACACTACGGTATCATTTTCGGCAATAGGTTCGAGCAGAGCGTTGGCATGGACGAAGTACCTCATGCCGGATCCATTGTCGCGGATAAATCCAAATCCTTTTGAGTTGTTGAAGAAAGTCACCACTCCCTTTTTCAGGAAGGCTGAGGCATCTTCCTGTTTTCGCGACGAAACTGTGAGTTCAATGTCTTCGGCGATCACTTCGGTTTTTTCATCGGGGGAGGGAGGAGTCGAAGAAATCCTTCCGAATTCATCGACATAGGCTATCATATCATCAAAGCTCGATTTCCCTTCCTGTTTTTTCAGAGCACGTTTCTTCTCCTTGTCTTTTCTCTTTTTATCCTTTTTGTTCCTGATCTCTTTTTTTCCCGAGGTTTCCTGTGATCTTCCCATAGACTATTTTTAGCCGGCAATTAATAATAACCAGCTTTTAGTATTTATTTGCACTGACCGGGATGCAGTATCTGAACAGGCTGGTTTTGAAAGTACCGGATTCAGATCCGGAACTTTTGCAAAGATAATGAAAATAGCTGAGGGTCTGTGAAGAATGAAGCATTTTATTAAATTCGCTGCAAAACCCCGGATTATGTACCGTTATTTCTTCCGTTTCGCTGTGATGTCGGTAACCATACTGACAGCCAACCTGCTTACAACAATGATAAGCAATTATCTTGTTACCTATAAAAGCAATATAAAGCCCTTGTCGTTTACGCTTATCGCCATGGGAGTCATTGTCGTGATACTGTATCCCCTTTTTGCCAGGCTCGAGTTATGGGTAAAGGGGCTCTCGATGCGTGTTGTCAGGAAAGGCAAAGCAATTGCAGGCAAATACATGGGTCTGGTACTTGCTTATGCTGCCTGTCTGTTCGTCCTGTGCTATTTTTATGCAAGGATGTGGTATAATATTGATCTTTTCACGATCATCCTGAAGGGTCAGGCAGGGGCATATTTTTAGCAGTATGCCCCTGCAAGGCCCGGTTGTTATTTCATTTATCCGAAAACTCCAGGAGTCCGAAACGTGAAGGCTGGTGGACGTCCTTTCTGATGTCGTAAATGGGGAAGAGTGTTGATGTCGACCGGAACCTGTCATCAATAAAGTTCCTGTCCTGTCTGACTGCCTGGAATGCCCATCTGACACCGGGGGCAGGACGGGCAACCATGTAGAAGTCGCTGAATGCGTTAAAGGGTATTGCCAGTTCCATTGACCAGCCCCTGTCGGTGTCGTTCTGGTCGTTGATGGTTCCGTTGTTTACCACTTCCACCTTGTAGTCAGGATTATAACCACGGATAAAAATGGTTCTTTCGTTATGGAACCTCCACAGGGCAACAAAGTCGTATGGAGCTTTTGTTATGTTAAGCTCAAAGCCAAAGTGCAGGTAGATGCTGTCGGGAACGGGTACACAGAAGAATTCAACACAGTCGTCGAGGTAGGGTCTTGCATCGACGGCTGTTTCACGGGCCATGAGGGAAGTATCTTCGCATTCATAGAAGAGGTAAAGGTTCTGGTCGTCCCACATCATTCTGAATTTTGTTTTTTGTTTCTCAGCAGGCTTATCGCCCCTGTAAAAGTAGTCGAATGATCTTACCTCGGCTTTCTGCCAGTCAGCTTCATCCATCCGGCCATCGATGTTAAAGGTCGTGGAAGCTTTGGCAACTTTGTAAAGAGGCTGTTGGCCTATGACAAGCTGTTTTTCTGTCTGGGCGAAAACAGCAGTTCCTGAAATGAACAAAGCAATAAAGGGGACGGATTTTTTCAATCCCGTAAGGATATTTGTCAAGGTTTTCATATTAAGTTAATTATAGTTTAATAATGTCAGGCAAGTTTATGTCCCTTAAGTCCGTACCAGAGGATAAAAGCAAAGCATGGGATGGGAGCAAGGAAGCCTGCAGGCATTCCGTAATTATCAGCAATAAGTCCCATGAGAAGCGGGAATACGGCACCGCCGACAATTGCCATAACCATGATGGATGATGCTTTTTTTGTTTCCAATCCGAGGTCTTTTATCCCGAGGGCGAAAATAGTAGGGAACATGATAGACATAAAGAAGAATACTCCGAACAGTGACAGAAGTGAAATCCATCCCTGGTTGGCGCTTACCACGGGAAGCAGCAGGCAGCACATCAGTGAATAAAGTGCAAGCATGCGGGCAGGTTGGACGGATCGCATAAGCCAGCTTCCCGACATACGTCCTGCCATAAAAAGAGCAAAGCCGAAAGCAAGGAAAAGTGGTCCCTGTTCAGTATCGAAACGTGGCGACTGTCCCGGATCGGTAACAAAGTTTATCATATAGCTGAATACACCGGTCTGGGCTGCCACATAGGCAAACTGTGCGGCCACACCTGAAACAAAATGCCCGCGTTTAATCAAAGGCCTGGCTGAGTCACCGGGCAGGCTGCCGGTTTCTCCGGAACTACCGGTCGCGTCACCTTCATCAATAATCTCAGGAAGAGGCGTTTTGATAAACAGGAATGCAACTGCAATGACCACAATACCTATTATAAGGTAGGGCAGTATCATGGAACTCAGTTTTTCGCCGGCTTCGTGGCTCTGAGCCTTGTATATGTAAAATCCGATAAGAGGTCCGACAACCCAGGCCAGCCCGTTGAACGACTGGGAGAAGTTGATACGGCGTTCGGCACTCGCAGGAGGCCCCAGCTTTGTTGTATAGGGGTTTGCTGCCGTCTCGAGTGTTGCAAGGCCGCAACCCATAACGAAGAGGCAGGCCAGCACCATCCAGAATGACTCAAGGAAGGCAGTTCCGGCAATGAGCAATGCTCCGGTGGCAAAAAGCGACAGGCCAAGGATGATGCCGGCTTTATATCCCTTCTTACGGATGAAGTAACCGGCAGGAAGGGCCAGGGTGAAATAGGCAATGTAAACCGAAAACTGGATGAGCCCTGATTCGGCTTTTGACAATTGAAGAATGTCCTGGAAATGTTTGTTGAGGGTGTCAAGCATCCCGTTGGCTACACCCCAGAGGAAAAAGAGGGATGATATCAGGATGAAGGGAACGAGATACTCTTTTGTGGTTAGTTTTTCTTTTTTCATGATTTACAGGGATTTGTCCGAAGATATGATCACAGGATATAACTCATCCTGACTTTCATCTTCAAAGGCTGGTCTTTCTTATCAAATGGCATGATCAAATATAGTTAAATAAACATATCCCCTGCCATATCATGTTCCTTACACTCAGATTTTCTGTAAGGAAATGTTTAATGGCAGACATGATATTGTGTTTATAAAAAATTAAGCAAAACGGTAAAAATCACAATTCTGATTAAATTAACTTTTGTTGTATCTTAAAAATATTAATTTTGGAACGTTAAAAAATTGCCGATATAATAACAGATGAGTAAAATAGCTGATAAGCAATATCTTTCGGAGAATGTAGTAAAGCTCGTCATTGAAGCACCTGCGATAGCGAGGAAGAGGAAGGCGGGACATTTTGTCATAATCAAGATCGGGGAGAAGGGCGAGAGGATACCTCTTACCATTTCATCGTCTGATCCGGTTGCCGGTACCATAACCATAATAATTCAGAAGGTAGGGGTTACTAGTCATAAGGTTGCCGCTCTGAATATAGGGGATGAGGTGACTGATGTTGTCGGACCCCTTGGTCATCCGACGCATATATTCAAGGCAGGTACTGTTCTGTGTGCAGGCGGCGGGGTTGGTATTGCTCCCCTGCTTCCTATAGTTGAGGCGATGCATCAGGCGGGTAACAGGGTGATAAGTGTACTGGCAGCAAGGACCAAAGATCTGCTTATTCTTGAGAAAGAGATAAGGGAGCATTCGGATGAGGTTGTTATAATGACTGATGACGGGTCGTATGGTACCCGGGGACTTGTGACAGAGGGAATTGAGAAGATCATCAATCGTGAAAAGATCGACCTTGCCATTACCATTGGTCCTGCAGTAATGATGAAATTCACTTCGCTGCTGACAAAGAAGTATGGGATACCTACTGTGGCGAGCCTTAATAATATCATGGTCGACGGAACGGGGATGTGCGGTGCCTGCAGGATCTCTGTGGGAGGAAAGACAAGGTTCGTGTGTGTTGACGGGCCGGAGTTTGATGCCCACCAGGTCGATTTTGACGAGCTGATAATGCGTCTCGGGGAATACAGGAGCAATGAAGCTGAAGCAAAAAAAGACTGAGGACCATTGATATATATATAACGGAACAAATAGTTACAACAGGATAAACAGTACCGGGAAGATGTCGGAGAGAGATCAGGAATATTACAAAAGAGAAAGAAGTGTTGAATGGAGGGTTAACCTGAGGGAGAGCCTGAAGCAGAAAGACCGTGTTGGTATTGAACGTGTTAAGATGCCAACACAGGATAGCATCATCAGGAGCAGGAACCATGAGGAGGTTAACCGTGGAATCAGTGCCATTCAGGCCATGCAGGAAGCAAAGAGGTGTCTTGATTGTGTCACCCCGACCTGTGTCCAGGGTTGCCCCGTTGGAATTGATATACCCAGGTTTGTAAAGAACGTCGAAGCCGGTGAGTTCATTAAGGCAGTTGCCGTGATTAAGGAGACCAATGCCCTTCCCGGGGTCTGCGGAAGAGTCTGTCCCCAGGAAATCCAATGTGAGGCCAACTGTTTTTATACAAAGAAACTGAATAAGGCTCCTGTGGCCATTGGCTACCTCGAGAGGTTTGTTGCAGACAATGAGCGTGAGTCGGGATCTGTTCCAGAAGTTCCTGAGATTGACCACAACAACATAAAGGTTGCAATAATAGGTTCCGGTCCCGCCGGTCTGGCCGCTGCGGGCGACCTGGCAAAGCATGGTTATGATGTTACTGTTTTTGAAGCCCTTCATGAAATAGGAGGGGTATTGAAATACGGAATCCCCGAGTTCAGACTTCCCAACAGGGTTGTGGATGTCGAGATTGAATACCTCAGAAAGCTGGGTGTGACGTTTGTAAGGAACTTTGTTGTTGGCAAAACTGCCGATTTCAATGATTTCAGGGAGGAAGGCTATAAAGCTTTCTTTGTCGGTAGTGGTGCCGGCCTGCCGCGGTTCATGAATATACCCGGCGAGAACTATGCCGGAATACTATCGTCGAATGAATATCTTACAAGGATCAACCTTATGAATGCGGCAAAACCCGACTATGACACACCTGTCCATTTCGGCAAGGTTGTAGCGGTGATTGGGGGAGGCAACACTGCCATGGATTCAGTAAGGACGGCCAAAAGACTTGGAGCTGAAAGAGCTATGATCATATACCGCCGTTCCATGGAAGAGATGCCGGCCAGGAAGGAAGAGATTGAACATGCCATCGAGGAAGGTGTTGAATTCAGATGCCTTGAGAACCCTGTTGAATATCATGCCGACAAGACAGGAAGGGTGAAAGAGATGGTTGTTCAGAAGATGGAGCTCGGCGAACCTGATGAATCGGGCCGCAGAAGGCCTGTGGTTATAAAGGGTTCTGAATATATCATCGAGGTAGACCAGGTTGTGGTAAGTGTTGGGGTTTCGCCCAATCCACTTATCCCCAGACAGGTTCCCGACCTTGAGGTAACGAAACACGGAACTTTCGTAGTAAATCCTGATACCATGCAGACCAGCATACCTGATGTCTTCGCCGGAGGCGACATTGTCAGGGGAGGAGCGACCGTCATCCTTGCCATGGGTGACGGACGGAAGGCAGCTGCAGGGATCCATTCCTACCTGTCGGGAAGGTAAAATCACCATCATATCAGCCAGGGACCGCTACTCTCATAGTTACGGGTGTCGGTCTTTTTCCTACACCAATATCGGTCAGTCTCTTACAAAGATTGACAGACAGGAGTCTTATTTTTGATTATTGATCAGCATTCACAGGGGAAATCAATTAACAGAATGCTGATCCTACGTTGAACCTAGATTGGATATTGTAGAAGTTTTGTTGGTTTTTTGTGGTATGTAATTCAGTACTGCAAAGGAAGTATGTGACTATAGTCGCCACGATAGTAGAGTATGATTGAAGGGAAGGCGGCAGTCCCATCTTCCTGCAGGCTGAAGATGGAACAGCGTAGAGAAGAATATAAAAAGCAATTGGAATAAGGATTTACTTCCTGGTAATGAAAAATTCGAAAAGATCTTCTTAAATCCTGATTGAGGATGCAGAGGGGGCGGGATACATAATTACTCTGTTCCCGGTGCAGTTCCCTGCAGGTTTCGTTTCTGTCTGTATCATATGGCCTTCCCCGCGAAGGCCATATTTTTTGTTACAACTGCCGGAAAAGGCTCAGATCCCGAGTATCTGTTTCACCTTTGCAGCTATTTCTCTCCCATCGGCTTTACCGGCAAGTGCCTTTGAAGCAGCTCCCATCACTTTCCCCATATCCGAAGGACCTGAGGCACCTGTTTTTTCGATAATACTTTTGACGGCAGCCGTCAGCTCGTCATCATTCATTTTTGCAGGAAGGTATTTCTCAAGGACTCCTGCTTCAACCTCTTCTTTCTCATAAAGGTCGGGTCTGTTCTGTTCACGGTAGATGGCAGCAGACTCCTTCCGCTGTTTCACAAGTTTCTGAATTATCTTCAGCTCTTCTTCAGGGCTAAGCTGGGATCCTGCTCCTTTTTCGGAACGAGCAAGGATAAACGCTGTTTTCGCGGCACGCAGGGCTTCAAGCTTAGCTGTATCTTTTGCTTTCATCGCTGCAATAAGGTCGGCTGCAATCTGATCGTTAAGTGACATAATAAAATATTTAAGATTCTTTTTTCCTGATTTAACAGGCTAAAGATAAGGATTTAACCTCTGAAAGCATTAAGTTTTTTTATTCAAATATCATAAACAATTATTTTCCTTTTCTGTTAGATTGTTGATTTGGTTAATTTCACATACAGTTTTAAATACAGGCAAGATGAGTTCAGGGGAAAAGGTGACCATCAGGAAGCAGTATCCGGTAACAGGGATGTCGTGTGCCTCATGTGCCGCCAATATAGAGTCGCATCTTAGAAAACAACCCGGGGTGGTGAGCGCCTCTGTCAATCTTGCCATGGAGGTGGCAACCATCGAGTATCTCAGCCAGGAAGTCAAGCCTGAGGACCTGAGGGCAGCAGTGACCTCGGTGGGTTATGATCTGATTACCGATGAGTCAGCAGCCGCAGGAGAGAAGCGGGAGAACATTCAGCAGCAGAGGTACAGGACCATGAGGAGGAGAACTATCCTGGCCATAGTATTTTCTGTTCCCCTGGTGCTTATAAGCATGATCTTCATGAATATTCCGTATGCGAACTATATCATGTGGGCTCTTGCCACACCTGTTGTGCTATGGTTCGGACGGTCATTTTTCATAAATGCCTTCAGGCAGATACGCCATGGCAGTTCGACTATGGATACGCTTGTCTCACTGAGCACAGGTATTGCATATCTTTTCAGCGTGTTCAACACCCTGTTTCCTGACTTCTGGCACAGCCGCGGCCTGCATGCCCATGTATATTTCGAGGCTGCTGCCGTTGTCATAACCCTTGTAATGCTTGGCAAGCTCCTCGAGGAGAGGGCTAAGGCGAGCACTTCCTCTGCCCTGAAAAAGCTTATCGGCCTGCAACCGAAGAGTGTCATAAAGGTACTGCCAGGGGGAGAGACAAGGGAGTTCCTCATCTCTAAGGTAAAGGTTGGTGATACCATTCTTATAAGGCCGGGTGAAAAGATCCCTGTTGACGGAAGGATAAGCTCGGGAAGCAGCTATGTAGACGAAAGCATGATAAGCGGTGAGCCTGTTCCGGTGCTTAAGGAGACAGGTGCGAAGGTTTTTTCGGGAACCATTAACCAGAAAGGGACCTTTGAGTTCATTGCAGAGAAGGTTGGTTCTGACACCCTCCTCAGCAATATCATTAGGCTGGTCGGTGAAGCCCAGGGGAGCAAGGCTCCCGTACAGAGACTTGTTGACCGGATTGCAGCTGTCTTCGTACCTTCAGTGGTTGCGGTTGCAGTGCTTACCCTTATTGTATGGACGGTAGCAGGAGGGGAGAACGGGTTTGTTCAGGGCCTCCTGTCGATGATCACAGTGCTGGTTATTGCCTGCCCGTGTGCCCTTGGACTTGCAACGCCCACAGCCATAATTGCAGGAATAGGCAAAGGGGCCGAGAATAATATCCTGGTGCGTGATGCCGAGTCGCTTGAAAGGATTCATAAGATGGATGCACTTGTCCTCGACAAGACCGGAACCGTCACCATGGGCGAACCATCGGTTGAAAAGGCCGAATGGCGGAGTGAGGAAGACAGGTTGAAGTATGCCGATGTTCTTTATTCGCTCGAGAAAGTATCAGAGCATCCTGTGGGAGTCTCTGTTGCTGAGTATCTTAAGCCCTCAGCGAAGACAGTGGTGATGGATGATGTGGAAAGCATAACAGGCAAGGGGATCTCAGGGAAATCCGGGGAGACGGTATTCCTTGCAGGAGGTCTTTCCCTTTTGGATGAAAGAGGATTGGTCGCGGACGAACGGTTTGCTTCACTTGCAGAGGCATGGGAAGAAGATGCCGGTACCGTGGTTTATTTCGCAGCTGGTGATGAGATTATTGCCATCTTTTCGGTCAGCGATACAATCAGGGAGAGTTCACCGGAGGCCGTATCGCAGCTAAGAGAGCTTGGGATAGAAGTTCACCTTGTTACAGGTGATAATGAAAAGACGGCAAGGGCCGTAGCGGAGAAGACGGGAATAGAAAGCGTATTCGCCGGTGTTATGCCCCGGGATAAGGCCGCTTACATTAAAAGGCTTCAGGACGGGGGCAGGGTGGTAGGTATGGCCGGAGACGGGATAAACGACAGTCCCGCCCTTGCAACAGCCGATGTGAGCATTGCAATGGGAAAGGGATCCGACATTGCCATCGATGTGGCAAAGATGACCATCATAAGCAACGACCTTACGGTTATCCCAGCAGCCATAAGGCTAAGCAGGAACACTGTCAGGACCATCAGGCAGAACCTGTTCTGGGCATTTATCTACAATATAATAGGAATTCCGCTGGCAGCGGGTGTCCTCTTTCCCGTCAATGGTTTTCTTCTTAACCCCATGATAGCCGGAGCAGCCATGGCTCTGAGCAGCATAAGCGTGGTATCAAACAGTCTGAGACTGAAGTATATGAAGGTCAGGTAATCCTTGATTATGCGCTACCGTCTTTTCAGACTGTAATAAGTTCATAATCAGAATTTCCCAGGCCTATCTTTTCTGCATGTTCAATACCCGATTGCCAGGATGTATCAGGATGGGCAAGCTTGAACTTGTCGTCATTCCTCAAATCCCCGTCATCATGACCCTCGCATATCTTGCTGCCGGCAAGGGCAGGGGCTGCAATGACCATGTCGGCGCTTGCCTTGTCGAGAGCCACCGGATCGAATGAAGCTGCCATACCTATATCGGCTACAAGGGGATAGTCGTTTGAATCGAAGCAGTCGCAGTCGGGTGAGACATTCATTATGAAGTTTATATGGAAGGCTGGTTTATCTTTTACCACGGCGAGTGCATATTCCGACACTCTCTTGCAGACATTCTCCGAGGACTCATGCCAGACCACCCTGGCGGCATCGTACTGGCACACGGCCACGCACTGTCCGCATCCGACGCACAAGGCATAATCTATTCGTGCTTTTTTGTTATCTCCGACTTTGATGGCACCGTGGGCGCAGTTCTTCTCGCATAAACGGCAGCCTGTGCAGTTCTTCTCATATATTATGGGTGAAGCGCCGCTGTGAAGAAACAGTTTTCCACCCACCGAAGCACAGCCCATACCCAGATTCTTGAGTGCACCTCCGAAGCCGGTCATCTCGTGGCCCTTGAAATGATTCATCGAGATGATGATGTCGGCATCGGCAATGGCAGAGCCTATCTTTGCCGATTTGCACATCTCGAGGTCAAGAGGTATCTCGCGGTAATCGGTCCCCTTGATACCGTCGGCTATGACAACCGGGCAGCCTGTGACAAGCGGGTTATAACCGTTTTCGAAGGCAGCCTCCAGATGGGATGGTCCGTTTGACCTGCGACCCGAATAAAGGGTATTGCAGTCGGTGAGAAAGGGTATGGCCTTTCTTTCCCTGAGGAAGCGTGCCACATATGCCGAATAGTTGGGTCGCAGGTAGGCCAGGTTTCCGGGTTCACCGAAATGGATCTTGATGGCGGCAATCCTGTTGTCGAAATTGATATTGTCGATGCCGGCTTTGACCATGAGTCTGCCCAGTTTCTTTAACAGGTTCAGGGAGGGAGTGGTCCTGAGGTTTGTGAAGTATACTTTTGCTTGTGACATAGTAAGTATTTTAAGTTTTTAAGTATAGTATTATTAAGATCCGGCAGAGCCGCGATCTCTTCAGTCTTTATCTGTTATTATCAGGTCTTTCCCGTAAGTCATATCTTCT
The DNA here is from genome assembly GCA_964494045.1 of uncultured Rikenellaceae bacterium. Lineage (GTDB taxonomy): Bacteria > Bacteroidota > Bacteroidia > Bacteroidales > VadinHA17 > LD21. Next base: position 21,021 of record CAZBQM010000024.1, read on the forward strand.
CAACAAGGGTTTTTACCTGTTCGATCAACCATTTGGGAGTTGAGGTGGCCCCGCATATACCGACACTAGCCGCACCCTCAAACCAGGCATTGTTGATGTCGGCCGGAGAAGAGATGAACCACGACCGGGGATTGACACTCTTGCATACTGAGAAGAGCATCTTGCCGTTTGAACTCTCCCTGCCGCTGACAAAGATGATCACATCATGTTTACCTGCAAACTCCCTCAGATGAGGTTCGCGGTTTGAGACCTGACCGCATATTGATTTGACAACAAAAAAGTTTTTTTCTATATCGGTGATTCCTGCTTCAGCCATCCTGGTCTCAATGGTTTTACGGATCTGTTCAAATTCAGTGATCCCCATGGTAGTCTGGGAAAAGAGATGTACCGGTTTCGAAAAGTCTATCTTTTTCAGATCTGCCGGTCCCGACACAAGAATACCCTCGTTGTCTGTCTGTCCCAGAAGACCAATCACTTCAGCATGCCCTGGTTTCCCGAAGATCACAACCTGCCCGTGGTTGTTCCTTATCCTCTCCCAGGTGCTTCTTATCCTGGCCTGGAGTTTTTTCACTATCGGACATGTTGCTTCTATTATCCTTATGTTGTTGGCTGAAGCCTGAAGGTAGGTAGAGGGAGGCTCGCCGTGGGCACGTATCAGGACATTGGTGTCGCGGAGTCCTGAGAACTCCGCGTGGTTGATTGTGATCAGGCCAAGTCCGGTAAGTCTTTCCACTTCCCTGTCGTTATGGACAATTGGTCCGAGTGAATAGACTTTTTCGCCTTTGAGGAGAGCTTCTTCAGCTATCTCAACAGCGTTCCTTACACCAAAACAAAAGCCTGATTTTGAGTCAATTTCTACAACCATCCAGCTTCTTGTCAATTATCTTTCTTATCCAGTCCATCTGGTTGGCAACACTCATCCTGCTGTTATCGAGAAGAAGGGCATCTTCGGCCTTTCTCAGAGGACTTATGTCGCGGTTTTCATCGGCTATGTCGCGGGCAATGATGTTGTTCCTTATTACTTCATATTCCACACTGATGTTTTTGCCTGTCAGCTCATCAAACCTTCTTTTTGCCCTTATATCGACTGAAGCAGTCATGAAGATCTTTATATCAGCATCGGGGAAGACCACTGTTCCGATGTCCCTGCCGTCCATTACGATACCCTTGTAAACTCCTATCTGTCTCTGGAGCTCAACCATCCTTTCCCTGACCTGGTGTATCTGGCTTATCCTGCTTACATGCGAGGAAACCTCAACACCCCTGATGTCGGTCTCAACATTCTCGGAATTCAGGAAGGTCTCATATTCCATCCTGTCGGGATTATATATGAAGCTTATATGGATATCGGAAAGGTCGGACAGGATGCCCTGTATATCGAGATAGTCCTCGCCGGCATAGCCTTTCCTGATTGAGTAGAGCGTCACAGCCCTGTACATTGCCCCGCTGTCGATATAGATATATTTCAACTCCCTGGCAATAGCTTTGGCAAAAGTGCTCTTTCCGCATGAGGAGTAGCCGTCAATGGCGATAATCAGTTTTTTTTCCATAAACCTGAATAATCCCGGATACTAAGAAAGGGCTAAAAATAAACAAATATTTTTAATGGAGGTCTGAAAGCATCACCCTTATGTGGCAAAAGAGTTGTAACAGATTTAAGATAAGTGATATGATGTGGGAGATAGTGGTTCTATTCCCTGAATTTTCCCAGGAGGTTTTCAGGATTCACTATAACAGAAAAATGATTCGACGAACCAGCGAGGTGGTAGGAAGCTCTTCCGAATTCAATCCTCAGGGCTGAAGTGTTAAAGCCGAATCCCCATGACAGCCCTGCACCTCCCGATTTTGCTTCAGTCCGTAGTTCTCTCCGACGCTGGAAATTATACCCGCATGACAGGCTGAGGTTCCTGTGAGGGAAGAGTTCGGCTCCCACGATGACATGACGGAGGAGGTTTTCAGTAAAATCTCCGGTCATGCTTTCCGTTTGTGTGCCCGATGGGTCGTTGCTGTAATCGTATGTCAGGTCTGGCTGTTCAAGGTGCCTGAGAGTCAGTGAGAACCGGAGCGGGGCATGTGCAAGACGGGCAGTTCCTCCGGCCATGACCTCGAAAGGAAGCTCTTTCCTTTTTTCTCCTGCATAGGTTGTTATCTGGTATCCTGTGTTCCTTATCACCAGTCCGGCCGACAGAAGCCTGTCAGCAGAATGCCACGAAAGTCCCAGGTCGGCTGCAATACCCAGCGAGGTGTATTTCTCGAGGTGAGAGAGGACAGGCTTAAGGTTTATACCGGCGGAGAATGAAGAGTCGATGGAGAAGGACCAGATAACAGAAAAGGAATACTCGGATGCACCAAAGGTTCCTGTCAGGTTTCCTGAGGCATCTGACCCTGTAAACGATCCGTAGTTCAGGTAAGTCAGGCCTGTGGCCAGGTTCCCTTTTGCTCCGCAGGCCGGTGACCAGAGTACCATCCCGTAGTTAATTCCCGCGAAGTAATTCACATAATTCAGGGCCACATCATTTTTCATTGAGGGCGTGAGAAGGGAGGGGTTATGAAAGGTCAGGTTGAGGTTCTCATCCGGCAGAGATACATTTGAACCACCAAGGGAAGAAACCAGTCCCGAACAGGTAAGGTTAAGGAATTCATAAACATTGTCTCCGCCTGTCTGGGCAAAAGCCCGGGAGAACAAAAGGGTAAACACAATGCCGCCGAGTATCCTTCTGACCATGGTATCTGTTATGATGTAAAGATATTAAAAATCCGGGCCTGACAGCCAGTAAGGGATGGCAGTCGTGCCGGCAGCGATCAGGCAGTCTTTCCTGTTAGGATCAAAGCTTCTTCACCGTGTTTTTCACGGCCGTTCATCTGCGACATAAAGAGTCCGGCCACAACTATTATCATACCAGCAATATTTTGAGCGGTAAGCTTTTCTTTCAGTATGAAAAAAGAGAAGATGGCAGTAAACAATGGTATGAAGTTGGTAAAGACATTGGCCCTGGTTACCCCGATATTCCTTACTGAGAAGGCAAACAGAATAAAGGCTCCGCAGGAGGCAAAGACAGCCAGTTTAAAGATTGGAAGCAATGAAACCAGGGTGATGGTGGTACCTGAAAGTGTTTTAAAGTCGCCAAGGAGGAAAAGGGGAAGAAAGAGCAGGACCCCTATGGAGTTCTGGAAGGCGACTATGAATACGGGAGCGTAGTTGTTAACCAGCCTGCTGAGGATGAGGTTATAACTCACGGCAGAGAAAACTGCCAGTCCAAGCAATGCCACTCCCTTTGGGTTGAATGAAAGTGTCCCGCTTCCGTTGACCAGGAAGACCAATACTCCAGTGAATGAAAGAACAATACCTGCATAGTTGATTGCGCGCAATCTCTCCCTGAAAAGTATCCAGGCCCCTATGGTAGCCAGTACCGGGATGGTTGATATGATAACCGAACCGGCAGTGGCCGAAACATAGGTGAGGCCGAAGCTCTCACCTATAAAATAAAGGAAGGGTTCAAAAATCGCCAGCATGAAGAAAAACTTCCTGTCTTCCTTCCTGATCTTTACGAATTTCTTTTTGGCAAAAAGCCAGGTTGTAAGGATTGTAATGGAAATGACAAGACGAAAAAATATTATCGTCACCGGTTTGAACGTAACATTTGCCTGCTTAAACCATATAAATGACAGGGCCCAGAAAACCATGGCCAGTATTATACCACTGTATGTTCTTAACGTCCGGCTCAAAAACTATTTGATTTTTTCATGTTGGCGTGCGAATTTATACTATATATTCGTAATTATACCTAAACCAGTGAAAAAGTTTGTAAGGCAAAAACCGGATCAACTGATACAAATTCGAACGTTCCTGCAGAAAAAATGTGTTTTGTGTTGTAATATTCATAAAAACAGTATATTATGAAACATAACCGTTTCGAATCATGAAAAAAAATCCTTCCCCTGTCATTTGGTGATGAAGCATTAATTATTATATTTGCCGCCTCACGGATAGCTAAAACAAGACTAAAAATCAGTTTAAAGTCTTTAAAATAAATAAGATAACCAATAAGTAAGTAAATGAAGATATTAGTCTGTATCAGTAATGTTCCCGATACGACAACGAAGGTCAGGATTCAGGAAGGTGGAACATCCATCGACACCACAGGTATTCAGTGGGTTATTAATCCATGGGATGAGTTATCGCTGACAAGGGCCCTTGAGTTGAAGGACGGATCGTCAGGAGCCGTGAAGTCGGTTACAGTGGCACATGTTGGTCCTGCTTCATCGGAGCCTACCATAAGAAAGGCTCTGGCTATCGGAGCTGATGATGCCATAAGGGTAAATGCCGAAGCTTCTGATGCCTGGTTTGTTGCAGCACAGCTTGCCGAAGTGATAAAGAAGGAAGGGTATGACATCATCATGTGCGGCATAGAATCGAGCGACTTCAACGGATCGCTTGTAGGGGGTATGGTTGCTGAGTTTCTCGGTATACCATCTGTGTCGGGTGTGTCATCACTACAGGCCGGGCAGGGCTCGGCTGAGCTGACCCGCGAGATTGACGGCGGACGTGAGGTCGTTTCTGTTTCAATGCCTTTCGTGGCGATTGTACAGAAAGGTATTGCCAAAGAGCCCAGGATAGCTGCCATGAGGGGAATAATGATGGCACGCTCGAAAGTGATAAAGGTTGTCGAACCTGTTGCTGTTGACGCTCTTACTGAGGTTACAGGACTTGACAAACCTCAGCCCAGGGCTGCGTGCAGGTTCATCGATCCGGAGAAACCGGGACTTCTTATAGAACTTCTGCAGAACGAGGCTAAAGTGATCTGAAAACAAAAAACAGGAAATTATGTCAGTATTAGTATATACCGAAAACTGGGACGGAAAATTTAAAAAGCTCTCATTTGAGCTTGTATCATATTCATCGGCACTGGCCGATATGCTCGGGACTAAGCTTACGGCGGTCACTACCGGTAGTGTCGACGGGGAAGAACTCAAAAAGCTGGCCCTGTACGGAGCCGACAGGATAATCAGTATCGTTGATGACAGGCTTAATAGCCTCGACAACAGGCTATATACCTCGGTGCTTGCTGAAGTAGCTGCAAAAGAGGAAGCCACTGTTGTTGTATTCTCAAATAACAGCACCGGTAAAGCCCTGGCTCCCAGACTGTCTGTTAGACTTAAAGCGGGTATAGCATCGGGAGTTAGCGGGTTGCCCCTGGGCACAGCTCCCTTTACTGTAAGCAAGAGAACCTATTCAGGTAATGCTTTCGCCCGCCTGGTAATAAAGACTGATGTCAGGATACTGACTCTGGCCCGGAACTCCTTCGGTGTGTCTGAAAAACCAAAGGATACCGTTCCGGTACAGTTTTCAGCAAGCATTGATGCTTCGCTTGCTTCAGTAACGGTTAAGGAAGTAAAGAAGCAGACAGGAAAGATACTTCTGACCGATGCCGATATTGTAGTATCAGGAGGACGCGGGATGAAGTCACCCGACAACTGGAAGCCCCTTGAGGAGCTTGCAGAAGCCCTTGGAGGAGCAACTGCCTGTTCCAGGCCCGTATCCGATGAAGGATGGAGACCTCATGAAGAGCACACCGGACAAACCGGGAAAATAATAGCCCCCAACCTTTATATTGCAGTGGGTATTTCCGGAGCAACACAACACCTGGCCGGTGTAAGTGCATCGAAGTACATCGTGGCCATAAACACTGACAAGGATGCCCCCGTCTTTTCGGTGGCACAGTATGGAATAGTCGGTGACGCCATGAAGGTTTTACCTGGTCTTGTTGCTGCTGCCAGAGAGCTCAGGAAGTAAAGAGCCGGTGAGAACAGACCCTATCAAAAGATAATCAATCCGTTATATGACAGGACAGATAATATTTGCATTTGCACTTCTTATCACACTTGGTGTTTTTGCATATACAGTAAGAAGGATAGCCCGTTATTTCAGCTTCACGCGACCTGCCTTCCCCATTAAGGATTTTGGAAAACGTTTCAGGATAGTGATGAGGGTGGCTTTTGGCCAGACCAAGATTTTCAGGCGGCCACTGCCGGGGATCTTCCACGCTCTTGTCTTCTGGGGCTTCTGTGTAATAATCTTCGGAAGCATCGAGATGGTTATCGACGGCCTTGCCGGCAGCGAAAGGATACTTCGTTTCCTCGGACCCGTTTATGACGTTCTTACAGCCTCAGGCGATGTGTTTGCCGTTCTTGTGGGTGTGGCCATAGTATTTTTCCTGAGCAGAAGGCTTTTCTTCAGGATAAAAAGATTTGAAGGGATTGAGATGAAGCACAGGTCGCATGTTGATGCAGCCACTGCACTTATCATGATACTTGTCCTGATGATCTCGCTGCTTACAATGAATACCGGCTATGTTGGTATGATAGTGGCAGCAGGGGAAGAGCCCGCCGGAATATATCCGGTAAGCTCACTTCTGGCCCGGCTGTCAGGCGGGTTGCCGGAGAGTGGCTGGGAGATGATGTACAACGTGTCGTGGTGGGTGCATATCCTGGTGATCTTCATCTTTGCCAACTATCTTCCCTATTCAAAGCATTTTCATGTCTTTATGTCTATCCCGAATGTCTTTCTCTCAAGACTTGGTCCGCTCGGAAAGCTTGATAATATGGAAAGTATCACCAGGGAGGTAAAGCTGATGATGAATCCGGAGACTGCTTTTGCGGCAGCGCCTGCTGATACTCCCGTGGAGCGTTTCGGTGTCAGGGATGCCGAAGATGCCTCGTGGAAGAACTATTTTGACTCTCTGTCGTGTACCGAGTGCGGAAGATGTACCTCGGTATGTCCGGCCAATATTACAGGCAAGAAGTTATCGCCGCGCAAGGTGATGATGGATCTGCGGGCAAGGATGAAGGAGAAGGGACCCCTGATGGTCGTTAACGGCAGGAATTTTTCGGACGGCAAATCGCTTGTCCGCGACTACATCTCTGAAGAGGAACTATGGGCATGTACCACGTGCAATGCATGTGCAACCGAATGTCCGATAAATATAAACCATCCGTCGCTGATCATTGATATGCGCCGTTACCTCGTTCTGGAGGAAGGATCTGCACCGGGGGAAATTAAGAGCCTGTTCAGCAATATAGAAAACAACGGAGCGCCCTGGCAGTACCCTGCTGAAGAAAGGCTTCTCTGGGCAAAGGACCTTGATTTCAAAGTGCCTGTGATGAGCAGTCTTGCCGCTGAAGGGAAAAAACCGGAATACCTGTTCTGGGTAGGATGTGCCGGGGCCTTTGACGACAGGTACAAAAAGGTAGTAAGAGCCTTTGCCTCTATTCTTGATCACACCGGTACCGACTATGCTGTTCTTGGCAGCGAGGAAACCTGTACAGGCGACCCAGCAAGAAGAGCAGGTAACGAGATGCTTTACCAGATGCAGGCACTGCAGGTGATAGAGACCTTCAGGAACTATGGTGTGAAAAAGGTGATAACAACATGCCCTCACTGCTTCAATGTCATGAAGAATGAGTATCCCGATCTGGGTGCTGATTTTGAGGTAATAAGCTATCTTGAGTTCATTGAACAGCAGATGGATTCGGGTAAACTCAAAACCTCAGGCAAGGCTTTTGAAGGAAGCATTACATATCACGATCCCTGTTACCTGGGAAGAGCCAATGGTATTTATGATGTTCCGAGGAACATTCTTGGCCGCTTATCGGGTAATATTGCCGAGATGGACCGTAACAGGAGTTCAGCACTGTGTTGCGGGGCCGGAGGAGCCCAGATGTTCAAGGAAGCTGAGAAAGGTGACATGGAGATCTTCATTGGCAGGACAGAAGAGGCACTTGGCACCGGCGCCGGAATCATTGCTACCGCGTGTCCTTTCTGTATGACAATGATGACCGACGGGCTTAAATACAAGAACAGGGAAGAAGAGATAAAGAATCTTGATATTGCTGAACTGGTAGCACAATCGATAGTAAAATAAACATATTCAGATATGGAAAACAGAAAAGTCTTGAAAAGTGGTGAGTTCCTGGTAAATGATGCCAGATGGAATGATGTCTTCATTCCTGAAGAGTTTGACGAGGAACAGAAGATGATAGCACAGACATGCCGTGACTTTCTTGAGGCTGAAGTCTATCCCTCTCTTTCAGACGTTGAAAAGGGTGACAGGGACCTGATGAAGAGCATCCTCAGGAAATCGGGTGACCTGGGACTGATGGGAATCAGTATTCCCGAAGAATATGGCGGCTTTGGCCAGTCTTTCATCACACAGATGCTTGTTGCCGAGACCACAGGTGCTGGTTATTCGTTTTCGGTGGCCTATATGGCGCATTGCGGAATAGGGACACTTCCCATAATGTACTACGGAAATGAGGACCAGAGGCAGCGTTATGTAACAAAGCTGGCAACGGGTGAGTTGATCGGCGCCTACTGTCTCACGGAACCAGGTGCAGGAAGTGATGCCAATTCAGGAAAGACCAACGCCAGGCTTTCTGATGACGGGAAACACTATATCCTTAACGGGCAGAAGATGTGGATCACCAACGCTGGATTTGCCGACACACAGGTGGTTTTCGCCAAGATAGACAACGACAGGGTACTCAGTGCCTTCATTGTCGAAAGCAACACCCCCGGGGTGGTTATAGGTCCCGATGAACACAAGATGGGCATCAGGGGATCGTCGACAGCCCAGATCTACTACAACGATGTGAAAGTTCCTGTTGAGAACCTGCTCGGGAAAAGAGGCGAGGGATTCAGGATAGCTCTCAGCATCCTTCACATGGGGAGGCTGAAGCTCGGTGCCAATGTCCTCGGAGCCGCAAAAAAGGCAATCAACGATTCTGTCAGATATGCCAATGAGAGGAAACAGTTTGGGGTTCTGATCTCTTCTTTCGGAGCCATTAAACATAAGCTGGCCCAACAGGTGATCAGGCTTTTTGCTTCTGAATCAGCAGTGTACAGGGTAAGCAGGGATATTGATGAACTCGCTGGAAAGCTGAAGGAAGAATGCGGCGACAAGGGAAGGGCCACCATCGAGGCTATCAGCCACTATGCAGTTGAAGCTGCGCTTCTTAAGGTTGTTGGTTCGGAAATGCTCGACTTTGTTGCCGATGAGGCTGTTCAGATACATGGAGGAATGGGATATTCGGCCGAGATGGATGTTGAAAGGGGATACCGCGACTCAAGGATTAACAGAATCTTCGAGGGGACCAACGAGATAAACCGTCTTCTCGTTTCGGATACGGCCATGAAAAGAGCCATGAAGGGCGACTTCGACCTCTTCGGCGTAGCTGCAAAACTGTTTGAGGGAGCAGGCTCCCTTGACTCAGGTGAAAAGGATGGAGAAGATTATTTCGCTGAGAAACACAGGTATATTGCCAACTTCAAGAAACTCATCCTCCTGGCCATCCACTGTGCCGTGAAGGAGTTTGACAAGAAACTTGTTCATGAACAGGAGATCCTGAATAATATCACTGAGATGATGATGGAAACCTATCTTTCCGAATCACTTTGCCTCAGGGTCGAAAAACTTGCCGCTTTAAACCACGATGTCAGTATCCTGAAGGATATTCTTGATGTGAACATATATGATACCGCCTCGCTTGTCAGAAAATCTGTTTCAGATGCTTTCAACTCGATGCCGGGATGCAGTGATGATAAAAGACTGGCTTCTGCCACAGCAAATCTTACAAGGACGGCAGGAGTAAATGTGAAAGAAGCACGCAGAAAGATTGCCGACAAGCTCATTGCCGACAATGCATATAAGTTCTGAGAAGGCAAACAACCCTGACTAACCATCAGTTTTATTAATTCCGGCATCCTGTAGCAGGGTGCCGGTTTTTTCATGTAGCTGAAATGATAAAAGTCAACAGTCGTGCATTTATTTGTTTAATGTTTATCTTTATCACACACCTTTATTGAATGAAGCTGGCAGGGTTGATGGTTTTGGTATTATATAATTAGGATATTTATGTTAAAAAGACCTGGATTTCTTTTCACACCCTTCTTTATGGGAGTGCTTTTTCTGTTCCTCGCAGTCTCGATGGCGGCGGCTACCTTTCTTGAGAACGATTTCGGAAGCGGTACCGCCTATGCCGTTATCTATAACGCCTGGTGGTTTGAGCTTATCTTTCTTCTTCTTGCCGTGAATCTTATCGGGCAGATAGTGAACTTCAGGCTTTACAGGAAAGAAAAACTAACAGTAATGCTTTTCCATCTTGCATTTATTCTGATGATAGCAGGTGCTGCAATAACGAGGTACACCGGATGGGAAGGAAGCATTCACATCAGGGAAGGTGAGGAGCAGAGCCTTGTTTACCCTGAACAGCAGCAATTGGGGTACACCATCAGGGATTCGGGAGCTAAGCTCCTGGCTTCCCAATCCGAAGAGTTTGCACTTACCTCGGCTTCAGCCGACATGTACAGAAAGAAAGTCAGAACCGGCAATGACAGCTGGGAGTTTGTTCTTGCACGGATCTTCCCGAATGCAGAAAGGAGTGTCACAGAAGAGCCGGGAGGAGAACCCATGGTATCGGTGATGATAACCAGGGATGAGGAACATTCATCTACCTTAATTCTCAAGCGGGGTGAGAGGGAATCAGTTGAAGGTATCAGTATAGCTTTTGAATCAGTTGACACTGCAGATATAGAGATCAGTCTGCGTTCAGGTGCTTTTTTCATGGAGTCTTCTGCAGAGGCATCTGCAGTTGCCATGATGGAAAAGGAGACAAAGACTTATCCTGCGGGTGAAGCTGTTCCTTTCCGCACCCGTACACTGTATTCAGTAGCCGGAGTCGGGGTTGTTCCCGTAAGTCTGACTCAATCGGGAGTAATCACGCCTGTTGCTGTTGATCCGGCTTCAAGGAATACCGGGGAGAATGCCCTGTTGTTCCATCTGGCAGGCAACGGGAACCCGGTCACACTTACCCTGTGGGATAACAGCAATGATATGCAGGTGAGCGACTCAGTGGTTATCAATGGTAAGAGTGTGAGATTCTCGTACGGATCACCGGCTGAAAAACTTCCGTTCAGCCTGAAGCTTACTGACTTTGTTCTTGACAGGTATCCGGGATCGAACAGTCCATCGGGTTATCGCAGCAAGGTGATACTCACCGACAGTGAAAGAGGTGTTGAGATGCCTTACGAGGTCTTTATGAACAATGTATTGAAATACAGGGGTTACAGGTTCTACCAGTCGTCGTATGATCCGGATGAGAAGGGAACCATATTGTCGGTGAACCATGATCAGGCCGGGATGCTTGTCACCTATACCGGTTATGCCCTGCTTTTCTTTTTTATGTTTCTTTCGCTGCTCAACAGGAAATCAGTCTTTCATACCATCAGGCCATCGAACTGGAGTTCGGTCCTCAGGAAAGGAGCTGCACTGGCAGTATTTCTGATGTTAATCCCCGGCGCAGGAAATGTCTTTGCCCGTAATGTCGCACCCGGCAGGGAGGCTGCCGAGAGGTTCGGATACGTGCTTATTCAGGATCAGAAGGGAAGGACCAAGCCTCTGGCCGCGATGAGCAGTGATATACTGAGAAAGGTGACAGGGAAGAACAGTTTTGAAGGGATGACACCCATGCAGGTTTTTATGGGGATAGTGACAGATTTTGAAAGCTGGAAGGATGTTCCGTTGATCAAGGTGTCGAGCAGGGATTTACAGAGAAGTCTCGGTATTACAGGAAATCGTGCAGCTTTCTCCGATATCGTTGATATGAGCAGCGGAGGTTCATACAAGCTTGCAGCCGAGGTCAGCAGGGTTTATTCCCTGCCTCCGTCTGAAAGGAACAAGACAGACAAGGAGATAGTGAAGGTTGATGAAAGGGTTAACATAGTATACATGATATATACAGAGAGCTTCCTGAGGATGATACCTCTGAGGAACGGATCGCACGACTGGAGCACGCCCCGTGATGCGCTCAAAGCTGCCGGAGGCAGCCGCGACTCTGTGTATCTTGCAGAACTGATGCCCAGGCTTACGGCCGCTTTGAATGATAACCACGAAGTTACGGTAAGCCAGATTGCCGGTTCGGTTTCCGATTACCAGAAAAAATATTCTGAATATGAGCTGCCTTCGAAGGCCATGATCGGAGCAGAAGTGTTGTACTACAGGTTGATGATCTTCGAGAAGCTTTTCCCCTTTTATATGACTGCAGGTATTCTGCTTCTTTCACTGCTTATTGCCATGGTTCTGAAAGGGAAGAAGGTGTTGCCTGCCGTGACGGCCGGGCTTAGATGGCTGCTCTTTGCAGGATTTCTGATGCATACCTTCGGACTGGCCCTGCGCTGGTATATATCGGGTCACTCTCCCATGAGTAACGGGTATGAGTCGATGATATTCATATCGTGGGTGACTCTGATGGCCGGATTCATCTTCAGCCGCAAATCGGCTTTTGCACTCCCGGCTACTGCTGTACTTTCAGGAATGACACTTATGGTTGCCCATCTCAGCTTTATGGACCCCGAGATCACCAACCTGGTACCGGTACTCCAGTCGTACTGGCTGACGCTTCATGTGTCGGTCATAACCGGTAGCTATGGTTTTCTTGGACTCGGAGCCGTACTGGGGATCATATCAATGATCCTGTTTGCCTTCAGCAACAGGGAAAACATTGACAGGATATCAGGTACCATTGATGATCTTATAGTGATAAACTACAGGACACTCACGCTGGGTCTTTACTTCCTTACAGCCGGTACCTTTCTTGGTGCCGTGTGGGCCAACGAGTCGTGGGGCCGTTACTGGGGCTGGGATCCGAAGGAGACATGGTCGCTTATCACTATAATCGTTTATGCATTTGTCATCCATTCGCGGCTTATCCCCGGACTGAAGGATGTCTATACCTTTAATCTCATGTCGGTGCTTGCTTTTGCATCTGTGCTGATGACCTATTTCGGGGTTAACTATTACCTTTCGGGAATGCACTCCTATGCAGGAGGCGATCCTGTACCTGTTCCATCATTCGTTTACCTGGCGGTAGCCACACTGGCCATTGTGGCCGTGGCAGCCTATATCAGGTATAAAAAATGGGATACACGGGAGAAAAATGATCGTGAGGCACGATGAAAATAAAATAAAAAAAAGAAGGCTGTCCGTTAAGACAGCCTTCCTTTTTTGGGTGGAAGATGGGATTCGAACCCACGACCCTCGGAACCACAATCCGGTACT
>CAZBQM010000025.1:0-32615 GCA_964494045.1 uncultured Rikenellaceae bacterium
GTTCCTGGTTCCTGGTTTGCCCCCTGCTCTCAGCTCCCTGCTCCCCGCTTTTTTTCCCTTGGTCCTGGTTCCTTTATTTCCTATCTCCTTATTTCTTTCCTCAATTCATCAATAAACCCTTCAATATCCTCTTCTGTGGTATCCCAGCTGGTCATCAGCCTGTATTCCGACTTTGTCTCATCCCAGGAATAGAAAAAATATTTCTCCCTTACCCTTTCAGCCACTGCTGAAGGTATCATAACAAATACACCATTCGACTCGACTTTCTGTACTATCCTGACACCTTCCGTCTGTCTCAGACCCTCTGCCAGTAAGCGGGCCATCCGGTTTGAATGTGTGGCACATCTCTTCCACAGATCGCCCCTGAAATAGGCAATATACTGGGCCGAAATAAACCTCATCTTCGAAGCCAGATGCATCCCCTGCTTGCGGATATACTTAAAATCACGCGAAAGTCCCGGCCGGAGAAAACAAACAGCCTCCCCCATCATCATACCGTTCTTGGTACCCCCGAATGAAAGAATATCAACTCCTGCATCGGTACTTACTTCTTTAAGAGATAGTCCCAGGGATACTGCAGCATTGGCTATTCTGGCCCCGTCCATATGAAGGTAAAGGCCCATCCCGTGCACATAATCGGCAATCTCCCTTAGCTCCCCGGGGGTATAAACCGTTCCCATCTCGGTCGACTGTGAAACCGATACTACCCCCGGTTGTGAATGATGCTCAAAACCAAAACCATGCATAAACCCTTTTATGTGACCCACAGTGAGTTTTCCGTCAGGAACATCAACTGTCAGAACCTTGCAGCCACCGAATTTCTCAGGGGCTCCGCACTCATCCTGATTGATGTGAGCCGTAGATGCAGCTATCACTGAATTCCACGACCTTGTGACTCCGCTTAGTCCGAGAACATTTGCAGCAGTACCCGTGAATACAAAAAAGGCTTCGGTATCCTTCCCCAGTTGCTCCCTGAGGAGCTCTATGGCCTTTTCAGTATAGGGATCAGATCCATAACCAATGGTATGACCCGTGTTGGCAGACGCAAGTTCCTGCATAATCTCAGGGTGTACACCCGAACAGTTGTCACTTGCAAATCCACGCCTGTTACCAGTGAATTCCATAATAATATTTTCGTGAAGATATACACCTCATCCTGCCTTCTTCCTGCCTTTCCATGCGAACCAGAGCATTACCAGTCCGAATACAAGCATAAGAAGACCCATCAGGATATTTACATTTAAACCAAGGGATTTCTGATACATGGGGGTATCAGAAACAGTAAAAACCCCGAAAACCGAGATCAGTACGCCAAGTATGCTGAACATCAAACCTATTGGTATCCTTATATCAACCATGACCTATCCTCCTACCAGAATAAAATTGTTAATAAAACACATATTACCGATACAATAACTGCCATACCGACAGGCTTCTGATGCCATTTGAGTCCCGGTTCATCCTGAAACCGCGGGGTAAGTGAATAAACGAGACCTTTCAGATCGGAGTCGGACTTCTTCTGATTCGTCACAAGACTCAATCCAACAGTGGTAACAGTACTTACAGTGAAAGCTATTATTGCTGTCCAGAAGTTCTGTGCCATCTCAACAGGATAGGTATGAATAACGGTTATCCAGCCTCCTTTAACAAGCGTGGTGGCACCTTCAGGAGCCGTAAGCCCATGGTGAACCAGGGCCATCAGGAAGCCCAGCAAAAGGCCTGTAAAGGCCGCATGACCCGTGCTTCTCTTCCAGAACATCCCCAGGAAGATCACCGCAAACAGCGGGGCGTTTATCATAGAGAAGATCGTCTGGAGGAAATCCATTATGTTGCCAAATTTGGTGGCAATATAGGCAGAGGCAATACTAAGCAGAACCCCCCCGACAGTGGCAATACGTCCTACATTAAGATAATGCTTTCCGTCAGCTTCTTCATCACCCGTTCTTTTACGGATATAGCTCTGGTAGATGTCGTATGTAAAAACAGTATTGAATGCCGACACATTACCTGCCATACCCGACATGAAGGAGGCAAGCAGGGCAGTGATACCCAGACCAAGTACTCCTGAGGGGAGATATTGCTTCAGCAGCATTATTATGGTATAGTCATATATTGGCTTCCCCGATGCATCAAGAGGTACAGAAAAACCTTTGGAAGGATCATTCATGAGAACAACCGCAATGATACCAGGTATTATTATCAGGAAGGGGATGAACATCTTGGGAATGGCTCCGATAAGGGGCACCTTCCTGGCAGCAACAACCGATTCGGCAGCAAATGCCCTCTGGACAATAAGAAAATTGGTGCACCAGTAGCCAAAGGAAAGGACAAAACCCAGTCCGAAGAGTATTCCGAACCATTCCACACCCAGTGGATTCGCAGTAGCCTCAGATGTGTACTTCCAGGTAGTGGTCATGGTATCGGCAGCAAAACCGTTCGCCGTGGCAATCGGTTCCAGTCCGGCCTTGAGTCCGCTCCAGCCACCGACATCCTTCAGACTTAAGAAGACCAGAGGCAGCAAGCCGATCACAATGATGAAGAACTGCAGCACTTCGTTGTATATAGCCGACGAGAGTCCACCAAGATAGGTATAACCCAAAACGATAAGGGCCGATATCCAGAGGCTCATATTAAAATCCCATCCCAGAACCTTTTCCATCAGTATGGCCAGGGCATACATCGATATTCCCGACGCCAGAATGGTCATTACGGCAAACAATAAGGCATTAAGGGCCCTGGTCTTTTCATCGTACCTGAGTTTAAGAAATTCAGGTACCGATCTTGCTTTGGAGCCATAATAGAATGGCATCATGAAAAGAGCCAGGAAGATCATGGCGGGAATCGCCCCGACCCAGTAAAAATGAGTAGTAAGCATCCCGTATTTCATACCCGAACCGGTCATCCCCATCACCTCAAGGGCTCCCAGGTTCGTCGAAATGAAGGCCAGACCGGCTACCCAGGCAGGTATCGATCTTCCTGCCTCAAGAAAGGCATTGGCATTCTTCATATACTTCCTCAGAAACCAGCCGATGCCAAGGACAAATAAGAAATAGATTATCATTATCAGATAATCTATCCAGCTTAACTCAAGTTCCATAACCTTACCTGTTTAATTTCTTAATAATGTATTCAGTGTGTGATCAGATCTGCTTTCTGACCACATTGTTCTCAAAGAATATCTAAAAATACATTTTAAGATCGGTTTTACTTCACCTGTGGTTCATTTTCTTTTCTCCCGAAATCGCCGGAGTTGACATTGACATTGTTGTACATTCAGGAGAGCCATAATGAGAGCCATATCCTTGCTGAAGTTTTAAAGGTAAAATAGTATATTTACACAAACATAAGCAGTGAGTACCCGGTATTTTATAAACATCTCATTCAAAGGCACTTCGTACCACGGATGGCAACTTCAGCCAAACGCTCTCACTGTCCAGAATATTCTTGAGGATGCACTTTCACTGGTCCTGGGAGAAGCTATAAGGACAACCGGAGCAGGAAGGACAGATGCAGGCGTTCATGCCAGGTCATTTTACGCTCATTTCGATTCACCGTCGGAAACACTGCACGAGGACAGGAAATTTATCTACAGGCTTAACTCCCTGCTTCCTCACGATATCTCTGTAAATTCGGTCAACCGTGCACATCCGGATTCTCATGCCAGGTTCAGTGCCTTAAGCCGCACCTACTGCTATCATATCAGTCTTGTCAGGGATCCTTTTACATTCGATTATTCGTGGCCCCTTTACCCTGCTCCCGATATACGGCTGATGAATGAGGCATGCAGCCTGCTTACACGGTATGATGACTTCACCAGCTTTGCACGGCTTCATTCCGACGTCACGACCAATATCTGCAGCGTTAAGGCTGCCCGGTGGGAAAAAATTGATAACAGACTGCTGTTTACAATCAGGGCCGACAGGTTTCTCAGGAACATGGTCAGGGCCATCACCGGTACCGCGGTGGATGTAGGAAGAGGAAAGCTTAGTGTCTATGACTTTGAGGAGATAATAAAGGCCAGGGACCGCTGCCGTGCCGGGAAATCAGCCCCGGCAAAAGGTCTTTTCCTTGAAGACATAGAGTATCCTGAAGGAATATTTATCTGAGAGAGAAATAAGACTGTCAGACGGCCGTTCCTGGCTGACTGACATCATCAGAGTTCCAGATCTCCCACGACCGTTCAGCCTGCGATTTAAGCATCTTAAGTCCGGTTATGATGCCACAACCTCTCTCCTTCCCTTTTGACAGGAAAGTGGTTATTTCGGGGTTATAGACCAGGTCAAAAAGGGCATGACGCGGGGAAAGAAGGGAATAATCGAGGTCGGGAAATCTTTCAGTATCTGGATACATACCCAACGGAGTAGTGTTAATGATAAGGCTTACCCTGTCAATAAGCTCACTGCTTATATCATCATAACTGATAATACCTTCCCCCCTTCTGCGCGATACAAGGTAATAAAATAATCCGGCTTTGCGCAAAACATGGCAAACGGCTTTGGAGGCCCCACCGGTTCCAAGGACAAGGACTTCGCAGGAAGGACAGGCAAGAAAAGATGCAATAGAATCGCTGATACCCTTAATGTCGCTGTTGTAGCCTGCAAGCCTTACTCTTCCCCCCCTGCGGTGTATCTTCACCACATTGACGGCGCCGATTGCGGCAGCTTCAGGATCTATCTCATCCAGATACCCGATTACGACTGTCTTGTAAGGAATGGTCACATTAAGGCCTTCAAGGTCTGGTTCTGAATTAACCAGGTCGGGCAGCATTCCTATATTTTCAATGGGGAAGTTGGCATAAAGACACCCTGAAATATTCTCCCTTTCAAACTTCTGAGTAAAGTACTCTGAAGAGAAGGAGTGACCGAGGGGAAAGCCTATAAGACCAAATTTTCTCATCTTCCTTTCCGGATAATCCGTAACCCTGTTCAGGCATTGATAAGATCGCCGGGAAGGAACTGGAAGAAAGTATCTCCCCTGAGGCCGCATCTTAATGATTCGAGGGGAATGATCTCGGCAGGAGCAATATTACCAAGGTTGACATTGGCCCCAAAGTGTTTGATGAACCACACCTGCTGAGGTTTAAGGGGAGCTTCCCATAACACATTGTCGAAGCCGACATGGTCTGAGATCTCTTTTATAAGTGACATATTCACTGAACCGTCGTCATTGTAAATACCGATGGTGCCGGTCTCCCTGGCCTCGGCTATTACCTTCACAGAGCCGGCCTTGAGTTCTGATTTCATCATCGAGACCCATTCTTCGGGAGAATAGACTATATCCTTCTTTTTCGATCCGACTTCAGAGATAACCTTACCTCTTTCAGAAAGCCGGCTTATGTATTCAAGCTTCTTCTCCTGCTCAATCTCAAAAGATCCGTCAGATACCTCGGCATATTCCAATTCATACCTGTCGAGGAAATCAATATACTCCCTGAACATGTTTCTTACAACGAAAGCTTCAAAAAGGGTTCCGCCGAAATATGGTATACATCCGGCCTCCTTGTAAATTCTTATCTTGACATCCACACCGGGTGTAAGCAGTGAGGTTCCAAAGCCAAGTTTAATAAAATCAGCATAAACGCTTCCAACCGACATAAAGTCTTCTGCTTCCCTTACACTTAATCCCTTGTCCATCACCATGGTTAACCCGGTGGTTCTGGGTTTAAGGGGTCTTTCGGGGATAAAAGGGAGTACATCTATCATAGTTTCTGAGTTTTAAATTAATGTTCCCGGGGAATAAACGGGTTCAAACCAAATAAGCGTTTTAAAGTATCTCATGGCTCTCGAGCAGCCTCTTCACTTTCTTTGACATCTTCCCGGCAGGAAACAACTCAGAGAACATACTGAACAGATCGGTATCTGCTTCGAGGGCTACTGTAAGATGAGAAATGGTCTTTTCGGCATTACCCGATTTCAGATAGGCAGCAGCAAGTATGTAGTTGATACCAGGAACCTCTCCTATCACCTTGCAGGCTTTCTCAAGATAGGGTATGGCCCTGAGCTCGTATCCTTCCTTAATGATTATCCTGCCCAGGTCGGACCAGACCTCATTATAATACGCATCCAGTTTAAGGGCTTCCCTGTAGCATCTCAGGGCCGCTTTCATTTCTCCTTTTGAATAATGAGCCTTGCCAAGAAGATACCAGCTCTCGGGATTCTCATCATCAAGCCTTACGGCTTTCCTCAGGTAAATAAGCCCGTCGTCAGTGTTTCCCGAATTCATGGAAAGAACGCCAAGTCCCAGCCATGGGAAAGCGTATTCAGGATCAATTTCAATTGCTTCCTGGAAGTACTTTCTGGCCAGTTCAGGCTCGTGGGCCTTATCATAACTCTCTGCAAGGAAAGTAAGGGCCTCGGCATTTTCAGGCTCATGTTCGAGATATTCATGATAAACCGGAATAGCCTCCTGATATCTCTCAAGGTAACAAAGTATGTTGCCTTTGTTAAAGAGGGCAAACTGATTCTGCGAATTGATAGAAAGGGCAAAGTCATATGCTTCGATGGCCTTTTCGAACTCTTCAAGGCTATTGTATATAATACCAAGGTTATACCATGCACTGTCGGAGAAAGGTTCTTCCTCGAGGTATTTGAGATAGTATTTTACGCTGTTCGTGAGATCGCCTGTCTTTTCATAGGCATAGGCCAGATCATACAGGTGGGCATAGAACTCCGGTTCCATCTCGGTAAGCCTTATGAGATAGGGAATCAGGTGATCATAGTAGTTAAGGTTCTGAAGTACGGAGGTTATTGAAAAAAGGATATTCTCAATATCATCCGAATCGAGGGTCAGCGAAAAGTCAAACATCTTTTTGGCTCCCTGAATGTCGCCCAGCATACCCAGGGCAGTTCCCTTCGCGATATATATCTCGTGATTGCCCGGCTCAATATTTTCCAGTCTTCTGAGGATCTTAAGAGCCTCCATGGCACGTCCCTTATCTATCATTACCCTTGCCTTGCGAAGCTGTATCGACACTGAATGCGGATGCTGTTCACTTGCCAGCAATGCAGCCTCAAAAGCTTTGGGGGAATTATTGCATTCTATATAATAATCGATCAGGGTCTCAAACTCAATAACGTCAAAGAAATAATTCTCATTATTCCTCTTCATCCTCTCGAATTTCTGGACCACCTGCTTTATATCTTCCTCGTAGGAAAATCCAAATTTATCCTCTTCCATTCCCGTTATCTGTAGATCACAAAATTAATAACATTTTAAACAAGCTGATTTTGACTGCAGTACAATTATCAACAATTTAACGTTTTTATAAACACTTATACTACAGATACATATAAGTAAAGAACGATTATTTTAAACTTTTTTCACATTTCAACGCAACCAATTAGCATCTTTTATCATCTAGTGTTTGAAAATAGTATATTAACCCTATACCCAAATTCACCCTGGAATTAACCTAAATTCTACCTTCGAAGAACCGGGCAATGACCCGGTTTTTCTTTTTTTATCTTGCGTGGAGGTTACGAAAATCAGACTTCAGATGCAGGCAAGGTTTCTTCCGGGATGAAGATACGACAGGCGCTGTTATTATTTTTAAATGATATCTTTGTATGAATTCAATCCCGAAAATGATCATGAAAAAGTCCGTAACATATATCGCAATTGTTTCTGTTTTCATTTTGCTGATTTCCGGATTCTACGGCTGTCTGAAGGATGAAGATCCCATTCTGTATCCTTCAGGGGCCTTTCCCGACACACTTGTAAACCTCAAAGGACTTAACTCGCCGTACGATGATTACAATGTGGATGTACGGCAGCTATATGGTCTGTATTATATTGTATTTTCAACCAACAGGCAGAGCCAGGGTGGCCAGTTTGACCTTATCCAGGGTCAGATATCCTTTACATTCGATCGCACCACGGGTTATTATGAGATTGTAAACGGTATTTCATCAGATTCCTTTCTTTCAAAGCTTCTGCTGGCTGTCAATTCAGACGGCGATGATTTCGGCCCCTTCAGGTTATTCAGTACAGCCGACGGCTATGAGTACACGCTTGTAGCTTCAGAAGTAAGCGAAGGGAATCTGGATCTTCATTACTTCAAAAACTTGCCCGTTTACAACCAAAATCTTCCCAACATTGACGGTCCCATGCCTGTCACTCTTCTCAACACCCCCGGCAATGAAGCCTATATTACAATGGACATAGATCAGGACAGCCTGTATTTCTGTTCTGACAGGGATGGCCTTTTTGATATTTATTTGAATTCAAAGCCTTCGGAGGAGATATCACCTGGTGAATGGCTGAGTTCGGAGTTCCAGGAATCAGAAGATGTAACTATTCTCAACAGTGATAAAAACGACAAGTGTCCCATGCTTTTCGGTGACATGCTTGTATTCACCTCTGACAGGCCCGGAGGATTCGGAGGTTATGATCTTTATTATTCACTTATGAGGAATGGTAGCTGGACTGAGCCTGTCAACTTCGGCCCGAAGATCAACTCAACAGCCGATGAATACCGGCCTTTTATCGGCTCACATTCCGATTTCACAAATCTGTTGCTTATCTTCTCTTCAAACCGTGCAGGAGGAGTAGGTAATTTTGACCTCTATTGCAGGGGCATAGAAATAATTGACGAACAGTAAGTTCACGATTATTTCATCCTGTGTGATGCTGCCAGCATGGTATTCTTTAGCAGGGATACCCGTGTCATTGGTCCGATACCCCCGGGTACGGGAGTTATAAATGAGCATTTCGGAGCCACATTATCAAAATCGACATCTCCTGTCAGGCGCCATCCTGAGCGGGTCCCGGGAGCTGGAATACGTGTGGTTCCGACATCAATAACAACGGCTCCTTCCTTCACCATATCAGCTTTCACGAAAGCAGGAGAGCCAAGGGCAGCAATGATAATATCTGACTCCCTGATTATTGATTCTATATTTTTTGTCCGGCTGTGAACGACAGTGACAGTCGCATCCATTCCTTTCTGCGACAGCAGTATGCTGGCCGGTCGTCCTACGATGTTGCTCCTTCCGATCACCACGCAGCTCTTTCCTGAAGTTGTAATGCCGTATCTTTTGATAAGCTCCACAATACCATAGGGAGTGGCTGGAAGAAAGCCGGGAATACCTGCAACCATCCTTCCTATATTTACAGGATGGAAGCCGTCGGAGTCTTTTTCAGGATTGATGGCTTCAATGACCTTATTTTCTGAGATACTGGCGGGCAAAGGCAGCTGGACGATAAATCCGTCAACATCACTGTCATTGTTAAGCTCCATGATCTTTTCAAGGAGCACTTTCTCACTTACATCATTATCGTATCTGAAAAGGGAGGATTTGAATCCTACCTCGTGGCAGTCCTTTACCTTATTGGCAACATAAGTTTCGCTTGATCCGTCGTTCCCCACAAGGATTGCTGCAAGGTGAGGCTCCCTGATGCCATTTTCCTTCAGTCTGCTGACTTCAGCTGATATCTCAGCCTTTATCTCTGAAGCAACTTT
Organism: uncultured Rikenellaceae bacterium; assembly: GCA_964494045.1. Taxonomy (GTDB): domain Bacteria; phylum Bacteroidota; class Bacteroidia; order Bacteroidales; family VadinHA17; genus LD21. Next base: position 9,461 of record CAZBQM010000025.1, read on the forward strand.
TTTGCCGTCAATAAGTATATACATGGTATGAATTTATTGTTATCGTCTGCCAACCAGTCTTGGGTTTCCACCCTTGGTCATCATCTTCATCAGTCTGCGGGTCTCATCAAACTGCTTAATCAGTTTATTGACTTCCTGAACCGAGGTACCGCTACCGCCTGCAATTCTTTTTCTTCTGCTGCCATTCAGCAGTGAAGGATCGGCTCTCTCGTCAGGGGTCATACTCTTTATTATTGCCTCAATACCCTTAAAGGCATCTTCATCGATATCAAGATCTTTGATAGCTTTTCCCACTCCGGGGATCATCGACATAAGATCCTTGACATTACCCATCTTCTTTATCTGTTGTATCTGCGAGACAAAATCATTAAAGTCAAACTGATCCTTTGCTATTTTTTTCTGGAGCTTTCGGGCTTCATCAATATCGTACTGTTCCTGAGCCTTCTCAACAAGAGATACAATATCTCCCATCCCGAGTATCCTGTCGGCCATCCTGCCCGGGTAGAAAATATCGAGGGCATCAAGTTTCTCACCCGAACTTACAAATTTGATTGGTTTGTTGACCACCGAACGGATCGAAAGGGCTGCACCACCCCTCGTGTCGCCGTCAAGTTTTGTAAGAACCACACCATCATAATCGAGCCTGTCGTTGAACTCCTTTGCTGTGTTGACGGCATCCTGTCCTGTCATGGAATCGACAACGAACAGGATTTCGTGAGGATTGACGGCTTCCCTTATCGAGGCGATCTCCTTCATCATCTCCTCGTCAATGGCCAGACGGCCCGCCGTATCTATAATCACACAGTCATTACCCTTGAGTTTTGCCTCTTTTATTGCGTTTTTGGCAATCTGAACAGGGTTTTTGTTTCCTTCCTCGGTGTAGACCGGGACACCTGCCTGAGATCCAATAATCTTAAGCTGTTCAATAGCTGCAGGTCTGTAAATATCTCCTGCAACAAGGATGGGGTTTTTCCCTTTCTTTGTCATCACCCATTTTGCAAGCTTCCCGCTGAAGGTGGTCTTTCCCGAGCCCTGCAGACCAGCTATAAGTATTATGGATGGATTGATTTTAATGTTGATGTCGGTCTTGTCTCCTCCCATCAGTGCCGCAAGTTCATCATGAACTATCTTCACCATCATCTGGGAAGGATTAACCGACTTAAGAACCTCCTGTCCCAGGGCCTTCTGTTTGACTGTATCGGTGAACTGCTTTGCTATTTTAAAGTTAACGTCAGCATCAAGCAGGGCTCTTCTGACCTCCTTCAGGGTTTCGGCTATGTTGATCTCCGATATTCTACCCTGACCTTTAAGGATTCTGAAAGACTTTTCAAGTCTTTCGCTTAAGTTCTCAAACATAAATAATTGATATATTAATCTTTAATTACATTCTTTCGGGCATCTCAATACCAAGGAGCCACATACCTGCAAAGATAATGTCGCTGGTAACCCTTGAAAGAATCAGCCTGAAATTTCTGAGTGAAGGATCCTCTTCTCCCAGAATTGAAAAATCGTGATAAAACTGGTTGTACTCCCTTGAGAGATCGTAACAGTAATTGGCTATCATGGCAGGCGAATATCCTGCTGCTGCTTCAGAAACAACCAGCGGAAACCTTCTCAGCATCTTTATTATATCCGTTTCCTTGCTTCCCGGCCTGGCATTAAGCAAAGCTTTATAATCTTCTTTTATTCCTGTCTGTCCGGCCTTTCTGAACAACGACCTTATCCTGGTATAGGTATACTGGACAAAGGGTCCGGTATTTCCGTTGAAATCAATGGATTCTTCAGGATTGAAAGTCATGTTCTTTTTAGGATCTACCTTAAGAATAAAATACTTAAGGGCGGCAAGACCGATTTTCCTGAAGATATCTTCCTTTTCCTCATCACTGTAATCAGACAACTTTCCTAGTTCCAGCGATACTTTCCTGGAAGTCTCCTTCATCTCATAGATAAGGTCATCGGCATCCACCACAGTACCTTCTCTTGATTTCATTTTTCCTTCAGGAAGTTCAACCATCCCGTACGAGAAGTGAATGAGTCCTTCTGCCCATGGATAGCCAATTTTTTTCAGGAGAGCCTTTAAAACCTGGAAATGATAGTTCTGCTCATTACCAACAACATATATGGTCTTGTCAAACTTATAGTCAGCATACCGGGCGACAGCTGTACCCAGATCCTGAGTCATATAAACTGCTGTTCCGTCGGATCTGAGAAGCAGCTTCTGGTCAAGACCATCACCTGTCAGATCAGCCCAGATGGAGCTGTCGTCGTGCTTGTAAAGGATATTATTATTAAGGGCCGACATGACAATATCTTTTCCGTTCCTGTAGGTCTCAGACTCATAGTAGATCCTGTCAAAATCAACACCAATCAGCCTGTATGTCTCATCAAAGCCGGCATATACCCACGAGTTCATCTTTTTCCAGAGTTCAACAACCTGCTCATCACCAGCTTCCCATTTAAGGAGCATCTCCCTGGCTTCAAGCATAAGCGGGGCTTTGGCTTTGGCTTCTTCAACACTTGTACCATGAAAGACCATATCGTCGACCTGGGCCTTGTATTCCTTTTCAAACCTCACATAGTACTTCCCGACAAGGTGGTCGCCCTTCATACCCGACGACCCGGGTGTTTCTCCATTACCGAATTTCTGCCAGGCAAGCATTGACTTGCAGATATGGATACCCCTGTCGTTGACAATATTTGTTTTGATAACCCTGTGTCCGCACGATGACAGTATCCTGTAAAGTGAGAAACCAAGAAGGTTATTCCTGATATGACCCAGATGCAACGGCTTATTTGTGTTCGGCGAACTGTATTCAACAAGAATGGTTTCAGGATTTTTAACCCTGCATCTTTTGAACTGATCAGTCTCAGCCGCCATAGAAGCAAAGTATTCAATCCACCACTTGACTGAAATCTCGAGGTTGAGGAAACCTTTAATGACATTAAAACCTGCTATGGATCCTGAGCTGCCGGTGAGATAATTGCCAATGGCCTCCCCTGTCTGCTCAGGCGTGGTCTTTGAATAACGGAGAAGAGGGAATACAATAATGGTAAAATCGCCCTTGAATTCCTTCCTTGTCTCCTGTAACTGTATCAGATTTTCGTCAGCATCTGAATTATAAAGATGCTTTATGGCTTCTTTTATATTTTCCTTCAGAATATTCTCCATTGGAACCTTGATTTTTCGCCTGCAAATATAACATTTTAATATTATTGACACATCAGGAGCCGTGGCCAGGAAAAATGGCATTTCATTTCTCCTGTTTAACGCTGATCTTATACCAAATGACATTTTTATTTGACAACCGTCAATTTCTTTTTGATGAAAGAGCAGATGTGAAAGGAAAAGATGTTTTAATTTTGATTCGTTGAATGTATAATTTGCTAATGGCAAAAATATAACTCGCTGCGTGATGAAAGAATTGAAGAATCTATTGATCGAACCAACTGAGAAGACTCCTCTTATTGATTTCAATAATCTTTCAGGGGAACTCATTCTCTCGGGTAAATCCATCCCTATAAATGCCCCCAGGATTTTTGAACCGGCCCTGGAATGGATTGAACATTATATAAAGAGCCCAAGACCAACCACAAATATAAGGTTAAACCTTGAGTATTTCAACACGGCTTCATCCATTTGGGTGGCTAAAATCATAAAACTTCTTTCGGGCATCAGTAGTCCCGAGTGTGTTCTTATCCTTCACATCTACTTCCCGATTGAGGATTTTGATGACATCGACGACATTAAAGACGACCTAAGTCCGGTGATCGACATAATCAGCAATGCATCGATCAGCGTCGGATTAAAGATATACGGTACAAATGAACAGGGCAAAGTGATAAAGGAATCCATGATCTTTATCTAGTTATGTTCTTTTGTTCCTCAGGAACAAGCTTTTTTATTTTTTTGGCCTAACTTTGGTTAGGCCATTTTTTTTACCATGCAACGCGTTTGCCTGTTCGTAATATTAATTCTTTTTGCCATGGATAATACATATTCCCGGACCAGCTTGCCTGACCGGAAACCTGTTGCTGCCGGCAGGTATTATCCTGCCGACAAAGAGACCTTGTCAAAAGATCTTACAATACTCTTCAGGGATTGCCTCAAACCTACATTCAACAACAGGGTGAGGGCAATAATCGCACCCCATGCCGGGTATATCTTTTCGGGGAAAATTGCGGCATCCGCCTGGTCAGCTGCCAGCAACGACAGCGGGATAAAAAACATTTTTATTATAGGATCAAGTCATGTGATGGCTTTTGATGGTGCATCAGTCTTTTTTTCGGGCGACTACGTCACTCCCCTCGGTAAAGTAACCACTAACCTCGAAATAGCCCAAAAGCTTAAGGATGAAAATCCTGTCTTTAACTTTCCGGAAACGGCCCATCTTCAGGAACATTCCCTGGAGGTCCAGCTACCCTTTCTGCAGAAACTCTTCCCGGGAGTTCCGGTAATACCTGTCATCATTGGAACCGGCAATACAGCAGTTGTTAAGAAAATTGCCGTGGCCCTGCAACCATGGTTCAATGAAGAGAATCTCTTCGTTATTAGCAGTGATTTCTCACATTACCCATCTTATAAGGATGCCAATGAAGTGGATAATGCTACCTCAGGCAGCATTCTTACAGGCAATCCCAACACCTTCCTTCAGGTGCTTAAACTCAATGCATCCAGAAATATAGGAGGACTCGTAACGTCTATGTGCGGATGGACATCAGGTCTTGTATTGATGTATCTTGCTGAAAATGACCGCAAACTTGAGTTCAGGCATATCGACTACTCAAATTCCGGTGACTCGGAGTACGGCGGAAAAGATGAAGTGGTAGGCTATCATGCCATCGCCCTTACCGAAAAGAAACCAGCTTCAAAAGAACAATCGGAAGAAATCAGTTTTACAAAAGAAGAAAAAGATATGCTGTTCTCAATAGCCAGGAATGCCATTCACTCGAGGCTTTTCGAAAACAGCAGATATACTGTTGACAGCCAGTCTTTGCCCGAATCACTAAAGCAGCCACTGGGCGTATTTGTGACTCTGAAAAAAGATGGGGTTCTGAGGGGATGCATCGGCAGATTCGTTTCTTCTGACCCGCTATATGAACTCGTATCCGAATCCGCCCTTTCATCAGCATTCGACGATCCGCGTTTTACTCCTCTTACCAGGGAAGAATACGGTGACATTGAAATGGAGATTACTGTGCTCGGACCTCTTAAAAGGATCAAAAATTACAAGGAGATAATCCTGGGGAAACATGGTATTTACATTAAGAAGGATACCCGTTCGGGGACCATGCTTCCGCAGGTGGCAATCGAGAACAACTGGACAGTCGAGGAATTCCTTGGCTATACTGCCAGGGATAAGGCAGGTATAGGTTGGGAAGGATGGAAATTTGCCGAACTATATGTATATGAAGGAATTGTTCTTGAAGAAAACCATTAGGGATCATGTATCATGTACTTGCAATTCCTGCCATAGTAATATCTCTTTATCTCACCAGCTGTTTTTTTCACAGGATTGGTTTCTATACTATTAATTTTCACCGCAGGATCTGGAACCTGATCCTGGCTGCCACCTTTCTCCTTTCAGCCGCAGGAGGGCTTTTTACGGCCCTTCAGATCCACTACAGGTGGCAGATTTCACATACTGACGCGATCCTTGCCTGGCATGTCAATGCCGGAATCGCTCTTGCCGTCACAGGGTTTATTCATTTCTTATGGCATCTCTCATGGTACAGATCAATCTTCTCAAAAAAGCAAAGCTCACCCACTGTTGCCGTTAATGTCATCCCTGAAGGTTACAATATCGGGGGAAACCTGTTTCTGGCAGGTTTCGTCAGTTCCTCCTTCCAGTACCTGATGATCCGTGAAATAATGAACATAGCCGGCGGTTTCGAACTGGTAACCGGTACCTTTCTTGCTTCATGGCTCACCGGATCGGCTGCCGGAGCGGTTCTGGCCGGCAGACCGATAACCCGGGTGAGAAAGATCAATCTTGTATTCATCCTTTCTCCCCTGCTCTCCGTTTCTCTGATGATAGTGTTCTCACGACTTCTGCTTCATCCCGGAGAGACTCCTTCCTTTTTAATGACTCTGCTGTTCTTCCTGATAGTCCTGACCCCTTTCTGCATCATATCAGGCTTTACCTTTGTCAGACTCATCAGCATAGCCGGGAAAGAGAAGAAATTTACTCCGGGAAAATCATTCGGGATAGAGACGGCAGGAGGAATAACAGCCGGGATTGCTGTAACAATTGCCGGATCGGGGATACTTAACACCTACCAGATGATGTTGCTTGTTTTCCTGGCAAGCATAACAGGTTTTCTGGCAATAAGTTACAAACTAAAAAAGAAGGTTGTGGCGAGCCTGGTAATAGCTTCTCTTGTACCTGCGTTTTTTATCCTTGCAGGCAATCCTGATGTCTTTTTCAGAGGTCTTTTATTAAGTGGAGTGAAGGTAACAGCTACCCGTGACACACCCTACGGCAATATAACTGAGGGTATGTATTCGGAAGACAGGAGCCTTTACTATAACCACAGGCTTATCAGGTATAATTACGACACGGGAGGCAGGGAAGAAGATATCCATTATGCCATGCTTCAGGCAGAAAAGCCTTCGAAAGTCCTCATCATTTCAGGATCACCTGCATCACATCTGCCCGAACTGAATAAATATCCAGTCAGCGAAATAGTGTTTGCCGAACGCGACCCTGCCCTGCTGAAGTATGGCAATGAGTACTCAGATTATCCCGGTGTGGAAGTAAGGATTATTAATGATGATGCCTTCCGGTTTGTCAGAAATACCAGGGAACATTTTGATGTGATACTGATGCTTCTTCCACCGCCCGGGTCCCTTCTTCTGAACAGATTCTACACCACTGAATTCTTTGGTGAGGTTGGCAGAAGGCTCAACAGAGGAGGCATATTCATGTGCTCTCCCGGGATAGACCCCGGATATTTCAACCGGGAAGCACTTAAGCTCTACTCCTCTGTTTACAACAGTCTGGCCGTGGAGTTTGAGAATATACTTCCTGTTGCAGGCAGCAAGCTTTATTTCATCGCTTCTGACTCGCCGCTGTCAGCCTCAATCTGTGAACTGACGAGGATGAGAAATATTTCAAACACCTATGTCAGCAGTAACTTCCTTTCCGATGATCTGATCCTCGCCCGTTCAATTGAAATTGACAGTCTGCTGGACAGAAGAACCAGGAAGAACACACTCTCTGAGCCTGTGGCATGCTTCTGGTCACAGACTTTCGGACTCAGCCGTGACCTTGATGAGAAGCCCCTTGTTGTGGTACTGCTTATCGCGCTCTTCGCACTTCCCGGACTGGCAGTCAGAAGACCTGTAATGATCATGTATTCGGCATCACTGGCTCTGGCTGGACTTGAGATCATTGCACTGATGACACTTCAGACAAGTGCAGGAAACATGTACCAGATGACCGGGCTTATAATGGCCGGACTGATGGCCGGACTGGCCACCGGAGCATGGTCAGACATCTGCTTCCCTGAAAGGATAAATATCAGGTACAGGGGAATGCTTCTGCTTGTCTTTTACCTTGCCGCTGCATTTGCCTTCGACGGCTTAACCGGCGCCAGCCTTCCAACCCTGATGACCGTTGTACTGATAATTGCGCTGACGTTTATTCCGGCGTTTCTGACCGGAAGTATTTTCAGGACACTTACTTCAGGTAAAAACGCGACCTCCGGGGTAGGTTCGGTTTATGGTGCCGACCTGGCAGGTTCCGCCCTCGGGTTTCTTCTGGTTACAGGATTCCTCGTCCCGGTGTGCGGTCTTAAGCCGGCGATGATGATTCTCGGTATTTTCATTTTTGCCTCGATGGTTGTTGGCACTGTCGGCAACAAATAGTAGTTTTATATTAAAATTCCTTGCAGGATGAAAGGGACAAACTCCGCGGTCATGGAGAAACGGCGCGGTTTCATTAAGAGATGTGTGGCATTTTCAGCTGGAATGATGTGTATGCCATGTTCAGGCTTTATTCCGGATGATGATTTTCTGCAGGGACCGGGAAAGAAACTCGCCATGTTCCAGGAAGAGACTCCCCGCGGGATAATGTGTAAAATCTGTCCCAACGAATGTGTTCTTAAGGAAGGAGAGCTGAGTGATTGCAGAAACCGCAGGGTGAGCGGGTCAAAACTATACACCCTGGCTTATGGTAATCCCTGCTCTGCAAACGTTGACCCGATGGAGAAGAAACCATTTTATCATTTTCTCCCCGGGACAAGGGCATTTTCGATTGCAACTGCCGGATGCAACCTGGCCTGCCTGAACTGTCAGAACTGGACCATCTCCCAGACCACTCCGGAAAAAACAAGGAACTATGATCTCATGCCTGAAAAGGTTCTGATTGAAGCCGTTGGCAAAGGATGCAGATCCATTGCCTATACATATTCCGAACCGGTCACCTTCTATGAGTATGTTTACGACACAGCCAGCCTGGCCAGGAAAGCAGGCATTAAAAATATTGTCAAATCGAACGGGTATATCAATCCCGAGCCGCTGCGTAAGCTGTGCAGCGTGATTGATGCTGCCAATATTGATCTCAAAACATTCAACGATGCCACAAGCCTGAGACTGACCGGGGGGAAGCTCCAGCCTGTACTCGATTCTCTTAAGATTTACAGGGAGATGGGAGTATGGCTCGAGATCACTAACCTTGTTGTTCCCTCATGGACTGACGACCTCACTGAGATACGCAGGATGTGTGCATGGCTGGCCGCAAACGGATTTGAAAGGACACCCATACATTTCAGCAGGTTCTATCCCACCTATAAACTCGAACAGCTGCCTCCCACTCCTCCCGAACTCCTCTTTAAGGCAGCCGCTGTGGCAGCAGAGGAAGGACTTGTTTATTCATATACGGGAAATGTACCGGGCAATGAAAAATCAAATACAATATGCCCCTCGTGCAAAACAGAAGTGATTATAAGGGAAGGTTTCAGGGTGACAGCAAACAACACTTCAGGTGGAAAATGCAATAAATGCGGTAAAATAATTGACGGCATCTGGAGTTAACTCATAAGAAAGATTTATAAACAATGTGGTTCCGATGAAGGCAGAGGAAGCAAAAGAACGTATTGAAAGGCTCAGGAAGGAGATTGAAGAGCACAACTACAGGTATTATGTTCAGAATCAGCCGTTAATCTCTGATTTTGAGTACGACCTGCTTATGAATGAGCTCGACACCCTCGAAAAGAAATTTCCTGCCTTTGTTACTCCTGCCTCGCCCACCCTCAGGGTTGGAAGTGATCTTACAAAAGAGTTTCAGCAGTCGGAACACAAATATCCCATGCTGTCGCTTGGAAATACATATAATGAGCAGGAGCTCAGGGATTTTGACAACAGAATCAGGAAGAGCACAGGCGCCGGGGTTGAATATGTCTGTGAGTTGAAACTCGATGGGGCATCTATCAGTATTACATACATAAACGGGATCTTCTCAAAGGCTGTCACCAGGGGTGATGGTATTAAGGGTGATGATGTTTCAATGAATGTAAAGACCATAAAGAGCCTGCCCCTGAAGGTCAGCGGTGACATGATGCCGGATGAGTTTATCGTAAGAGGTGAGATACTGATGCCAAGGGCTGTATTCAACGACCTTAACGAGAAAAGGCTGGCTGAGGGGGACCCTCCTTTTGCCAATCCGAGAAACGCAGCCAGCGGGACACTTAAGCTGCTCGATCCTTCCATTGTTGCATCACGAAGGCTTGAATGCCTGATTTACTATCTTCTGGCGGATAATCCCCCATATGACAGGCACTATGATAATCTGATGCTTGCCGGCGGCTGGGGCTTTAAGCTGGCAGGCAATGTCAGGCAGTGCACGAACATAGATGAGATACTTGAGTATATTGCTTTCTGGGACGAAGAAAGGAAAAAACTGCCATACGACATCGACGGTATCGTCATCAAAGTCAATTCACTGGCTATGCAGAAGGAGCTTGGTAATACAGCCAAATCGCCCCGCTGGGCCATCTCATACAAGTTCAGGGCTGAACAGGCCCTTACCCGTTTGCTGTCGGTATCATTCCAGGTCGGCCGCACCGGTGCTGTGACACCTGTTGCCAACCTTGAACCGGTGCAGCTGGCAGGGACGACAGTGAAAAGGGCCTCTCTTCATAACGCCGACCAGATTGAGCTTCTCGACCTTCATATAAACGATATGGTATATGTCGAAAAAGGAGGAGAGATAATACCCAAAATCGTTGGTGTCGACGAAAAATCAAGAGGCGACAACATCACCAGGGTGGAGTTCCCTGTTACCTGTCCCGAATGCAATACCCCGCTGGTAAGAAATCCGGGAGAAGCCGGTCATTTCTGTCCCGATTACCTGCATTGTCCACCTCAGATAAAAGGCAGGATAGAACATTTCATAGGCAGAAAAGCCATGGACATCGACGGACTTGGCGAGGAGACTGTGGATCTTCTCTTTTCAAATAACCTGGTCAGGAACATTGCCGACATATATGATCTTAACACTTCACAGCTGATCCCTCTTGAAAGGCTCGGTGAAAAATCTGCGGCAAGGATCATGAACAGCATCAGTGAATCGAGGAACGTTCCGTACCAAAGGGTGATCTTTGGTCTCGGTATCAGGCATGTGGGTGAGACTGTAGCAAAGACCATAGCCTCAAAATTCAGTTCTGTTGATGAGCTTATGGAGGCTGGAACAGAAGAACTCACTGCTATCGACGAGATAGGTCCGAAGATTGCACAGAGTATTGTAAGCTACTTCGCTGACGAAGGAAACAGGGAGATCATAAAGCGTCTGAAGGAGAAAGGGCTTAAGCTCTCATCTGATGATGCTCCGAAAGTTACAAATGGCATCCTGGAGGGAAAGACCATAGTTATATCAGGGGTCTTTTTAAAACATTCAAGGGATGATTATAAAACAATGATTGAGGAAAACGGGGGAAGGAACTCTTCTTCCGTTTCCGCTTCAACCGCTTTTATTCTTGCCGGGGAAAATATAGGGCCAGCTAAAAGAGAAAAGGCTGAAAAACTTAATGTACCGTTGGTAGATGAAGATGAATTCCTTAAAATTATCAGCAAAGAATAATTTCTATACCTCTACTACTTTAATAAAAAACTGTTAGGTTTGCAACATGGAATTTTTAAGAAACCTGAGGACAAGAATGGGCAGGAATATCCTGCAGCGCAAATCTTTAAAACCAGGAAGAAAGACCCGCTATTCATCCTTTTCATCAGTTAAGAGTATCGGCCTGGTTTGGGATGCATCAGATCCGGCTGAGTTCAGGGTGTTGTCGGAATTCCATCAGAAGATGGAAGAAAGAAAGATCAGTGTTTCAGTCCTCGGATATTATCAGGGCAGGGAACTTCCCGGCACCTATACGGCGATCAGTTATTTTTCATGTTTAAAAAAGGATGACCTGGGATTTACCTATCTTCCACACTCCAGGGATGCTGAATCGTTCATCAGTAAAGGTCATGATGTTCTGATCGACCTGAATTTCAAAAAAATACTTCCCCTTCAGTATGTATCATCTCTTTCTGAGTCGCCCTTTAAGGTAGGTATCAGGGATACGAAAGCTGAACCTGTCGGCTCGCCCTTCGATCTTCTGATCGAAATGAAGCAGCATGATGTAAAAGCTTTTCTTAATGAGGCTATCAGATATCTTGAGATGATAAATTCAGGTGATGGGAAAGAAGCATAATAACTAACCAGCAGATGAAAAAATTCAGAGGAACTGGTGTGGCTATAGTCACGCCTTTTAAAAATGATTCAAGTATTGATTTTGCAGCCGCAGGAAGGATTGTAAACCATGTTATTGAAGGTGGCGTCAATTATGTAGTTGTAATGGGAACAACAGGAGAATCGGCCACTCTCACAACTGATGAGAAACAGGCTATGATCTCCTGGGTAGTTGAAGTTGTCGACAAAAGGGTCCCTGTGGTTGCCGGGATTGGCGGTTATAATACCCAGGAAGTGATAAACTGCATCAGGAACATCGATCTTACCGGTGTTGAAGGTATTCTGTCAGTAGCTCCCTATTACAACAAGCCAAATCAGCGCGGGCTCTTTGAACATTTCAAGGAGATTGCGACCTGTAGTCCTCTGCCGGTAATCATCTACAATGTACCGGGAAGAACCTGCTGCAATATCCTTCCTGAGACCTGTCTTAAGCTTGCCAGTGAATGCCAGAACATAATCGGAATAAAGGAAGCTTCAGGAGATATGGGCCAGATAATGAAAATACTGAGGAATAAACCCGACAATTTCCTGCTTATCTCAGGAGATGACATGATTACTCTTCCTGTCATAGCTGCCGGAGGTTCGGGCGTAATATCAGTTCTGGCCAATGCTTTCCCTTCACAGTGGAGCGAGATGGTCAGCCATGCCCTGCGTACAAACCTGAAAGCTGCACGCGAGATCCACTACAGGTATATGGAGATGATTGAACTGCTCTTTGTTGAAGGAAATCCTGCCGGTATCAAAGCCATAATGAATGTTCTGGGTATATGCCAGAATAACCTCAGGCTGCCCCTGGTACCTGTAACAAAAGCCACTTATCAGAAAATTCAGAAAGCCGTTGAGGATATAAAGAAATCCTGATCAGGCATCTGGCCTGGCAGCGGCATCGCTGTCTCCCATCGATGCACCATGACAGTGTTTGAATTTCTTTCCGCTGCCGCACGGACAGGGGTCATTCCTTCCTACTTTCTTTTCGACTCTTACAGGTTCTACTTTCTGGTTCTTTTCAGCCGGACCGCCTGCGCCTCCTCCTGTTGAACTGTACTGGGTAAAATCGCTCTTTGAGGCTCTCATCCTGCTCATGTCGGCAGCCTGTTTGCGCCTCTGTGCCTCCTTCACCTGCTCGGGATCCTGAACGGGAATCTGGCCCTTCATAAGCGTACTTACCACATCCTTGTTCACCTTGTTGAGCATGGTCTTGAAAAGCTCAAAAGACTCGAATTTATAAATAAGCAGAGGATCTTTCTGTTCATAGGTTGCATTCTGAACCGACTGCTTCAGCTCATCCATCTCCCTGAGATGATCTTTCCATGCATCATCAATGGTTGCAAGGACCACTGTCTTCTCATATGCTTTTGAAAGCTCCCTGCCTTCCGATTCAGCAGTTGCCTTCAGGTTCGTGATAACCTGGAAGACCCTTATCCCGTCGGAAACGGGAACAACGACATTCTCATATGCATGTGCCATCCTTTCGTACACATCCTTAAGAACTGGATAAGCCTGTTTTGAAATGGTATCCACCTTTCTCTTGTATGTATCAAGAACTTTTGCATATACTTTCTCTGTGATCTCATCTGTCGACACCTTGGAGAATTCGTCGGATGTAACAGGAGAATCCATTGAAAATGAACGGATCAGGTCAAAGTCAAATCCATCAAAATCACCATCTTTATGGTACGACTCAACCAATGAACCGGTTACATCGTACATCATGTTGGCAATGTCGACAGAAAGTCTTTCCCCGAGGAGAGCATGCTTTCTCTTTTTGTATATCACTTCCCTCTGGGAGTTCATGACATCGTCATACTCGAGCAGCCTTTTACGGATACCGAAGTTGTTCTCCTCCACTTTCTTCTGAGCGCGCTCAATGGATTTTGTGATCATCGGATGCTGGATCATCTCCCCGTCCTTAAGACCAAGTTTATCCATGATGCCGGAGATCCTTTCAGAACCGAAGAGACGCATAAGTTCATCTTCGAGGGAAACGAAGAACTGCGAAGAACCCGGGTCACCCTGGCGGCCTGAACGGCCCCTCAGCTGACGGTCGACCCTTCGTGACTCATGACGCTCGGTTCCGATAATTGCCAGACCACCGGCTTCCTTTACCTCAGGTGTGAGTTTTATGTCAGTTCCCCTACCGGCCATGTTCGTCGCAATAGTGATGGTCCCTGATTTTCCGGCCTCGGCAACAATCTCGGCCTCACGCTGGTGAAGCTTGGCGTTAAGTACGTTGTGCTTAAGGCCTTTCATCTTGAGCATCCTGCTCAGAAGTTCGGATATCTCAACAGAAGTTGTACCAACCAGTACGGGTCTTCCCTTTTCATGAAGATCCAATATCTCACTGATGACAGCATTGTATTTCTCCCTTTTCGTCTTGTAGACGATATCCTCTCTGTCGGTACGTATAATAGGTTTATTGGTCGGTATTACAACAACGTCAAGTTTATATATGTTCCAGAACTCACCTGCTTCAGTCTCCGCGGTACCGGTCATACCGGCAAGCTTGTGATACATCCTGAAGTAGTTCTGCAGGGTAATGGTCGCATAGGTCTGGGTCGATTCCTCGACCTTTACATTCTCCTTTGCCTCAATAGCCTGGTGTAGTCCGTCGGAATATCTTCTTCCTTCAAGGATACGGCCGGTCTGTTCGTCTACTATCTTAACCTTATTGTCGATAACCACGTATTCGGTATCCTTTTCAAAGAGAGTCCATGCCTTCAGTAACTGCGACAAAGTATGGACCCTTTCCGACTTAATGGAGTAGTCCTGGAGAAGTTCATCCTTTTTCTGAAGCCGTTCCTGTTCTGTAAGGTTCATCTTTTCCAGATCGGCAATCTTCGAACCCACATCGGGCAGAATAAAGAAGCTTGAGTCTTCCACCGAGGTTGAAATAAGGTCAAGTCCCTTATCTGAAAGTTCAATTGAATTGGCCTTTTCGTCTATCACAAAATAAAGTTCATCAGTTACCTTATGCATCTCCTTGCTGTTGTTCTGCATATAGAAGTTTTCAGTCTTAAGCATAAGGGATCTGTTCCCTTCTTCACTGAGATACTTTATAAGAGCACTGTTTTTAGGCAGACCCTTGAAGGCCCTCAGAAGCAGTAAACCACCTTCTTCATTGTTTCCTTCAGAAATCAGCCTCTTCGAATCGGCAAGCATCTGGGTAACAAGTTTTTTCTGGGCACTAACAAGTTTTTCAACCTTTGGTTTGAGCTCGTCAAACTGCTGAGTATCGCTTTTTGCCGTAGGCCCCGAAATGATCAGAGGGGTTCTGGCATCGTCGATAAGCACTGAATCGACCTCGTCAACGATGGCATAATGGTGCTTTCTCTGAACAAGATCCTCCGGATTGATGGCCATATTATCCCTGAGGTAGTCGAAACCGAACTCATTGTTGGTACCGAAGGTGATATCGGCATTATATGCCTTACGTCGGTCAGCAGAATTGGGTTGGTGCTTATCGATACAATCAACCTTCAGGCCATGAAATTCATATATCGGCCCCATCCATTCCGAGTCACGTTTCGAGAGGTAATCGTTCACAGTCACAATATGAACGCCTCGTCCGGCAAGTGCATTAAGGAAAACAGGCAGTGTGGCCACAACCGTCTTTCCTTCCCCTGTAGCCATCTCGGCAATCTTGCCTTTATGGAGAGCAACACCTCCTATGAGCTGCACATCGTAGTGGACCATGTCCCAGAGGATCTCATTTCCCCCTGCATTCCAGCGGTTTTTCCACACAGCCTTGTTGCCCTCAATGGTGATGCTTTCCCTTGTTGCAGCCAGGTCCTTGTCATACTGAAGAGCAGTGACTTCGAGTTCGCTGTTCTCCTTAAACCTCCTGGCCGTTTCCCTTACTATGGCAAAGGCCTTCGGAACCGACCTGTCAAGGATCTCCTCAAGCTTGTCGTTTATATGCTTCTCAAGTTTGTCGGCCTGATTGTACAGTTCCTCTTTTTTGTCAACATCTTCCTCGGCATCAGCCTGTTCCTTAAGAGATCTTATCTCTTTTTCTTCAGGTTCCACATATGCCATGATCTCCCTGCGGAGCTCAAAAGTACACTCCCTGAGCTGGTCATTTGAAAGATCCCTGAGCTTTACGTACTCCTCATTAATCTTTTCAATATAAGGAGATATCTCCTTAATGTCTTTTTCATATTTATTGCCCAGGAACATGCCCAGGACCTTTGTAACAAAGCTCATCTTATCTTATTTACTGCCTTACTTGAAATCTTTGCAAAATTAGGTAATTTTTACCAGTTATTTTTCCTGCCCTTATAATATGTATCAACAGAGAGTCTCCGGTATTCTCACGTTCCTGATCACAGGTCTGTAAAAATATAGTCTGACTGCAGGGAACCCTGAAAGACCTGGCACATTATCACTTTACCAGGGTGTATTTCAGTATAGCCATCCTTGTACCTGACATAATCCTGATATAATATATCCCCTGAGATAATCCTGAGATATCAACAACAGGCCCTGTCGGATCTGAATTCTTTTTCATTGCCACCACGGTCCCGGAAGCATTGTAGACAATGTAGTCCACTTCTTCTGCTCCCCATGACTGAGGTATTTTCAGATGGATGATGCCGTCACCGGGATTCGGATAAAAGGAAAGACTGTCTTCATAGAGTTTTTCCGTTGTTTCAGCAATAGAGTTAATCGCAAGATTATCAATCATCCAGCCCCAACCGTTTGACAGGGGATCGGAGTGCAGACGGAAGCGTATCAGCAGTGGAGTGCCCGGGTCGACAAGGCCAGTCAGATCAGCTGAGATAACATGTTCCCTTATTAATGAAAGAGACGGCACATAAACCGAATTACCCGAATTATCAATTTTGCTGTTGTAGGCGCTCAGCCATTCGCTCCTGGTTCCTGAATCATATCCGTCGGCTACAGCGAACCATGTCTCGCCATAATCAGATGAAGCTTCTATTACCACATAGTCATAGAAATCCTCTGTTCCGAATAATGCCCCTGTTTCACCAGGTTCAACCATGACAATTTCCTCAAAGGCTACTAATAGTCCTGAAGGATCGTACTTAACCGGGGTACGAAGGACAGCAAGAAAATCGAAATAACTGCCATTTTCTCCCGGACTGGTATAAGGATGTTCCGAGTGAAGAGCCTCATTGGGGAAACCATCTATGGCACCCGTGCTTAAACCTTCGGAATAAAATTCACTCTCAGCATCTGAGAAGTCAGTTGAATACCTGTCGACAGGCTCGCGGGTGGTTTCAATACTGACCGAATAATAACCTTCGGCCGGAGACATTCTGATATTCGGAATCTGTGCTTTGTCCAAAGCAATTATCCTGTAGCGCAATGAGTCACCCTCTTTGAAATCATCTCCGGCAACACTGTGGGCAGACATGTAAACATCCCCGTCCTTTGGCCCGAGCCCAAAGCTTCTCCATTCGCCTTCATTGATACAGTACTCGGCATAAACGGTGTCAACACCTGTGTTGTCAGTAACAGTAGCGTTGAAGGTAATGGAATCAATCACATTGAAATAATAGGTTTCAGGGCTGTGAGTAATCACCGGTTTTACAGTATCTGTGCCAATGAAGATGCTGAAGGCTTCTTCAGGAGCCAATGATGGCATTCTGAAAATTCTTGAGAAACAATCTTCTGTGAAAACATAGTACTCAAGCTTCACATTATAGTCATTTACAGGCACCAGGGTGCTGAAGAGGCTGCTAAGTTCATTCACAGCCGTCATGGGCAGTGTAGAAGAGCTGGCGAAACCATCCGTGGAGTAAACCAGTCTTACAAGATCCCTGTTGAAAACCGTATCTGAGCTGACAGTGGCCGAAATGTTGATTCCGGTAACCGGTTCTTCAGTATCCCCGGGAGCTTCGTGGGTTATCCTTGTATTTATCCAGCCCAGATCGCCGAGCACTGACATGATAAGATTTCCCGGATCATGAATTGCTTCACCAAGGTCAATGAAAGGAGTAATCAGGGAATTGACCGGGAGTGTTGCCTCCTCATCGAAATGCGACACGCTCGATCCGGAATCCCACTTTTCAGGAGCATATAAACGTGCCCTGCCTCCGGAGAGATAAGTACTCACAAGAGGCCCGTTGAAGAAAAGCTGATTTCCGGTAATGGCAGAGTAAAGTGCAGGAGAATTATTATCAAAAGCAAGAGTGTCAGTCAGCCTTTTTCCCGGGGTATTCTCAACAAAGGTATCGTAGATCATCGGGTAGGAACCAAAACCATAATACCCGGCTGAATTGTCGTCGGTGACGCCCATCGAATCGAAAAATCCAAGACCGTGACAAAGCTCATGAAGAAACACCGTAACCAGGTCGTACTGGTTAACCGGGGTATTGCCATCGGTACCGAAATACCAGTTTATTGAACTATTGATCTCAACTTCAATATCAGGAGCAAAGTCTGAATTGAGGCTTTCACCAAATATCCTTTCTGCAAGAGGAAGCGGATAGGCTGAATGGGGATCGGGAGCATTGATTGCATCCCCCGGCACCAGTCCGGAAATTGATGAATTTCCAAGAACACCTCTCTGGTTGATTCGTTTCCATGTTGCCGACACAGAGATACGTGTATCCTCCGGAAGAAGGGTCTCCATAATGGATATAGCGTAATCAATGGCTTTCTGTACGGTAACGGGGAAGTTACTGTAAGTGACTTTAATTTCGGCACCTCCCTTGGAATCCCTTTTATTAAAGAATTCCTTTGGAGGAGGCAGATACATCCTGTTTACCCTGGTTCCGGCATAGGAAACACCCGCTACATGCCGGTCAGATTTCAATACCTGAGGCAGAACGGGTGTAAGAAGTACGGCAGTAAAACAAAGCGACAGCAGAAATTTCTTAAGAATCATTGTGCCGGAGTAGCTTCGTTGCCTGTTGCAGTTCTCAGGTTTAAAATATCCCTGTCGAACTGGTACATATTGTTTTTGCCAACAAGATTAAGCTTGTCAATAATGATCCTTACGGAAGACTCTTCCTGTATCTGTTCGGTAACGAACCACTGCAGAAAACTATGAGTATTGAAATCCTGCTCGGCCAGAGAGAGGGCAACCATTTCGTTAATGCTAGCCGTAACAAATTCCTCATGTCTGAGCACCTCTTTAAACATTTCGGTAACTCCCTTGTAGTCGGCGGGTGGATTGCTGAATGCAGGGATAATGGCTTTCCCTCCTCTTTCGTTGATGTACTTAACGATTTTAAGCATATGAAGTCTTTCTTCTTCGGCCTGGGCATAGAGCCATGCAGCAACTCCTCCGAATCCTGAGTTTTCGGCCCATGAGGCCATTGCAAGATACAGATTCGAGGAATAACCTTCTCTTTCTATCTGCCTGTTGCAGATATCTTCAATTTTCTTTTTTAACATAATCCTGGTTTTTGAAATAAAAACATCAAATATTCTGATTATCAAGCATAGTCTCAATCCTGGAAATAAGATCATGGAGCGAGAATGGTTTCGGATAGGCTTCGTCGGCTCCAAGGGTTCTGGCAAGCTGAAGATAGTTGGCTGGTCCGGCTTTCCCTCCGCCCGAGATTGCAATGATCTTTATTTCCGGTTTAATCTGTTTCATTCTCATTATCACTTTCAACCCATCCTCTTCAGGCATAATAAGATCGACAATAACCAGATCTGTCACTGAAGGTTTGAAATGGGCAATTGCCTCCTTCCCGTTTCCGGCTTCGATAACCGTAAACTTCCTCCGGGTAAGCGATAACCTGAGCATCTCACGGAGCTCATGGTCATCCTCCACGATCAATATAACAGGTGTTTCATTCATTCGGTTCAGTAAAAGTAGAAAAATTTCCTTCAAATACGGGAAGATAAATCTGAAACAAAGAGCCCTTATTCCTGGTACTTGAAACAAGTATCTCCCCTCCCATTCCGGTCACAATGCCATAAGCCACTGAAAGTCCAAGTCCTGTTCCTTTCCCAACCTCCCTTGTAGTATAAAAGGGCTCGAAGATCCTTGACACCACAACCGGATCCATACCTTCACCCGTATCATTTATATTTATCCGTGCATATTTCCTGACATTTACGTTCTTATTAATCAATTCATTAACCACCGACGAATCAATCAGTTCCATCTCTGCATCAAGAACTCCGCCATTCTCTTCCATAGCCTGAAGAGCATTGGTGATGATATTCAGGAATACCCTGAACAGTTGTACAGGATCAGCCTTAACCACGATCTCTTCTTCAGTGATGCCGCTTACAATCTTTATATT
Organism: uncultured Rikenellaceae bacterium; assembly: GCA_964494045.1. GTDB lineage: Bacteria > Bacteroidota > Bacteroidia > Bacteroidales > VadinHA17 > LD21. The sequence continues at coordinate 29,421 of CAZBQM010000025.1, forward strand.
GCCGGGTGCTGATGACCGGGCCAGGTCGAGTGCTTCAGACAGGATTTTGCTGACAACGACCGGGACAGACTTTGTGCCGGAAGACCTGCTGAAGGCAATTATCTGGTCTGTAAGAGACCGTGCCCTGTAAACTGCTGAAAGAATCTTCCCTGTTTTATCATGCGAAGGTGATTCAGGAGAAAGGTCTTCATCAAGCATTTCGGCATATCCGGCTATGGTAGCCAGGATATTATTGAAATCATGAGCTATACCTCCTGCAAGTGAACCTATGGTTTCCAGTCTTTGGGCCTGCAGAAGCCTTTCTTCATAGTTCTTTGCCTTCTCGGTATATTCCTTCCGTAACTTATCAGCTTCCTTTTCAGCGAGTTTCCTGTCGCTGATATCTTTTGTCCGGGCAATAACATGGGTGATAATCCCGGATTCATCCCTGAAGGGAGAAAAACTGACCTCGAAAAAACGTTCCTCCATGTCCTTGAATCTGAAAGAAGCTTCATAGCTGATACTCTCACCGGCAAAACACAGATCCAGGTTATTTTTGATTTTATCAGTGAAAACACTTCCACCCCATATCTCATCCAGGGATTTCCCGACAACTGATCCGGAAGAATTTCCGTGTTTGTCACAAAAAGCCTTGTTTGCCTTCTCGTACCTGTAATCGCGGTTTATTACCGTGATCATGGTCCGGGTATCATTAAAGACCCTATCAGCAAAAAGATTTTCCTTCATGTCAGGAACGGTAAAGGATCACATATATCAATTCAGCAATTTTCACAACTTCCGCATTAACCAGGCAGCCTGTAAAAACGGATTATGGAATATCGAGGTTAAGGCTTTTCTTTATGTCCTTGAGGGCCGGGTACTTCGAAGCAAGATATGTGAACTTCTGGTCATCCGAATATGGCACCCCGGCAGCTTCTGAAACATCAACAACCGACTCTATGTCATCATTATTAATTTTGAAAAAGCCATTCAGAAACGAGAGCAGACGTTGTTTGTACTGCTGTACGAAAACATCTTTCTGATCAGCATTCGAAAGGTGGATGATAATTTTCTTATCATCAGTGATTTCAGGTTTCACCGTATTGAACATGCTGACAATCCTGGGGCCTTCATCAGTGAGCTGCCCTGTAAATTGTTTCCAGACGCCGCTAAAGACTTCGGGAGTCAGTTCTTTTGTCGGGCCGGGTGTATATTCCTGCGGAGCTACGTTATCACTAACTGCTGTCTTTTCCTCAACAATCTCCGTATCAGAGATAAGATCCCTGATTGAGACGGACTTTGACTGACGGGTATCGGGCTTCTGAACTTTCCCGTACGATCCTGTATGTGCCTGATGAATCCTGTTCTCAGTCTGAGGCTGTTGTTCCCTGGCAACAGGAGTTACAGTGGCTGCTGAGACAGGAGTTTCTGAATTTTTTTGTTGACTCAGGTCAGGTTCACTGTTTTTTTTTTGAGGATCGCCTGCGCTTTCAGACATGATCATACATAGTTTAATCAGGGCAAGCTCCACATGGAGGCGCTGATTCTTACTTGTTCTGAACGAGAGGTCGCAGTTGCTCAGAATGTCAAGGGCCCTGTAAAGAAAACCGACAGGGCTGCCTGCCGACTGGTTCCTGTATCGCTGTCGCAGAGAAGGAGCAACTTCAAGAAGACGCAGAGTGACTTCATCGCGGCTTACAAGAAGATCCCTCAGATGGCTGCTCAGACCGGCCACGAAATTATGACCGTCAAATCCCTTTTCAAGTATCTCGTTGAAGATCATCAGCACCGATGGAACATCACCCCTGAGAGCTGAATCGACAGTCTTAAAATAATACTCAAAGTCGAGAACATTAAGGTTCTCGATCACATCTCTGTAGCTAAGCTTTTTCCCGCTGAGACTCACTATCTGATCAAAGATCGAAAGAGCATCCCTGAGGGCTCCGTCAGCTTTCTGAGCTATTATATGCAGGGCTTCCTCCTCTGCCTCGACAGATTCATTTCTGGCTACATAAGCCAGCCGGGCAACGATATCCTCGACCCTTATCCGGTTGAAATCAAAGATCTGGCAACGCGAAAGGATTGTCGGTATAATCTTGTGCTTTTCGGTTGTGGCAAGTATGAAGATGGCATGGGAAGGAGGTTCTTCAAGCGTTTTAAGGAAAGCATTGAAAGCTGTGGATGAAAGCATGTGAACCTCATCTATGATATATACGCTGTATTTACCTATCTGGGGAGGAACCCTCACCTGATCCGTCAGGTTGCGGATATCATCGGCCTTGTTGTTTGAAGCGGCATCAAGTTCGTGAATGTTGAATGAGCGTGAGCTGTTGAACGACGAACACGACTCGCACTCATCGCAGGCTTCACCGTCGGGCTTCAGGTTCGAACAGTTTATCGCCTTGGCAAAGATCCTGGCACAGGTCGTCTTTCCTACTCCCCTGGGACCACAGAACAGATATGCATGGGCCAGATGATTGTTAAGAATGGCACTTTTAAGCGTGTTTGTAATGGAATCCTGCCCAACCACCATGTTAAATGAAGGCGGACGGTACTTCCTTGCAGAAACAATAAAATTTTCCATATAAACAGAATCCTCTATCCGTTAGTCAATATATTGCCTGACAAATATAGTTAAAAAGCAGGATCAAACAGACCCGGATAATCCATTTCATCAACAGCCTGAAAGGCATCTCCGGGTTGTAACTTTGTAAAAAATCAGGGCACTATGTTTTGTCAGAACCAAAATTATCTTACCTTTGCAAGCCAAATTAATTAAACCAATTAACAAATTATTATTATTATGTTGAACCAGTACGAAACCGTTTTCATTGCAACTCCCGTTTTGTCTGAGAACCAGATGAAGGAAGCGGTACAGAAATTCAAGAAGGTCATCACCGACAACGAAGGTGAGATCGTTCATGAAGAGAACTGGGGGCTGAAAAAACTGGCCTACCCCATTCAGAAGAAGTCGACAGGCTTCTACTATCTGATAGAATTCAAAGGAGCCGGCGATCTGATTGAAAAACTTGAAGTCCAGTATCGCAGGGATGAGAGGATCATCAGATTCTTAACATTCAGGATGGAGAAATTTGCCATCGAATATGCTGAAAAAAAGAGAAAACAGAAAGAATCAGTAAAATCGAAGGAGGAATAAGACATGGCACAGAATGAATCAGAAATCAGATACCTGACACCCCCGACTGTTGAAGTCAA